>CAINWP010000132.1 GCA_903854475.1 uncultured Verrucomicrobiota bacterium
GCCGCTGCTCCTAAGGCCGCTGCTCCTAAGGCCGCTGCTCCTAAGGCCGCTGCTCCTAAGGCCGCTGCTCCTAAGGCCGCTGCTCCTAAGGCCGCTGCTCCTAAGGCCGCCGCTGAAAAGGCGACTTCTTCCCCTTCATTGGTGACTGCCAAACCAGCAAAGCCTTCCAAGCCCATCGCGGCTGCGAAGGCTGAAAAGGGAGATCGTCGGCCCAAGAAAGCCGCTGACGCTGAAGAGAACGAGTCGGACATCATCGTACCGAAGGAGACGCCCATGCCCATCGGGCCCACGGCTAGCCAACTCGCTCAGTTGGCTGCTGGCGACGGTGATGGACCTACCCCGAACATCGGCACCGTCAAGAACGCCTCCGGTGTGGACATCACCGAGAAGATCAAGGAACTGGTTCGCCAATCTCAAGAACAAGGCTACCTGACTCACAGCGATATCGGTGACGTTCTGGCCGACACGCCCATGTCCCCGGAGGAGATGGACGAGATCTACATCAAGCTCCGTAACCTCGAGATTGAGATCGTTGATCAAGCCGAGGTAGACCGTCCCAAGGCGGCCGAACAAGAAGAGGAAGAAGACAAGTCGCGGCTCGACATCTTAGACGATCCCGTCCGCATGTACCTCAAGCAGATGGGCCAGGTCCCGCTGCTAACTCGCGAGCAAGAGGTAGAGATCTCCAAGCGAATTGAGGAAAACGAAAACGAGGTCAAGCGAATCATCTATTCGTTCGGCTTCGCCGGCAAAGAGCACATCGCACTGGCCGAAAAGCTCACCTCGGAACCGCCCAAGGAGCGTTTTGACCGGGTCATCGTCGACAAGAAAATTGAGATCCGCGAGGAGCACTTAAAGACGCTCCGCAAACTTACCAAAGACGTCCGCGGCATCGACCAACAGGTCGACGAGTTTTGGCGTGAACTGCAAGATCAGGAATCCAAGGTAAAGCGGGAGAAAATCATCGCCGAGTTCAAGAAGCTCGACGACAAACTCCAGAAATCTTTCCCGAAATTCTACTACAAGCAGAAGGTCATCGAGGAAATGTCTCTGGTGGCGGAGAACATTCACGAGAAGTTCCAGACGTCCGTCCGTTCCATCAAGGAGCTCGAGCCCCAGAAGCGTTCCGTCCAAGCCCAGGCTATTATTCATGCCGAGGAGCGGAAAATCAAAGCGTTGGAGGAATTCGTCCGCATGTCGCTGGACGAGTACACCACCGCCTTCAGTCAGTTGAAGCACTTCGAGCGGAAGGCACTGCAAGCCAAGACCGAGATGGTCGAAGCCAACCTCCGCTTGGTGATCTCCATCGCCAAGAAGTACACGAACCGAGGCCTCTCCTTCCTCGATCTCATTCAAGAGGGCAACATGGGCCTCATGAAGGCGGTCGAGAAGTTCGAGTACCGCCGGGGCTATAAGTTCTCGACGTATGCGACTTGGTGGATCCGCCAAGCCATCACCCGTTCCATCGCGGACCAGGCGCGCACGATTCGCATCCCGGTGCACATGATCGAGACGATCAACAAGCTAATGCGCGTGCAGAAGCAGTTGATTCAGGACTTCGGCCGCGAACCGACCCCTGAGGAGATCGCCGATGAGATGCAAATGCCGGTCGAACGGGTCCGGGCCGTTCTCAAGATGGCCCAGCAGCCCATCTCGCTGCAAAGCCCCGTGGGCGACTCAGACGACACCAACTTCGGTGATTTCATCGAAGACAAGGCCGCCGAGAACCCGTCCGACATGACCAGCTACAGCTTGCTGAAAGCGAAGCTGGCTGACGTGCTTGACTCCCTAACCGAACGCGAGCGCAAGGTTCTTGAGCTGCGGTTTGGCCTTTTGGACGGCTACAGCCGCACCCTTGAAGAGGTGGGCAAGCAATTCAAGGTGACTCGCGAGCGTATCCGTCAGATCGAGGCCAAGGCTCTACGTAAGATGCGTCACCCGACGCGTCTACGGCAGCTCAATGGTTTCTTGGAAGGCGAAGAAGCCATAGTCTGAAGTATGAAATCAAAGCCCCGCCCCTCCGGCGGGGCTTTTGTTTAAATCGACCCATCCCCCGTTGAAAACGCCTGCCGACCGAATCCCTAAGACCCGGTGCCCACTCCGGCCGTCCCTAATAACCGGTCTGTTGTTCCTCGGTTTATTCCTGAGTCTGCTACCCGGGTTCACCAGCTACTTGGCCTATGCCGGAACCACCTCAGCCGAGATTCTTCGAGAACCCCTCTTCGATGGGCCGGTGCTGCATTGGGAGGTTCAGGTACGCCGAGCCGATCTAGCCAAACTCCGAAAATCGGGTGGTCCCTGGAACCGAGAAAATGATTCAGATGCCTCAGCTACCGTGCGGGCCGGTGGGCAAGTTTGGACCAATGTCGCCATCCATCTCAAAGGGGCAGCCGGAAGCTTTCGTCCCGTGGATGATCTACCGGCACTCACCTTGAACTTCGGCAAGTTCCAGGACGGACAAACTTGTGGCGGGCATCGCAAGCTGCACCTCAACAACTCGGTTCAGGACGCCTCACGTCTCGATGAACTGTTGGCCTCGGAGATGTTTCTCCAGTCAGGCCTGCCGACACCCAGGGCCACTCGAGCCCTCGTCTCCCTGAATGGTCGCTACCTAGGCATTTATGTGCTCAAGGGTGGCTGGGACAAGGCCTTCCTGAAGCAGCATTTCGGGTCGTCGAAAGGGAATTTTTATGACCCGGGGTTCCTGAAGGACTTAGACACCAATCTTGAGCGGGATTCCGGCGAGGGGGCTCCCGATTGGTCAGACCTCATCGCCTTGCGTCAGTCCCTCGCTGTGCTGGATCCGGCCGAGCGCCTGCAGCAGGTATCACGGCATCTAGACATCGATCGCATTACCACGCTCGGGGCTCTGCAAATCCTGCTAGACGATTGGGATGGCTACCTACGGAACCGTAACAACTATCGAGTGTACCATGTGCCGGCTTCCGACCGCTTGGTACTCATGCCGCATGGGATGGATCAACTCTGGCGAACCCCTCGGGGATCGTTTACCCCCCCCTTGAGTAGCCTTCTCGGCCAACGGCTTTTTTCTATTCCGGTCATGGCAGATGGAGTGAGTCATCGTATGCGGGACCTGACTAACACTGTGTTCCGACCGCAGTTTGTGGATGCGGTATTCAGTAACGCGCAATCCCGCCTGCGGGAGAGACTTATCCTGGAGGGCCGAGAGGCCGAATTGCCGCCGGTGCAACGCGCCGTCGACTCCACCCGGCAGAGGATTCGGCAACGGATGGCTGCCTTTGCAGGTCAGCGCTACCAACCACCCCAGTCGGGCGAGTTTGACAACGAGGGTCGCATGCACTTGACCGAATGGTCGTCCCCTTCCCCTGATCAAGAAGGTCCTGCAACTCCGATCGCGGACGACGAGGGCACTTTGGTCTTTCGTGTCGCCGCCTCTGCCGCTGAAGGCCGGACGTCACTCCAAAAACGAATTCTGCTAGCTCCCGGTCTCTACCAATGGGAGGCCCGAGTGCGCACCCGATCGGTTTCTGGATTTGGGGTCTGCCTCGACGTAGAATGGGGGCGCAGAGGGCAACGATTCGATGAGGGATCCACTCCGCTTCAAAGTGTGACGGGTACCGCTGACTGGACCCTTCTGAAACGTGATATTTCGATTCCGGCTCGCGGCGAAGGCGGACGCCGCAGGCCCGGCGGACCCATGGTGGAAAACGGCCAATCGCCGCGAGAGATTATCCTCCATGCCGAACTGCGCGCCGATTCAGGCACCGCAGAATTTGATGCCGATGCCTTCGTCCTGAAGAAGCTCTGAGCAATGGGGTGAGAAGTACTGGCGATCTGTATCACTTTTTCTGGGCACAAAAAAGGCCACCCCAAACGGGGTAGCCCTTCATTGAAAAGCCCAGATAAGCGACCTAATCGATCAGTCCCCCTTGTGCACAGAATGGCAGGCCTTGCAGTTCACGGCCGTCTTGAAGCCATCCAGCGCACCGGGCTTTCCGGCGGCGAGGGAGTCTGCAGCGACTTTGAGAGCGGTGGTCTTCTCAGTCCAACTGGAGAGGTCGCCCTTCGAGGGTTTATTGAGGGTCAATTCCTTGGTCAGAAAGGCCATCTTCTTGAAGTCGTCTTCATTGCCCTGCCCCTTGGAGATGCGGGCGCTCAGAGATGTCTTGCCCTTGAATCCCTCTTCCATGATTTGCTCGATCGATAGAGAAGCCTTGGATTTGGAGTGGGAGGCGCATCCGGCCGTGACGGCCATGATCGTCGCTGCAACGGCAAGGAGAGGAATGGAAAAGCGTTTCACGGTGTCTTGATGTTTCGGGCCAATGAGATCCCAAGACCTGCCTGCAGTTCAAGGACGAGATGACTCCGGAGACGGTCCGGTGATCGTGCCTTCGGAAACCCGGGTCACCACGCTGAAAACCTCGCCGGATTGGAGTCGGGTCTGAAGGCGTCTTCCAGGAATCAGACTCGTTGCCTCCCGGACCAAGGCTCCCGTCTCGGCATCGAGCGTGAGCGAATAGCCTCGATTTAAAACATTCTGAGGCGACAGCAATCGCAGGCGGGCCAGCAGACTCTCCAGAAGCTGCCGTCGACGCTGTAATTTCCGCCCCGGTACAAGCATCAATGCGGACCGAAGACGCAGCAACGCCTGCTGACCCGCCCTCACCCGCATCCGAGGGCGCTGTGCCAACATTCGCTGGCGGTGAGCCTCTAAGAGTCGCCCCCAAGTCCGTACCGACCGGGCCGCAACGCGGCGCAGGGATTCTATCGTTTCATCCAACTGCTGAGATCGGGTCTCAAGCCGACGCCTCGGGTGCACCCGGATCCATCGTCGAAGTGAACCCTCAAGAATATCCCGGGATCGGTTTAAGCGGCGTTGAGCCAGCACCGTCAATCGATGACCGGCTGACTCAACAAATTCGCGGCTGTCCACCCAATCCTGGGTCAGAATTTCAGCGGCGGCGCTGGGCGTGGCGGCGCGGAAATCGGCGACAAAATCGGCGATGGTGAAATCGATCTCATGGCCCACCGCGGAAACCACCGGAACTTCTGAGGCGGCGATGGCGCGGGCCACCACCTCTTCATTGAAGCACCAGAGGTCTTCCAGTGACCCACCTCCCCGGGTCACAAGGATGACATCCAGCGGATGCCCCAACTGGGAAAAGCGGTTCAAACGTCCAATGGCCGCGGCGATTTCTTGCGCAGCTCCAACCCCCTGCACGCGCACCGGATCCAAGATCACCTCGGGGCAAAACCGTCGCGAGAACACATGCAGCACGTCTTGGATGGCTGCACCGGTTGCCGAGGTGACCAACCCGATGCGGGCGGGATATCGAACAAGGGGACGCTTTCGTGACGTCTCAAAGAGTCCCTCCGCCGCCAGCTTTTCCTTCAATCGCTCGAAGGCGGCCTGCAGCGCCCCCACGCCCTGAACCTCCACCGTGTTGACCCGCAGTTGGTAATTGCCGCGGGGCTCATAAACCGTGATGTCGCCACCCAAAATAACCTGAGCCCCGTCACGGAGGGCCGCTCGCCCCGCCCCGCCCTGCCCCCGGAACATCACGCAAGCCAACTGAGCTCCGGCATCCTTGAGAACAAAGTACGCGTGCCCGGAGCTTTGCAACCGCAAGTTGGAGACCTCGCCCGCCACCTTGCGATCCGCGAATCCGCTCTCCAACTGTTTCTTGAGCTTCTGGGTCAGCTCCGACACCGACTCGGGCGTCTTCTGGACCGTTTCTTGGAACAGGTCGCCAGCGAAGCTCCACTGGGTTTTTGAAACGCGGGACATAACGGGCAGTGATTCGGTGAGGAGCTCGAGATCAGTCCAGCAACTCCGAGATGCGGACGATCGATTGAGCACGTCCAGTCGCCGGGTCGATGTCCACCAGAGCTCCTTGGAGACGCACTTGTCCATTGGCCACGTCGAAACGTTGCGGCAAACCCGTCAAGAAGCGCTTCAAGACCGGCTCCACCTGACGCCCTAGAACTGAATCATGCGGACCGGTAAACCCGGCGTCCGTCAGATAGGCCGTGCCTCCCGGAAAAACCTGCTCGTCGGCGGTCTGCACGTGGGTATGGGTTCCGATCACCGCCGAAACCGAGCCATCGAGCATGCGGCCCATGGCGATCTTCTCCGAGGTCGCCTCTCCATGGAAATCGACCAGAATGACTTTAGTGGCAGTCCGCAACCGAGCCACCTCGGACTGGGCGAGCAAGAACGGATTTTCCATGGGCGGCATGAAGGTCCGCGCTTGAAGGTTCAACACGGCCACCGGCGGCAAACCGGGTTTGTTCCAGACAATTGATCCATTCCCCGGCACACCTGGCGGATAATTGGCCGGCCGCAACACCCGAGACTCGGTGGTGAGGAACGACGCCGTCTCCTTCTGGTCCCAGACATGATCGCCGGTCGTGATAATATCCACGCCGTAGCTGAACAATTCCCCGGCGATGCCCGCGGTAATGCCGTTGCCCCCGGCGCTGTTCTCGCCATTGGCGACGACAAAATCGATCCCCTCCCGGTGCACCAAGTCTTCTAGGAGCATTCGGACTGCGCGCCGACCGGGTTCGCCGACGATATCCCCTAAAAACAAGAGCTTCACTGCGGGTCAGCCTGTCGGATTCGGCGCCGCCTAGGAAGCAAACTATGCTGCTGGCCGGGTCCCAAAAACCCTGCAGGAAGGGTGGCTTGGATTTTGACTAGATCCCCGCGCCGAATTACCGGACCTTCCCGGTGCCGCATGTCACTATTCCGCCACGTATTCTGGAAAAGCTATCGGGAAGCAGGCCACCTGGCCGAACAGGCCCAGAAGATCCTGGATCATCAGCGAGATCTTTTGACTCCGGCGCGCGTCTCCGACTTGGAAGCGTCCATCCGCCATCTGGAAAGCATGCGGAACAAAGGGACCCGTGAGGAGATCGCCGCGGCGATGACCCGTTTGGAGGCCACCGCACAAACCTCTCTGTTGGCCTACCCGCACGCCTCCATGCGCGAGAATGTCGAAGGCCTTCTCACCATGGGGATTGTGCTGTTTGCCTTCCGCCAATTCTTTTTCCAGCCCATGGCCATCCCCACGGGATCGGCTCAACCGACCTTCAGCGGCATCACCTGTGAAGATCTTCGCTACAATGGCAAGACGGTTCCAAACCTGGCGGTCCAGGCTGTGGAATGGGCACTCTTTGGTTATCACTACTACGAAGTGATCGCCGAGCAAGAAGGCGAACTGGGAGGCGTCAGCCCGTCGTCGGGTTCCGGCGGAATCACCGGCCTCCTGCGCAAGTCCTTCGATGTCGAGGTCGGTCGGGTCACCTACAACGTCAAGACCTCCATGAGCGAGGGGCCCCACGACTTCATGCGCCACATGGGCCTAGCCAATGACCAAGGCAAATGGCCCCAGCGTTTCTTCAAACAAGGGGACCCAATCATCCGCTGCCGGGTCAAATCCGGCGACCGCCTCATGGTCGACCGACTCACCTACAATTTCCGGAACCCGAGTCGTGGAGACACCGTGGTGTTCAAGTCGATGCAACATAAGGGCATGACTCCCAATACCCACTACATCAAACGCCTGGTAGCGCTCGGTGGCGAGACGGTCCGCATCGGAGACGACCGGCACGTGGTGATCAACGGCCAGCGCCTGGATGCCAAGACCCCCGGCTTCGCCGACGTTTACAGCTTCGACCCGGCCAAGCATCCGGTCTCCAGCAGTTACTCCGGTCACGTGAATGGGATTGGCTTCGCCGAAGGCATTGTGTTTTCGACAGATGAGGCAGAGTACGAACTTTTGCACAGCCGCGACGCCTCGGCACCGCAGCAACTCACTACTATTAGTGAGGAGAAATTGAAGATTTGGCGCAGTTTCACCAACGCCACGGCCGTCACCACCGATGGCTCGCAAAATGGACGCTGGGCCCAGCAAAAATCCAGTCTCGAGGCGATGACTCAGAGCACGCCCAATTTCCCCAATGCCAAGGCCGAGGTGACAGTCCGGCTCGGCCATGTGATGTGCCTCGGCGACAACACGATGAATAGCTCCGACTCCCGGATGTGGGAGGTGCCCGACTTCCCTCAAGAGCGCATCGTCGGAAAATCCGGCTGGGTCTTCTGGCCCCTGAGCCGTCGTTGGGGTTGGAGCCAGCACTAAGTCCTCCCCTCTCATCGAAGCAACGCAGGTGATCGATCCAGTACGGAAGAGACCCTCCATCGACATCAGCATTGACCGAACTCCTTGAAGCAACACCATCGGATGTTTGATTTCCTTAGCGCATGAAGACCTTGCTGTTCGTCTGCACCGGCAACACCTGCCGCAGCCCAATGGCTGCCGCTTTGGCCCGTAAGGCCACGGGAAATTCGTCGGAATGGCAGGTGGTTTCAGCGGGGATCAATGCCCTGAATGGTCAGGTGGTGAGCCCGCATTCGGTGAGCGCGCTCCGCCAGATGGGGATAGACATCTCGCAGCACCGGGCCCAAATGCTGACCGGACGACTGGTCCGCGAAGCCGATTACATTTTTGGTCTCACCCGGGGACATGTCGAAAGCATCGTCTCACTGTACCCGGAGGCCGCTGAAAAACTCTTCGTCCTCCGCGAGTTCGAGGAAAAAGTCAGCGACCTAGACCTCGACATCCACGACCCCATCGGCGGCCCCCTGGAGGGCTACCTCGATTGCCGAGACCAGATCCACCATGCCGTCGATGCAGCCGTCCGATTCATCCGTGAAGGCGGAACCGTCCGCCCCACCCTGACCGTGTCTCTCGGCTCAGATCACGCCGGATTCACCCTCAAGCAGAGCCTGGCCCCGGTTCTTTTCCGGATGGGCCTTCATGTGCTCGACGAGGGGGCCTACGGACCGGAATCTGCCGACTATCCTGACTACGCTCAGGCGGTGGCCCGCAAGGTGGCGTCCGGAGAAGCCGACTTTGGCATCCTGATTTGCTCGACGGGTGTGGGCATCAGTATTGCCGCCAACAAGGTTCCCGGAATCCGCGCCGCACTGGTGCACAACATCGAGGGCGCGGCCCTTGCCCGTCAGCACAACGATGCGAATATTCTCTGCCTTGGAGCGCGTTTCGTCTCTCCGGAGCAGGCCATTCAACTCGTCGAAAATTTCATCCAAACTCCTTTTGAAGGCGGCCGCCACGAGCGCCGCGTGAACAAGATCGAACCAGACATGTCCACATCACTCGCCTCCGTTGATCCGCAGATCGCCGACATAATACGCCATGAACGTTCGCGCCAGCTCGAGAATATCGAGCTCATCGCCAGCGAAAACTTCACCAGCCCGGCCGTGATGGAGGTTCAGGGAAGCGTTCTGACCAACAAGTATGCCGAGGGCTACCCGGGCAAACGTTGGTACGGGGGCTGCGAGTACGTGGACGAGGCAGAACTCTTGGCCATCAGCCGCGCCAAGCAACTCTTCGGGGCCGAGCACGCCAACGTGCAGCCTCACTCCGGCTCAGGAGCCAACATGGCCGTGTATTTCAGCATGCTGAAGCCCGGCGACAAGCTCCTGACCATGGACCTGAGCCACGGCGGCCACCTGACTCATGGCAACAAGGCCAATTTCTCCGGCAAATTCTTCGAGATCGTCCACTACGGCGTCAGCAAGGACAGCGAACTCATCGACTACGACCAGCTCGCCAGCATGGCCCGCGAGCATCGGCCCAAGATGATCACCGTCGGTGCTTCGGCCTACTCGCGCCGCATTGATTTCCAACGCATGGGAGAAATCGCCCGAGAAGTCGGCGCGATGCTGTTAGCCGACATCGCCCACATTGCCGGCCTGGTGGCTGCTGGAGTTCACCCGAGCCCGGTGCCGCATGCCGACTTCGTCACCACGACGACCCACAAGACCCTGCGGGGCCCGCGCGGCGGACTTATTCTCTGCAAGGCGCAGTACGCCAAGGCCATCGACTCTCAGGTATTCCCCGGCATCCAGGGCGGCCCGCTGATGCATGTCATCGCAGCCAAGGCCGTGTGCTTCCATGAGGCGCTGCAACCCAGTTTCCAGAGCTACCAACAGCAAATTGTCCGCAATGTGGCCGCGCTGTGCGAAGGCATGAAGCGCAATGGCTTTCGAATCGTCAGCGGTGGCACCGAGAACCACCTCATGCTCGTCGATGTCGGCGCCCGTGGCCTGACCGGCAAGCAGTGCCAGTTGGCTCTCGATGTCGCCGGGATCACGACCAATAAGAATACCATCCCCTTCGAAACCCGATCCCCCTTTGAGGGCAGTGGTGTGCGGTTGGGAACCCCAGCAGTCACCACCCGTGGAATGTGCGAACCGGAGATGCTGGCCGTGGCCGACATGATCAGCGAGGTGCTTCTAGATATCACCAATCCAGCCACCGCGGCGAAGGTGCTTGATCGAGTGAAGGCGCTGACGGTCCGTTTCCCTCTGCCCTACTGAAACTTGGGTCGTCGAGTACAGTGTATCAATTAAGTATTTACTAAAATAAGACCACTACACCATCTTTTGGAGATGGCACGTCCAAAGATTCCAATCAAGCTCTCGCCTGAGCAACAGTCAGAACTTCAGCGCCTGATCCAAGCGCCAAGAACGCCCCAAAAGTCGGTCTGACGTGCTCGTATCGGCTCGCTTGCCGCATTCATGGACCTGAATGGCCCCCCCGCTGAACGTGCGCCACGTCATCGGCAGCAATGCCTAGGCGCCTCCTCGGGCTACCTCCCGGATTCCTGCTGCAAACTCCACCTCACCCAAGCACCTCCGAGATAGGGCGATTTCTCCGAAAGCGCCGCGTCGGTAGGGACGGACCACCGCAGAGATCGGACCACCGCAGACCGGACCGCTCGGAGATCGGTCCCTACCTCGGAGCAGGATCGGACTCGGAGGCTCATCGGGCTGCATCCCGGATTCCTGCTACAAACCCTCCTCACCCAAGCACCTCCGAGGTA
>CAINWP010000133.1 GCA_903854475.1 uncultured Verrucomicrobiota bacterium
CGACGTAGCGGTAGGCCTCGGGCGGCCAGGTCTCGTGCCCCGCCTCGCCGGGCTGGGGGATGGTGTTGAAACGCCACGCCAACTTGCCGGTGCGGATGTTGAAGGCTCGTACCGGACCCGGAGCCGCCGGGGCCGGACCTTCGCCCAGACGCATGCCCATGATGAGGAGGTCTTTGAAGACGACCCCAGGAGTCGTCGCCTGAAGGGACAGGCCCGAAGCATCGCGTCCGAGTTCTTGCTTCAAGTCGATGGAACCCTCCTGCCCAAAACTGGGAATGCGCCGTCCCGTCACCGCATCAATGGCGTGAAGAAAATGATCATTGGCGTAGAGGATGCGTCGGTCGGAGCCTTCGGCCCAATAAACCAGCCCCCGATTGACCCCGCTCTTGGTGATGCCCTTGCACGCAGCCGGATCGAACCGCCATTTCTGGACACCGGTGGTGGCATCGAGCGCGAAGAGTTTGAGGTCGGGAGTCGTGCCGTAAACCACACCGTCAATCACCAACGGATTGCATTGGATTTGCGAACGGTTCTGCGCGTCTGAACCACCGCTACGATACGTCCAAGCTACTTGCAACCGCGCGACATTCTTGGCTTGGATTTGCTCGCTGCGCGAATAATGGCTGCTGGCCGTATCCCCCAAATACACGGGCCAATCCACGGTACCCGGCGAGGCGCCCGCCACGCGGAAGGCCATCACCATCGCACACATCCCGGTCATCCATTCTCGTCGTTGTTGCTTCATACGAAATTAGTTCAGTCGATTGTCCCGGAACCACGCCGCACTGCCGTCGAGCATCAGCCGGTTGCGACCGCCCCGGTGCGCGGACTGCCCCGACAAGGCCGTAGACACCGCGGGAATCGTCCGAGGAAAATACGGATCCACGGCCAACTCCACTGCGGAGAGTCCATCGGGTGGTGGCGTGGTGGAGTTGAGCAGCGAGGCCCTGAAATCCTCCAGCGCCGAATCCGGGGTCTTGTTCCAGAAATTGTCCAAAGGCACGACGGCATCCGCCCGATCAAAACGCCAAAGCCAGAATCCGGTGCGTTGTCGGATGCCATTGCTCGAAACCGTCTGAAGCACCTGAGTCGCCTGACCGAGCGGACGATTGCCTAAGGCGGGGCACATCCCTGCCCCGCCTCCCGATTGGGCGAGGGCCTCGAAGGTCCAACCCGCGCGCGGGTCCGACGGGGGCCAATCGGTCCAAGGCCGGTAGCCCAGCGACAACTTCAAGTCACGGCGATCGGGCAAATGGTCCTGCTGGTCTCCCAAGTACAAAGCAAAACCGAGGCCCAATTGGTGCAACTGAGACAAACAAGCCACGCGCACCGACTTGGCGCGGGCCGCCGCCAGGGCCGGTAAAACGAGGGATGCCAGTACCGCAATGATGGCCACCACGACCAGCAGTTCGATCAGGGTGAAGCCATCCTTGCCGTTCCTGCCAGCCATCGGTTTCACGGATTGGGGATCAGTCAAAGATTTGTGAAAGCCTTTGACCGGCCGGCACCAAAAGCAATTCCCTACCTGGGAGTCCACCCACGGGCCAAGCGGGGTCAATACCCGCCGCCACCCAGACTAGATGCGGCGGGCGGCACCAGAGTCCCGGCCGCCACACGGCGCTGGTATTCGTCGAGCATCGCGGCCGTGGCCGTGGCTCCGCAACGCGAGGCCCCCAAGGCGCGGACCCGCAGCAATCCGTCGAGATCGCGGACGCCGCCGGCGGCCTTGACCTGGACATTCTCGGAAACGGCCGCACGCATGAGAGCCAGGTCGTGCTCGGTGGCTCCCTCATAGTTGTAGCCACCGCCCGGTTGCTTCACGAAGCCGAACCCCGTGGAGGTCTTGACCCAATCGGCCCCAGCCCGCTCGCACAGTTGGCAAAGGGTCCGCTTGAGTTCATCACCACTAAGTCCGGCACCGCCTCCACCGAGATAATCGTTCTCTAGGATGACCTTCACGCGGGCTCCGTGACGGTGGGCGAGGTCGCAGACGCCGCGAATCTCGGCCTCCACATACTCCCAATCGCCGCTGAGGGCCTTGCCCACGTTGATCACCATGTCGATTTCTGAGGCCCCATCGGTGCAGGCCAGGTCGGTCTCGCGCCATTTGGATTCCGGGGAAACGCTGCCATGAGGGAACCCGACCACG
>CAINWP010000134.1 GCA_903854475.1 uncultured Verrucomicrobiota bacterium
GGAGGCCATTTACCGGCACATCGAAGAGGGAATGAAACCCATGGCGGCAGCCTTCAAGGCCATGGACGAAATCAGCTTCGCGGTCATCGCTATCACCCTGTCGCTGGTGGCGGTCTTCACACCGCTGGCCTTCCAGAAAAGCACCACGGGCCGTCTCTTCGTGGAGTTCGCCGTGGCTGTCTCGGTTTCGGTGATCATCTCGGCGTTTGTTGCGCTCACCTTGTCGCCGGCCATCGCTGCTCGGGTGCTCAAGCCCATCCAGGCCAAGAAGGCCACCGGGCTGTTTGGTGTGTTTGAGGCGATCCTCGATGCAGTGACTCGCGGCTACCTGAGTTCTCTGCGCTGGGCCCTGCGTCACCGCTTCCTGTCGGTGCTGGTGACCTTGGGAACCGTGGCCTTGATGATCTTTGCCTACCGTGGATTGGATAAAGATTTTCTGCCGCAGGAGGACAAGAGCCGAATGTTTGCGGTCGTCCTCACGCCGAACGGTTCCACGAGCGAGTTCACCGACCGTCAGCTCCGCAAGGCCGAGGCCATCGTAGCCAGCGTCCCGGAGGTGGAAAGCTACGGCGCCATCGTGGCCCCGGGCTTCAGTGGTCCCGGTCAGGCGTCGTTCGGGATAGTTTTCGTGAGCTTTCAAGATCGCTCACTACGGAAACGCTCGACCCAGGAAATCGTCAACGGACCGGGAGGCATAGCACAGCGGTTCTTTGCCGAGGTCGAAGGGGGCTTCGCTATTGCCAACCTGCCCAAGGCCATCGAGGTGGGCTTTAACAACTCGCCGTTCGAACTGGTGATCCAGAACCAGGACCTCGACACGCTCAATCAGACGGCGCAGGCGCTCTCGGCTCGTATTAGTGGACTGACCAACGCTGCGGGCCAACCTCTGCTCAAGAACATCCGGGTTAGCTATGAGGTGGACAAGCCCGAGCTACGCCTCTCGGTGGATCGCAGTCGAGCGGCTGCGCTGGGTGTGAGCATCGAAGACATTTCTCGGACGCTACAAATCCTCTTCGGTGGCCTGGATTTGAGTCGTATGAAGGTGGATGGCAAGGAGTACGACGTCATCGCCCAGCTGGAGCGGGCCTCCCGACTCACACCGCAGGAGTTGGACACGGTGTATGTCCGCAATCAGCGCGGGGAGCTCATTCAGCTCAACGCCCTAGTAACTCGAACGTCCGGCGCGGCGCCCAATTCCATCAGCCACTACGGTCGACTCCGCAGTGCCAGCATCACGGCCTCTCCGGGCGGCACTCCTATTGGTGTGGTGGTGGAGCAAGTTCAGCCGCTCTTGAAAGATCTGCCGGCGGGCACCCTGCATGCGTGGGAAGGGGAAGCGAAGAACCTAGCGGACAGCACTGGCGAGATTTGGTTCGTGCTCGGTCTGGCCGCGATCATCGTCTACATGACCTTGGCTGCGCAGTTCGAGAGCCTCATTCATCCCTTCACAGTCATGCTGGCATTGCCGTTGGCCGCGGTGGGTGCCTTCGGGTTGTTGTGGGTGCTGGCCTTCCTGGGCCAGATCGGTGTCATCCCGGTCATCCCGTCGATGAACATCAATTTGTTCAGCCAAATCGGCCTAGTGCTCCTTATCGGGCTAGTGACCAAGAACTCCATCTTGCTGGTCGAATACGCCAATCAGCGCGCCCAACAGGGCATTGACCCAGTGACCGCCATGATGGAAGCCGGCAGGGTTCGGCTCCGGCCCATTCTCATGACGGCCTTTTCCACGGTGGCGGGCATCATGCCCATTGCCATTGGTTTTGGCGCGGGTGCCGAGAGTCGTCGTCCGATGGGCGTCGCGGTCGTGGGAGGCATGCTCACCAGCACCTTCCTCACTTTGTATGTGATTCCGGTCGTCTACGTGCTGCTGGATCGCTGGTTTCCAACGCGGCCCATGCATTCCTCCGAACTCCTGCCGGAAGCCCCGACCCCGCAACCCGCCGTCGCCCACTGACCTCATGACCATCGACTCCGCCAAAGGCCGTTTCGTTTCCGTCCGTTACGGCGGTTTCGCTCGCTGGGTAACTCTGGCGCTAGTGCTCCTCGCCTTGGGGTGCCGAGCACTGCAGTCGCCAAAGCCGGTTGCTCTGTCTTCGGTTTTCCGCAGTGAAAAGCTCTCTGCCATCGATGGGGCCATCGTGCAATCCATCGCCTCCAACCGGTGCCCGGGCGGAGTCTTCTGGTTGGAGCGCAACGGGGTGGTGTATTCGAAGGCCTATGGGCACCGCTCGGTGGATCCATCGCTGGAGCCGGCCAGCCTGGACACGATTTATGATGCTGCCTCGCTGACCAAGGTGCTGGCCACGACGCCAGCGGTGGCCTGGCTGATTGAGCGCGGGACCATCGACCCAGAGAAGCCCCTGGCCCATTACCTCCCGGCCTTCGCCGCCCACGGCAAGGAGGCCATTACGATACGGCAAGTTCTGACGCACGCTTCGGGATTGCGCCCCGGTTTGGGTGGCGGCGCTTGGAGCGGTTCCGACACGGCCCTGGAACTGGCCTGCGATGAGAAGCCCACGCATCCGCCCGACACCCGGTTCGTTTATTCCGACATTAATTTCATTCTCTTGGGTCATCTCGTGGAGAAGGTTTCGGGCCAGACCTTGGATGCCTTTTGCGAGGCCCACGTGTATCGACCTCTGAAGATGCGAGACACGGCTTATCGTCCCCTGCTGCGCGGTCTGGCAGTCGACCGCATTGCCCCGACGGAGCGGCGCGCCGATGGCACGTGTTTCCGTGGCGAGGTGCACGACCCGACGGCCCGAAAAATGGGCGGCGTGGCCGGACACGCGGGCTTATTCACGACGGCCGCCGACGTGGCCCGCTTCTGTCGCATGATGGATGCTGGCGGGACCCTGGAAGGGGTTCGGGTGTTCCGTCCGGAGACGGTGGCCCGCATGATCTCGGTGCAAACACCGCCGAATCTCCCGAAACGGGGTCTGGGCTGGGACATTGATTCGCCTTATGCCGGACCGCGCGGATCCCTCTTTCCGGTCGGATCGTTCGGCCATTCCGGATGGACCGGCACCTCACTGTGGCAAGATCCCGGCAGCCACACCTGGGTGATCTTCCTGAGCAACCGCAATCACCCCACCGAGGAGGGCAACATCCTGGCCCTCCGTCGCCAACTCGGCACCTTGGCAGCCGAGTCGTTGGTAGGAGTGGAGTTCGGGACCCTGCGTTAAGATTGGCCGCAGGGCCGATTCATCTGCATCTGAATGGTAGGGACGGTGTCTCACCGTCCGTTCCCTCGGCTTCACCAAGTTCATCCGGCATGCCGCCGAACCTCAGATGCTGCAATCGATCGGCAACTCCACCCTTGACCCTGCGAGGATTGCGGAGCCGGATATTTTAAACTCCTGATTTTGCCATGACACTCGGACTCAACCCGTCCCGGATTCGCCGGGGCTTCACCCTGATCGAACTGCTGGTGGTCATCGCCATCATCGCCATTCTGGCTGGAATGCTCTTGCCGGCCTTGGCGAAGGCGAAGGCGAAGGCCAATTCGATTAAGTGCATCAACAACGCCAAGTCGATGACGTTGTCGACATTCATGTACTTGTCCGATCATGGCAAACCGGTTCCCTACAATGGGGCTGCGACCGCCAGCATGGACAATGCGTTATGGGTGACCGTGCTGGCCACCAACTATGGCGGCATTAATGCGGCCCGCATTTGTCCGTCGGCTCCGTCGGCGGCCGTTAAGTCCAAGCGTCGGCATCCCAACAGTGGTTCCTTGAACCAGACCTGGTTGTGGACCGGATCCAAGGGCATCGACTACGAGGCCAGTTACACCTTCAACGGGTGGTTTTATGGCGACGATGATCCGTATTTCAGCACTCCTGATCAGCGAGTGAAGAAGTACCGCAATGAGACCGATTGCCCGACACCGTCCAACACGCCGGTGATCGCTGATAGCAACTGGATCGATACCTGGCCCCAAGCCTCCGATCCACCGGCGCGAAACCTTTTCACCGGCGACGACTTCGCTGGAGCCATGGTCCGCTTGACGCTGCCACGCCATGGGAGTGCTGTCTGGGGGCGCAACCAGATCTTCAACCCGAAGGACACGTTGCCGGGTGCGATTAATTCGGGCTTTGTCGATGGTCACGCCGAATTAGTCCGGCTCGAGCGCCTGTGGAGTTTGGATTGGCACAAGGGATGGGTCACCCCGACCAAGCGTCCGGGCAAGTGAGCCGAAGCCGGAGCCCGCAGCCGATGTCACCAGTTCGTAGATTGTGCTCCGCGAGCCGCCTGGGGCACGGTCTTGGGATGAAGTTCTCGGTCCTTGTGTGCGGGGTTCTCGGCCTGCTGTTCGCTGGTCATTCTTCTGCGGCGGAGGTGCGGCCTCTGACCCAGGCTCATTCCCACAATGACTACGAGCAGAAGCGCCCGCTCCTGGAGGCGCTCGATCACGGGTTTTGCAGCGTCGAGGCCGACGTGTATTTGGTGGAAGGTCAGTTGTGGGTGGCCCATGAGCGCAAGGACTTGAAGCCCGATCGCACGCTCAAGTCCCTGTATCTGGAACCGCTGGCCGAGCGGGTTCGCAATCGGGTGGGGATCTTCGCCGACCCCAAGGCGCGCCTCATGTTGCTGGTGGATGTCAAAGGGCAGGGACCTCAGGTGTACGAGCGCCTCAAGACGGAGTTGGCACCGTATGCGCCCATGCTCACCCGCTTCCGCGCTTCGGGCGTGGTGACGGGCGCGGTCACGGTGGTGCTCAGTGGCGACCGCGCTTGGGACCTGGCCCGCGCCGACCGCGACCGATGGTGCGCACTCGACGGCCGCATGAGCGATCTCACCAATGCCGCGCCGACCGGTGTCGCTGGGTCCTCGACGCCCCCCGCCTCTCTGGTTCCGTTGGTGAGCGAAAGTTGGCGAACCCTCTTCCGCTGGGACGGCGACGGCGAGATGTCGGCGTCCGACAAGGCCCGCTTGAAGGGGTTGGTGAGTCAGGCCCATGCACAAGGTCGGAAGATCCGCTTCTGGGCACTGCCCGATCGTCCTGAAGCGTGGACGCTGTGTCGCGACGCAGGCGTGGACTTGATTAACACCGACAAGATTCCCGCATTGGCGGCGTTCTTGCGGGGACAGCCATTGCCTCCGGGAAAACCGCCCATCGCGGACGAAAACTAATTTCGCTCGATCCGGCGCTGTACTGGCTAACGTTGGCCGACGTTGGCGACGGGTGTCTCCACCGGGCTTATTTCAGCGATTCCGCCTCGGCGCGGGCCCATCGGTCGGCTTCGAGGATTTGTTCCAGACTCGGTTGCTCGACGACCCGGTGTGCGTCCATCACGCGCGTGACCAGTTGGGCAATCCCGGTGAAGCCGAGTTGGCGGGCGCAAAAACGTTCCACGGCCATTTCGTTGGCCGCATTGAGCACCGCCGGCAGTGTGCCGCCGATTTCACCGGCGCGTCGGGCCAATCTCAGGGCGGGGAATCGGTCCGTATCCGGTTCTTCGAAGGTGAGTTGGCCGATCTTAGCGAAGTTCGTCTGGACGCGGTCGCTGCGGAGACGCTCGGGGTACAACAGCGCGTACTGAATGGGCAGGCACATGTCCGGCGTGGACAGTTGGGCGATGATGGAACCGTCGACGTACTCCACCATGGAATGCACCACGCTTTGCGGGTGTACGACCACTTGGACGCGGGGCATTTCGATGTCGAAGAGCCAACGAGCCTCGATCATTTCCAAGCCTTTGTTGAAGAGCGTGGCCGAATCGATGGTGATCTTGCGACCCATGACCCACGACGGATGCTTGAGGGCCTGTTCGACGGTGACGGCCTGCAGTGCTTCCTTCGGCCATTTCGTTGCATCGCGGAACGGGCCGCCCGAGGCGGTGAGCCACAAGTTTCGCACCGACGAGGCGGGCTTGCCGTCTAAGCACTGGAAGATGGCCGAATGCTCGCTGTCCACCGCCAAAACCTGAACCCCGTGGGCCTTGGCCTCGCGCATGACGATTTCGCCTGCCATCACCAGGATTTCTTTGGAGGCGACCGCGATGTCCTTGCCGGCCCGGATGGCGGCCAAGGCCGGTTCCAGGCCCGCTGTACCCACGATGGCGATGAGTACGATGTCTGCCTCGGGCAGCGTGGCTAGGTGGATGAGGGCATCCGGGCCTGTAAGCACTTCGGTGGTGTTGCCGAGTGCCGTCCGGACCCCCTCGGCTTTGCTGGCATCATGGATTGAGGCCACACGTGGGCGGTGCTTGAGGCACTGTTCGATCAGCAGATCGGCATTGCCACCGGCAGCCAGTCCGACCAAGAGGAGTCGGTCCGGCTGGTCCTCCACCACCTTGAGGGTGCTGGTGCCAATCGAACCGGTGCAGCCAAGCAGGACGACGCGCTTCATGTGTCCGCCGAGTCTGGGGGTGGATCGACTCCATCGGCAAGAGCCTGCGCTTCGACTTAGGAATCACTGAAACCTTGGACTGGCCTTGCTGGTCAATGCGGGGGTAAGTTGTTTTCTTAAATCGCTGAAGAAATGTCTGGCTGACGCGTCTTTAAGCGCATTCCTAGGGCGACAACGCCTCTAACTACTGTCCTCGACAATGGAAACGAAGATGATCTGGTCCCGCGCCGTCCGCTCCGCCGGTAGCTTTCTGGCTGCCCTCGTGCTGGGTTCGTCCGCTGCGCAGGCGGCTCCTGAATTGAAGGCGGTCTCTCTGGACGACTGCCTCAAACTGGCCCTGCAGAAGAACTTGGACATCCGGATTGCGTACTTCAATCCGCGCCAGTCATTGAGCCAGTACCGTCAGGCTTATGCTGGCTACGATCCCTCCATCGGCATGTCTGCGCGCCAGAATTTCCGGACCAGCGCGGGCGTGGGCAACCCGGGCGACTTCATCCCGCCGGGCGGCGAATCTTGGTCCGAGGGCTATACGGTGGGCCTTCAGGGGTTGGTTCCGAGTGAGACGGGTTTGCGCTACTCCCTGCAGAGTGGCATGACTCGGAACAATAATTTGTTTTTTGCCACGCCCACTCGTCCGGAAATCAATTCCGGATTCTTCTACAGCCCGTTTGTCAGCCTCGACCTGACGCAGCCGTTGTTGCGCGATTTCTGGATCGATTCCACTCGCATGATGGTGCAGGTGAACAAGATCGGCATCGGACGCTCCGAGCAGGGGGCCCGCCGTCAGGTGATCACCGTGGTCGCTCAGGTGGCTCTGGCTTATCACGACTTGATTGCCGCCCGCGAAAATGTGCGGGTGCAGCGCAAGGCCGTTGAAACAGCCGAACGGCGTCTGGCCGAGCAGAAGAAGCGGGTCGAAGTTGGCGCCCTGGCTCCGCTCGATGAGAAACAATCCGAGGCGGAAGTCTATCGCGCCAAGGCGGACCTACTCCAAAGCGAGGCGCGCCTGGGCGATGCCTCCACCAATCTCCGGAATTTGATCAACGACGATCTGGGCAGCTGGGACAACGTGTTGCTCAATCCCACCTTAATGCTGACCGCCGAACCGGTGGCCTTCGACAAGAAGGACAGCTGGCACAAGGCCTTGACCCAGTCGCCCGACATCGTGGATGCCCGGTTGCAACTCGACTCGCAGAAGGTTCGGCTGAAGTTCACCAAGAACCAGCTCTTCCCTCAGCTCGACTTGCTCGGCGGTTACGGTGTCCTGGGTGCCGAATCTAAGTTTGGCATGTCCTTGCAGGACATCGAAGATCAGAAGCTGCCCAACCATTATGCGGGGATGCGCCTGAACTTCCCGCTCAACAATCGCAACGCCCGCGAGACCCATAAGCAGAACAAGCTGGAGCAGGAGCGTCTGTTGCTCAGTTACAAGCGCATCGAGCAAAACCTCATGCGTGATATCGATATTTCCATTCGCTCGGCCAAGACCGCCTTCGAGCGCGTCAATGCGGCCCGCAAGCAGCATGAATTTGCCGCCCAGGCTTTGGATGCCGAAGAGAAGAAGCTCGCCAATGGCAAGAGCACGGCCTTTCAGGTGCTGCAAATTCAGCGCGATCTGACCAGTTCCGAGGCCAGCGAGATCAGTGCGCTCTCCGACTACAACAAGGAGTTGTACCGACTGTCCCAAGCGGAGGGCGATATCCTCAACAAACTGGGCATTGTCTTGGACATCCGCTGATCGGAGCCAAGGCTGTAACCACGGAAATTGGAGCCCACTCAGGGATGGCTCCTCAGGATTTGAAACCATGAAACGCTTCCTTCAAATCGGATTCGCTACGACTGGCTTGCTCCTTGCGATCGTGGGGCTCCAGGCACAGGGGGCCAAACCCCTGTTCGAGGAGGGCTTTTCGTCGGCCAAAGTCGGTGAGGTGCCCGAGTCTTTCATGGTTTTAGACGGGCAGTTCGCGGTTCGTGACGAGGAGGGGAATCGATTTCTGGAATTGCCTGGGGCTCCGCTGGAGTCCTTCGGGGTGCTCTTTGGTCCTAATGAACCCGATGGGGTTGAGGTGACCGCACGCATTCTGGGTACTAAGAGCGGGCGCAAGTTCCCCACCTTCGCCGTCGGTCTCAATGGTGTCGGTGGTTACAAGGTGCGCGTGGCGCCGGCCAAGAACGCCCTCGAGTTAGTAAAGGGTGACGACATCAAGGCTTCGGTTCCGTTGAAGTGGACCAGTGGTCAGTGGACTCAATTTCGCTTGAGCGTTCGTAAATCGGGCACCGGCGTGCGCATTGTCGCTAAAGTCTGGCAGGGCGATGAAGAGCCGAAGGAAGCTCAGTTGCAGCACGACGAATCCGAGAAGCTTCCGCCGGGCAAAGCAGGTGTCTGGGGCATGCCCTTCTCTGGAACCCCGATCCGCTTCGACGACTTACGCATCACCCCGGCACCCTGAGCGGCTGCCGATGTAGCGCGTCGTTGTGATGCGTTAGACCGAGGCCCAACGGGCCAGTGAGCCTGTAGAGTTGTGAGGCTTGCGCGAAAACGTTTCACATCCAGGGCCGATCGCGCATTGCCGGATTTCTCCAATCCGCCGAAAAAAGGGCATGGAGTTTTCCGTTTCATCGTCCCTGTCCCGGCTCGCTTGGGGCTGCCTTGGTGCCGCACTGCTGGCCGGAGTCTCCTTAGATTCTACGGCTGCGCCGCCGCTCTCCAATCGCGAGACCGTGGGTCACAAGGAGGGCGGCCGCTCGGTCACTCCGGTCAATCAGACCCTGACCCCGCTGGGGCGGCAGATCGAATTGACCGGTTTGCGCCCCCAGGCTCTGGCGCTGTCCCCCGATGGGTCCCGATTGCTTGTCTCGGGCAAGACCAGCGAGTTGTTGGTGCTCAGCCCGGTGACCGGCGAAATCCTTCAGCGCGTGGCCCTGCCTTCCGAGCAGGTCAATGAACCCCAGCCCGCGGTGCCCTCGCCCAACATTCTCAAGCCGGACGCCAAAGGTCAGGTGAGCTACACGGGTCTGATTTATTCACCCGATGGAAAGCGGGTCTTCCTCAGCAACGTCAATGGCAGCCTGAAGGTGTTCCGTGTGGAACCCGATGGTTCCATCATCGCTTCGCACTCGCTGCCGCTGCCTGCCGCTGGAGCGCCGCGTCGGAAGGAAGAAATTCCGTCGGGCCTGGCCATGAGTGCCGACGGTCGACGCCTCTATGTTTGTGCCAACTTGTCGAACCGACTCCTGGAACTGGACGCCGACACGGGCAAGGTCCTTCGCGAGTTTCGTGTCGGTGTGGCTCCGTACGAGGTGGTGCTCGTGGGCGACGCGGCCTATGTCAGCAACTGGGGTGGTCGTCGCCCAGGTCCGGACGACCTGACGGGGCCGGCCGGCCGCGGTACCACCGTTCGCGTGGATCCGGTGCGTCACATCGCCAGTGAAGGATCGGTTTCGATCATCGACCTGAAGGCCTCGGCCGAATCCAACCCGTTGGAGTTGATCACCGGGCTGCATGCCTCGGCGCTGGCCGTGTCACCCGATCACCGCCATGTTGTCTGCGCCAATGCCGGCTCCGACACCCTCAGCGTCATCGATACTCGGACGCGCACAGTGGTGGAAACCATTTGGGCCAAGACCAATCCGGCGGACCTTTTTGGAGCTTCTCCCAACGCCCTGACCTTCGCTCCCGATGGTAAGACCCTCTACGTGGCCAATGGATCTCAGAACGCCGTCGCGGTCGTGCGATTTGATCCCGGTGATCGGGAATCCCGGTTGGCGGGTTTGATTCCGGTGGGCTGGTTCCCGGGGGCCTTGGTACACGACACCGCCCGTAAGCAACTCCTCGTGGCCAATGTGAAGGGGTTGCCCTCGAAGATGAAGAAGGCCGACACCGCGGCCGACGGATTCAATTCACACCAATACAACGGAACCCTCTCCATGGTCCCGCTGCCCACCCGGCGTCATCTGGGCAAGCTCTCGGAGACGGTGTCCCGCAACGTGCGTCGTGAGACAATTGTGGCCTCCCGGTTGCCGCCGCGGGCCGGGGTGAAACCACGGCCCATTCCCGAGCGCATTGGCGAGCCCAGCGTCTTCAAGCACGTGATTTACGTGATCAAGGAGAACCGGACCTACGATCAAGTCTTCGGCGACGAACCTCGGGGCAACGGCCGCGCCGACTTGTGCATCTTCGGCGAAAAGATCACCCCCAACTTGCACAAAATTTCCCGCGAGTTTGCCTTATTGGACAACACGTACTGCGCCGGAATCTTGAGTGCCGACGGGCATCAGTGGTCCACCACTGCCTTCGCCACCGATTACATGGAGAAATCCTTCGCCGGATTCCCGCGCAGCTACCCGGATGGCATGGGCGAAGACGAGGATGATGCCCTAGCCTATTCTCCGGCGGGCTTCATCTGGGACAATGCCCTCAAGCACGGCAAGACCTTGCGCAATTACGGCGAGTTCGCCGCCCCCACCGTCCGCTGGCGCGATCCTAAGAAGAAAGGTTCCATTCCTTATTTGCCCTGCTACCGCACTTGGAAGGGGGAATCCGACGAGGTGATTTTCTCCAGTCGGGCGATGGTGCCGACCCTCATTCCGCACACCCCGACGAACTATGTCGGCTGGGACATGTCGGTGCCCGACCAGTACCGGGCCGATCACTTCATTCGCGAACTCAAGGCCTTCGAAGCCAGCGGTGCACTGCCGAACCTCATTCTCATTTGCCTGCCCAATGACCACACCAGTGGCACCTCCGCAGGCCAACCCACGCCGGCCTCCTGCGTCGCCGACAATGACTTGGCCTTCGGTCGCATCGTTGAAGCGGTCAGTCACAGCCAGTTCTGGAAGGAGACCCTCATTTTGGGCATCGAAGACGACCCTCAGGCCGGTTGGGACCACGTCAGCGGCTACCGGACCACGGCGTTTTGTGTCAGCCCCTATACCCGGCGTGGCGCGGTCGTCTCGACTCAGTACAACACCACCAGCCTCATCCGGACCATGGAGCAGGTGCTAGGCATGAAGCCCATGAACCAGTTCGATGCCAGCGCCACGCCGATGTCCGACTGCTTCCAGGACACGCCCGATTTCACCCCGTACACCGCGGTGCCCAACACCGTGCCGCTCGATCAGATGAATCCGCCCGCCAAGGCCCTCTTAAATCCCATCTTGCGGCGCGATGCCGAGGTCTCGGCCCGTCTGAATTTCCGCGAGGTGGACAAGGCTCCGGAAGACGTCTTGAACCGCATCTTGTGGAATGCCCTAGCCGGCACGGATCGTCCCTATCCGGAATGGGCCACCACCCCGGATGCTGACGACGACGACGATTAGCCCCATGCTGCCCGTCCAATGAGCGACGAGGCGTTTCGTCCCCCGGGGGATTGTCCGGTGTGTGGTGAGTTTGTTCCGCGCAAGGCCGTGGCCTGCGCCGGGTGCGGCGCCTCGCGGGATTCCGGCTGGAACGAAGAAGCCAGCGTCTCGGGCCTCGACCTGCCCAACGACGAGGAATTCGACTACGACGACTTTGTCGCCCGTGAGTTCGGTCAGGGGCGACCCAAGAAACCTGATCGCCGACGGTTGTGGACTTTGGTTGGCTTGGTGCTCATCGCGGCCATGGCGGCTTCGTTATTGGCGATTTTTCGGTGGCACTGAGTGCCCGATAATAATGCGGGAAAATGGTGAAAATCCTCATCCATGCCCCCGTTAACAAAATGAGCTCAGGTTTCGACCAAGGGAGACCGGGCACACCCGGGACCGCGGGTGCACCCTCTCCTCAGTCATGAATCGTAGCTATCGAACCCGGTCCAGTCTTGGAGACGGTTGCTGGTGCGTGTTTTTGCGGCTTGGGTGCTTGTGGCTGCTGCTAGCTCCGGCGGTGTTCGGGGATTTCCAGGGGTCGACCCACTTGGTGGAGTTGGAGACCGACGCGCTGAAGTATTCCAAGGAAGCGAGCACGGGTCCCATGGCGGAGTTGATCCGAAAAATTGAGTCCGGAACGGTGCGCCTGGAGTGGGATGTCAAGTGGGGTTGGTTACCCTCGTTCCAGAAAGCCTTGGGTGTGCACCCGTCGTCGCAAACATTGGTCTTCTCCAAGACGTCGCTGCAGCGCGAGCACATCCATCCGGGCAACCCGCGGGCCATTTTCTTTAGTGATGATGTCTACTTGGGCTATATCCCCGGTTCGCCATTGGTGGAGGTCTCCGAGGTGGATCCGCGCCTCGGTGCCGTTTTTTATGCGGTGGAGCAGAAGCCGACCAAGAAGCCGGTCATTCAGCGAATCGACAATTGCCTGGAGTGCCATGCCTCGTCTCGGACCATGGGGGTTCCGGGGCACTTGTTCCGATCGGTGGAGACGGACCGTCAGGGGATCATGGACTTATCAACCGGGATCGAGCCAGTGGATCACCGCACGCCCTTGTCCGATCGATGGGGTGGCTGGTATGTGACCGGGACGCATGGCGCAACCCAGCACCGGGGCAACCGGATGGGGGATGATTTTGTTCAGGCCAAGACCACCCCGGCACTGGGTGGCAACAAGACCCGACTCGACGAGTATTTCGATCCCTCAAAGTACCCCTCGGCCGGCAGCGACATCGCAGCCTTGATGGTGCTCGGTCATCAGGTGCACCTGCACAATTTCATCACCCGCGTTCACTACATGGCTGTCCAGCACTTGGCAGCCTATGGACATGTGGACTACCTCAAGTCGCCGGTCGAAGGCCTGGTGAAGCAATTGTTCATGGCCGAGGAGGTTTCCCTCGAGTATCCGGTCCGCGGCAATCCTGAGTTTGTCCGGGTCTTTGAGAAGGCGGGTCCGCGGGACCACACAGGGCGTTCTCTCCGCCAATTTGACTTGCAGACGCGTCTCTTCAAATACCCCTGCAGCTTCCTCATCCACTCCGAGGCCTTCCGTCGGTTGCCCGATCCGCTCAAGCAGAAGATCTACCGTCGCATGGCCGAGGTGTTGAGCGGGGCCGATGCTTCGGAAGCCTTCCGCCGGTGGTCCGCCGACGATCGCGTGGCCGTCCGGGAAATCCTTACCGAAACGTTGGTGGATCTCCCGCCCGACTGGAAGAGCCTGACTCGGCCCTCGCGCTAATTGATGTTAGTGAGTCTGGCCGAGCCAAGCCCAGACGTCCGCGGGTTCGTGGTAGTCAGGGATGGCATAGTCGGCACCGGCCTCGGCAAGGCGCAGGAGTTTGGATTCATCCCAACGGCCCGAGTGCCAGTGTTCTTCGTCTGCGGCCACCGCGATGGCCCGACCTCCGATCGCCTTGGTTTCGGAGATCTCCACCGCACCATCCCCGAAGGAGACCAGCGAACGGAGCGGATCCAAGCCATGGGCTTCGACAATGCTCCGGAGGGCGTTCCGCTTGTGGAAGGAGGTATCGGTCAGGCCGGTGGGTCCGTGGATGCGTTGATCGAAAAAGTCGCGGACTCCCAGGCAATCCACCTCGGCAGACACGGCGGGCCGTGGCGTTCCACTGACAATATGCAGCGTGGCACCGGCCTGACGGAAGTGCTCCAGGAGGGCGCGCGCGCCGCGCACCATGTAATGGTCGGCCGTGTGGGTTCCATCGCGGATCGAATCCATGCGCTGGCGGATTAATAGACCGAGCCGTCCCTGAAAATCCTCCTGATAACGTTCGGTATGCCACGGGGTGCCGCCACGTTCGGTAACCAGGGCTCCGAGGCGTTCCATCTGATGGATGCTGGGTCGGCCATTGAGCGCCCAAATTTCCTGGTGAGCGATGGTCGAACGGCTGTCCACCGATTCGTCCGGGGCAGGGGGCAGGTGCTCCAGCCATTGTTGCAGCATTACTTCACCCCAACCGGCGCGAATGAACGACAGGGTTCCGTCCCAGTCGAAGACAATATGCAGGGAGTTCATGTTAGAGGGTTACAGGCAACCCGGTGCGGATTGATTCGGCTTCGGCCTCGCAGACGGCGACGGCAGCTGCGCCGTCGTCGGCGGTGACCACCGTCGGTGCCTTACCGGCGCGGATGGAGTCCACGAAGTGCCGGATTTGACCCGCGTAGCCGTTGGGTCCCTCGAGCTTCACGGTCTCCGCGGGCTGGCCTTCCACATAGCGGCGGAGGGCCTCGGTGCCGCGAGACGAGTCATAGTCGAGGGTGGCCTTCTCGAGCACCACGGTGTAGGCCATGCAAAATCCGAAGCCTGGCGTCATGGCCCAACTGCCCTCGGCACTCACCACCGCACCGCTGGCGGTGTCGTACTGAGAGACGACATGGTCGATGCCGCCGCTGACTTTGGTATGGCCTCGCGAAAAGACTCTGGACGGGTGACCGAAGCAGTGACGGATGAAGTCCACATCGTGAATATGCAAGTCGAGCAAGGCCCCGCCAGAGTCGGCTGCAGTTAAGAAGTGCCCGTGTCCCCAGCCCGGTGCCTGGGCCACCCGACGGAACCGGGCGCTCAGCACTCGGCCGTGCTGCCCGCCCACGATAGCGTC
Organism: uncultured Verrucomicrobiota bacterium; assembly: GCA_903854475.1. Taxonomy (GTDB): domain Bacteria; phylum Verrucomicrobiota; class Verrucomicrobiia; order Limisphaerales; family UBA9464; genus SXXZ01. The sequence continues at coordinate 14,821 of CAINWP010000134.1, forward strand.
GTGGGCCGCCTGCCATTCTGGCCAGAAGCGCAGGCACATCGCCGGCATGAGGAAGACCCCACGGGTTGCCGCTTCGCGGGCCGCGTCGGCCAAACGCCGGCCCTCCTCGGCCGTGCGGGTCATGGGCTTTTCCACCAGCACGTGCTTGCCGGCCTTGAGCGCGGCGATAGCCAGTTCAATATGGGTCTTGGTCGGCGTGGTGATGTCCACGATGTGAATCGCCGGATCGGCCAGGAATTCGGAGACATCCCGGTAGGCGCGCACCTGCGTCATGTCCAACCGCACCCCGTTGGGGTCGCCCACGTTGCCGCCGACTCGGGTGAGGTCGCCATCGAGGTTGCGTCCGCTGGGGTTGCAAATGGCACCCACCGAGGCGCCGGGCACATGGGCCAGCGCCTGGATGTGGGTCGCGGCCATGAATCCCAGCCCCAGGAATCCGAATTGCAGTGTCATTGGCTCTAGGCAATCACGGGCCGCAGTCGAAGACAATCGGGGAGGGAACTCGGTATGAACCTGTTCTCGTTCGCAGTTTGCGCTTCCGGTCCGACGCCGGGCGGGGTGCAATGGCCGTGATTCCCCGGATGAGCATCGTCAATATCATGTTGGGTGTCGTCGGCGCGGCGCTGGCGGTGGTGGGCCTTTGGGCGGCCGCCCCGGAGCCGGCGGCAAAACCGTCTGTCGATCCGGCGTCGCACTGGGCGTTCCAGCCAGTACGCAATCCAGCGCCCCCCTCGGTCGCGGATGTGGCGTGGTGCCGATCCCCACTGGACCGGTTCATCTTGGCCGGACTCGAGCGTCAGGGGCGCAAACCCGCGCCGGAGGCCGACCGCCGAACGTGGCTTCGTCGAGTGACCTTGGATCTCACAGGCCTGGCTCCTTCCCAGGAGGAAATCGAAGCCTTCGAGCGGGACGATTCACCGCAGGCGACGGAAGCGGTGATCGATCGACTCCTGGCCTCGCCCCGCTACGGAGAGCGATGGGGACGGCATTGGCTGGATGTCGTCCGGTACGCCGACACCGCGGGCGAGACCGCTGACTATCCGGTGCCGGTGGCCTGGCGCTATCGGAACTACGTCATCGATGCCTTCAATGCCGACAAACCCTACTTTGAGTTTGTTGAGGAGCAGATCGCCGGTGACTTATTGGCCCGACAAGGATCCCGGGACCGGTATGCCGAACGCGTGGCGGCCACCGGTTTTCTGGCCATTTCTCGGCGGTTCGGCTTCGACTCGGAGAATTACCACCACCTGACTCTCCAAGACACGATCGACACCATGGGTCAGACCTTTCTGGGACTGACGCTGGGTTGTGCCCGGTGCCACAACCACAAGTACGACCCGGTGCCTGCGACTGATTACTACGCCCTGTACGGGGTGTTTGAGAGCACGCGCTTCGCTTTTCCCGGGTCGGAACAGAAGCAGCGTTCGCGGGCCATGGTGCCGCTGATCCCGCCTGAGGAGTCCTTGCCACGTTGGCAAGACTACGAAAACCGGGTGGCTTCCCTGACACGAACTATCCAGCGAGCGGGGTTGCCGGTGCCCTCGGCGTTGCTGCGGTCCATCGATGACTTGGATGGGGACTTTGAACTGCAAGCTCCGGCGTCGGGCGGCAGCAAGGGAGTGCTCGTGCCGCCTTGGGTGTATGACGGGCCCATTGCTGTCACCACCGAGGCGCAAAGCCCCTTCAAACACCGTTACCCGGGCGGCCGGGTCGGGGCGTCCATTCCTGCGGGTGCCCAACCCTGGCACCTGGGCCAGGCCCTGCACCGCTTGGGGCGATCGGTTCGCGATGCCCACCGCCTCTCGATCAATTTCGATTTTAAAACCGTGCCCGATCCGACGGTGGGCTCGGGTTCACACCGCTTTTGGGTGGGACGTGACGGCGGCAAACCCGCTCTGGAAGTGCTCATCTCCGCTCAGAGCCTGTCCCTTCGTACCGATTCAGGGGTTCAGGTGCCTCTGGGACCGATCGCCCCAGGGTCGTGGGTAAATTTGCAACTCGACCTCGATCGGAAGGCCCGCACGGTTTCGGTTCGCTTAGGGACGCCGGGATCCATCCGGTCCGTGGGTCCGCAACGGTTGGCCCGCGACTGGGATGGGGTCATCGACTTCATGGGCCTAGATTCCGATGCCGCCGAAGCGGGCACTGGGACGGGACCGGCGGTCGCCGCTGCTGCGCGTCCTGGGCTTTCTTTGGATAATTTGGCGATTCAACCTGAGCGGTTTGCCTCGGTATCCACCGAGGGGGTTTCGGCCCCCCCTGCGTCGCCGTTGGAACAATCGCTTTTAGAACGCGATGCGCTGGAGCGAGAGTTGGCCTCGTTGCGCGGCATTGATGGTGGATTCGAAGGGCAAAAGGCTGGATCCCCACCCGCCAAACCGTGGCGTCCCGGGCCCAATAGCCGCGTCCGCATCCGAACCGAGTCCCAGAGTCCTTTCGCTGAATGGCTGCCTCGGGGAGGTCTGGGTATTTTTATGCCCGGCGGTCCGGCTTACGACGGCTTTGGTCAGAGCCTTTCCCCGGCCTGGAAACGCGAGCAAACATCGCGACTCCACGCGGCCTTTGATTTCCGGTGTGGTGAGGTTCCGGCCGGTGGCGGCGGAGAACCCGAGGGCACCTGGCGATTTTACCTCGGTCACGGCGCGGGCACCTCGGCGGCGGTGGAGCTCTTCTGGTCCGGCTCGGAACTCTTTCGTATCGATGGAGACCGCAAGGAACTGGTCGCACCGCTGCGTCGCGGCCAATGGTATCAGGTTGTTCTCAACATGGACCTGAAGGGCCGCCGCTACGAGGCGACGTTGCGAGGGAGCGGAGCCGTGGAAGCCAGCGCACCGGTGGTCTTTTCAGGCGCGCTTCATCCGGGTTGGGATGGCGCCATCGACGATGTCTTCATCGACAGTTACGGGCATCGACCGGGGCCGAAACCGGCGCTGGATGCCGATAATTTCGTCGTGCAAGAAGCCCCGCTAACGACCGGTGCTGCTGCGGTGACGGTCGCCGAAAATCCCGGAGCGATGGAACGCCGTGGCCAGCGGTTGGCCGAGATTGAGGCCCGTTTAAAAACCCTTCAGGCAGGAGCTCAGGCGGCAGCCCGTGAATTAGAAACGCTCTTGGTGGAAGGTCCTTTTCCGTTGGCCTATGGCGTGTCCGAAGGCACTCCTCGAGATGCCGTGGTCCAGGTGCGGGGCGAACCCGACCAACCGGGCCAGCGGGTGCGGCGTGGAGCCTTGTCGGCACTGGGCTTGAAAACCATGGCTCCGGCTGTGGCCACGAGCGGACGACTGGAACTGGCTCGTTGGTTGACCGACCCGGCCAATCCGCTGCCGGCGCGAGTGATGGTCAATCGGATTTGGCAGCAACACTTGGGTCGCGGCCTGGTGACCTCGGCCAACGATTTCGGCCTCCGGGGACAGGCTCCGAGCCATCCGGAGTTATTGGATTATCTGGCTTCGGAATTCCGTCGTTCGGGCGGTTCGATCAAGGCCTTGCATCGGCTCATCCTGGCGAGTGCCGTCTATCGGCAGCGCAGTGAACCGGAGTCGTTGATGGCAGAAGGTTCTCCGATGCGGTCCGTGGCCGACGCCTCGTCCTGCCCGGTGGAGGATTCCAGTGTGTCCGCTGCGGTTGGTGCAAAATCCTCAGGCCGTGACGCCGGGGACGGGTTTTCGCCATTTCCCCGTCGCCGCCTCGGTGCAGAAGAGACCCGGGACGCCATTCTAGAAGCCTGTGGTAATTTGGATTTGTCGGTCGGTGAAGGGCATCCATTTCCGTCGCCCACCCGATGGGGGTATACCCAGCACGGCCCGTATGCGGCCTCGTACGATCACCACCGCCGCAGCGTTTACCTCATGACGCAGCGCATCCAGCGGCATCCGTTTTTGGCGCTCTTCGATGGGGCCGATCCCAACGCCAGTACCGCGATCCGCCGCACCACCACGGTGCCTTCGCAGGCATTGTTCTTCCTGAATGACCCGATGGTGCATCGGGAGGCCGAAAACCTCGCCCGTTTGGCCCGGGCTCACGAAACAATGGAGTCGGCTCAGGCGGCCTGGGTGTTTCAGCGTATTCTCCGCCGTTCTCCGGAAGCGGCCGAAGTGGCCGACATCACCGCATTTTTCGCCCAATACCGGAACGCTCTCAAATCACCGGCCTCGCCGGATGCCCCGTCCCAACCCTTGTCCGCGTGGATTCGGGTCCTTCTCGGAAGCAATGAATTCCTGACCGTGGATTAGCCCGAGGCCCTGTCCCCCTGATTTGCCAATGAACCCTCACGCAGCCTTTGACCCCCGCCGTCGCGGCTTTTTGCGCTCCATGGTCGGTGGCTCCCTGATGTTCCCGGGCATTGTCGGGGACCTTCTGGCTCGAGAGGCGGGTCTTGGAAGCGCCGGCTCCGATCCGCTCATTCCTCGCGCGCCGCATTTCACCCCCAAGGCCAAGCGGGTGATCTTCCTCTATATGAGCGGCGGGGTTTCCCATGTCGATTCGTGGGATCCCAAGCCCCGACTGTTCGCCGATGCCGGCAAGACGGTCACCGTGGATGAGTTCCAGGGACGCAAAGGCAACTTCACCATGTACGCCAAGCGGCCTCAGTGGGATTTCGCCCGACATGGTCGCTGCGGCACTGAGGTGAGCGGTCTTTTTCCCCACATGGCCGGCTGTGTGGACGACTTGTGCGTCATCCGGTCGATGACCTCCGACCACACTAACCACTACGAGGCCACCCTGGGCATCCACACCGGATCGTTTACTTTTGCCCGCCCCAGCATCGGATCTTGGGTCAGCTACGGCCTGGGCACCGAAAACAGCAACTTGCCGTCCTTCGTGGTCATCGCGCCCAAGAGCCCGTATGCCGGAGGACAAGTCTGGGCGAGTGATTTCTTGCCCGGGGCTCATCAGGGAACCTGGGTGGTGCCGGGTCAGGAGCCGGTGGCCAATTTGCGCAGGCGGTCCCCGTCCGAAGAACTTCAAGCGCTGGAGATGGCGGCCATGAACCGCATGAACCTCCGGCATCGAGCGGCTCGCTCCGCCGATCCCCTTCTGGCGGCCCGGATGAAGTCCTTCGAGACGGCCTTCGGCATGCAAATGGAGTTGCCTGAACTCTTCGACTTGTCCCGCGAAAGCGATGCGACCCATGCGTTGTATGGCCTTGAACGGGGGAGTACCCGGGGTTTCGGTTGGCAGTGTTTAGTCGCTCGGAGACTGGCTGAACGGGGGGTGCGGTTCATCGAATTAATTGATTCTGGCTCCTCCGACAATTGGGATGCTCATGGCGACATGACTCTGCATAGCCCCTTGGCGGCCAATGTCGATCGACCCATAGCCGGGTTGCTCAACGACCTGCGTCAGCGCGGCATGCTCGAAGACACTTTAGTGGTTTGGACCACTGAGTTTGGCCGGACTCCCTTCAATGCCACGGCCGATCACCGGGGGCGCGAGCACCACCATTGGGTGTTTTCGTCGTGGATGGCCGGGGCTGGAGTAAAGGCCGGGTCGGTTTATGGAGCCTCGGATGACCTGGGTATCCGGGTGGCCACCGACCGTGTCCATGTTCATGACTTTCACGCCACCATTCTCCACCTCCTAGGGTTCGACCATGAGCGGTTGACCCATCACCACAATGGTCGGGATTATCGATTGACGGATGTGGCAGGCGAGGTCGTAAAGGGCGTTTTGGCATGAGGCCGGACCCGGCAAAGACGAGGAATGGAGCCGGGTGTGAAATTTTGACGATTTACGCTCCCTTTGGCCCTCCGCGTTTGACATTGTTAACGCCCCTTCCTTAACTCACCCGCACTTCTTCCCGAGGCTGTCGCTTTCCTGAGCGTGGCCAACGGAAAATCCAGAGGACACCGTGGCTGCCAAAGACGATTTTCTGCTCGAAACCATGCTCGACATGGGTCTCACGACTCATGAAGCCGTCGAAGAGGTGCGTCCCGAGGCGGAGTCCTCTGGCGAAGGCGTGGTGGACACCTTGGTCAAGACCGGACGGTTGGAGCCGTCGCTGGTCGTTATGGCCAAATCGACCTACTTCGGTGTCGAGATGGTTACCCTGTCGGAGATTCGTCTGACCGATGAGGTGATCAACGCCGTACCCCGGCACGTGGCCCGCAAGTACAATGCGGTGCCCGTTGCTGAGCAAGACGGCACCGTGGTGGTGGCCTTGTCCGATCCGTCAGACATCGAAGCCATCGACGGACTTCAGGTGACTCTGGGTAAGACCCTTGAGTACCGCGTGACCAGCGAGCAAGACCTCAAGGCCGCTCTCGACAAGTACTACGGCAGCACCAGTTCCGGTGGACGCGGCGATTCCGATATCGCCCGGATGATTCAAGACATCACCGAGGGTGAGGTCGAGGTCAGTGCGCTCAATGGCGATGTGAAGGCCGATAGTCAGGCCCTCGACGCAGACGCGCCCATCATCCGACTGGTCAACCAGATCATTATCGACGCCTTCAAGCTCCGGGCTTCGGATATTCATCTCGAGCCCATGGGCAAGCGTTTTCGCCTGCGCTACCGCATCGACGGCATGATGACCGAGATGAAAGATATCCCGAAGCGGCTGCAGGCCCCGGTGATCGCTCGTCTCAAGATTTCTGCGGCAATGAACATTGCCGAGAAGCGTATTCCTCAAGACGGCCGTATCCAGACCAACGTGGGCGGCAAGGTGATCGACCTGCGTGTCAGCGTCATTCCCTGTTCCCATGGCGAATCCATCGTCATGCGTATTTTGGACAAGTCCGGCCTCCGGCTGGGCTTGGCCGAGTTGGGGTTCATGGCTGACGATCAGGCCAATTTCGAGCGGATGATCGCCTTGCCCGACGGCATCCTCCTCGTCACTGGCCCGACAGGTTCTGGTAAGACGACCACGCTCTACAGTTGTCTCCACTATATTAACCGCCCGGACCGCAAGATCATCACCGTCGAAGACCCGGTCGAGTACATGCTCGCGGGCATTAACCAGGTCCAGGTCCACGAGCACATTGGTTTCACGTTCGCCTCGGCGCTGCGATCCATGCTCCGCCAGTCGCCCAACGTCATCATGTTGGGAGAAATTCGCGATATGGAGACCGCGACCATCGCCATCAATGCGTCACTGACCGGTCATTTGGTTTTTTCCACGCTGCACACCAACGATGCGCCCTCGGCGGTGGCCCGTCTCATCGACATTGGCGTGAAACCCTTCTTGGTTGCGTCGTCCGCACGCTGCCTGATGGCCCAGCGTCTGGTCCGCAAGGTTTGCAAGAAGTGCGCCGCGCCGCACACCCTGACCGAGCAAGAGATCGCTGGCTTGGGCTTCAGCCCGGAGCAGGCCGCTGCGGCCACCGCCCGCAAAGGCAAGGGCTGCCCCGAGTGCAACAAGACCGGTTGCAAGGGGCGTTTTGGCCTCTTCGAGATCTTTAACATCAACGACGAGGCCAGAAAGCTCATCTACGACAAGGTTCCTTCCAACGTGCTTCGCAACCGCGCCCGCGAAATGGGCATGCGCACCCTCCGTGAAGACGGCATGCGCAAGGTCTTGGCCGGCGTCACCACGGTGGATGAGGTCATCCGGGCAACCGTATCGGAACACTGATGCGACTAACCAAAACCATGACTGGCCCTGCATTTGCTCTATTATCTACGGTGGCCCCGGCCCTGATGGGTCTTTCTCGCCACCGCTGAACGCACCCACCGATCTTAAAAAACTTTCCGAACTGACCCATGTCCTACCAGATGTCCGATCTGTTGCAGTTGATGGTCTCCGAAGGCGGAGCCGACTTGCACATCCGGGTGAACATTCCCCCCGTCATTCGTATCCACGGCATTCTTCAGCGGGTGGATGGTCCGCCGCTGCGCCCGGAGGACACCGAGGAGTTGATGCGCTCCATCACCTCCGAAGATCATATTCAGCAAATCCGTGAAAAGGGCGGTGCTGACTTCGGGTTCGCCTTCGGTGAGTTGGCTCGCTTCCGTGTCAGCGCCTTCAAGGAAAAGGGCAACTTCGCCTTGGTGCTCCGGCAAATTCCTTCAAAGCTCCTGACCATGGAGCAAATCGGTATCCCGGCCACGGTTCGGGCACTGATTAATAAGCCCCGCGGTTTGGTTCTGGTGGTGGGTCCCACCGGTTCGGGCAAGACGACCACGTTGGCCTCGCTCCTCAACATCCTCAACGAGGAGAAGGACGAAGCGCACATCATCACCATCGAGGATCCCATTGAGTACTACCACAAGCACAAGAAGGCGGTGGTGACTCAGCGGGAGGTCAATGTCGACGTGCCCTCCTTCGCCGAGGCGCTGCGTCGCGCGTTGCGTCAAGATCCCGACATTATTTTGGTGGGTGAGCTTCGCGACTTGGAAACCATGGAAGCGGCCATCACGGCGGCCGAAACGGGTCACTTGGTCTTCGGAACCTTGCATACCACGGGGGCAGCCAAGACCATCGACCGTATCGTCAACGCCTTTCCCCAGAGTCAGCAAGAGACCATTCGCATCCAGCTCTCCACAGTGCTTCAGGGGGTGATTTCCCAGTTGTTGGTGGCTCGCATCGACAAACCTGGCCGGGTCGCGGTGTTCGAGATCATGATCAACACCCCTTCGGTGGCGGCGCTCATTCGTGACAACAAGACCTTCCGTATCCAGTCCGACATCCAGACCGGTTCAAAGCACGGCATGGTCACCCTGGACAGCTTCCTTTTGGACAAGTGGCAGGCGGGTATGATTTCCGAAGAGGATGTTGTCACCAAGTCGATGGACCCCTTGACCATTAGTCTGAAGCTGGACGAACTCCGCGCCGCCAAGGCCGAGACCCAGAGCCAGACCCGTAAGTAACCCCTCACCGATCTCTCACCCGCCATGGCCGAAGCAATCTCCCATCCACTCATCGCGCTCATCCGAGAGCGCGGGCTCTTGGACGCCCTGCAGATCGAGGAGATCGGTCAGGAGGTGCAGCGCAGCGGCAAGTCGGTGATCCAGATCCTTCAGGATTACGGGTTGCTCGACCTGGATTCCATTCTCCAGATCATGGCCGATCATCTGGGGACCATGGTGGTCACCCTGGAGCCGGACACCATTCCTCCGGAAGCCATCGCGGCGGTGCCCAACGAGACGGCCCGGATGTATCAGGTGGTCCCGATGGCCCTTTACGGCGACACCCTGCAAATAGCCTTGGCCGACCCGCTCAATCCCCAGACGATGGATGAGTTGGGCTTCTCCCTGAAGTACACCCTGCAGGTGGTCGTGGCCAATCCGGTCGAGGTAGCGGCCTGCATTGAGAAGTTTTATCCGGCACAGGCCGATCTTGGTTATACCTCCCTGCTCAAGGAACTCTGGGTGGACGTCGAGGCGACCAAGGAGGAGGAAGGCCCCAAGGGCTTGTCTATTTCCTTGGACGACGCGGTCAACGACGTCCCCGTAGTGAAGTTCGTCAACCTGGTCTTGATGCAGGCTGTGCAAGATCGGGCCTCGGACATCCACTTCGAACCCTTCGAAGAGGAGTTCAAGATCCGCTACCGCGTCGATGGGGCCCTCTACGAAATGGCGCCGCCACCGAAGCATTTGGCCACGCCCGTGACCTCGCGTCTGAAGATCATGGCCAACCTCAACATCTCCGAGCGACGGCTCCCGCAGGACGGGCGCATTAGCACGGTGATTTCGGGTAAACAGGTCGATCTTCGTCTCTCCACGCTGCCGACCGCCTTCGGTGAGTCGGTGGTGCTCCGCGTTTTGGACCGAGGGGCCGTGCAATTGGACCTCAAGACGTTGGGTCTGCCCAAAGATGGTTACGACTTCATCGTCGAGACCATCAACCAGCCCAACGGCATCTTCACGGTCACTGGGCCCACGGGCTGCGGCAAGACCACGACCCTTTATTCCTGCCTGCGGCATATCAACCAGATCGACACCAAGCTCCTCACGATCGAAGACCCGGTGGAGTTCGACATCGAGGGGATCATGCAGGTGCAGGTCAATGAATCGGCCGGCATGACCTTCGGCAAGGCCCTGCGCGCCTTCCTGCGTCAAGATCCCGATATCATCATGCTCGGGGAAATTCGCGACTTGGAGACCGCCCAGATCGCCGTCCAGGCCTCGCTCACCGGTCACTTGGTGCTGTCCACGCTGCACACCAATGACGCCTCGGGTGCTGTCACCCGTATGGTGGATATGGGTGTAGAGCCCTTCCTAATTTCCTCCACGCTGCTGGCGGTTCTGGCTCAGCGTCTGGTCCGCCGCATTTGTACGAGCTGTCGCACCCCGTTTGAGCCGAGCGAGTCGCAGTTACAGAACATGAGTTTGTCGGCCCACGACATCGGCGACAAGGTGTTCTACTACGGCCGCGGTTGTCCCAATTGCAACGACACCGGTTACAAGGGGCGCAAGGGCATTTACGAGTTGTTGGCCGTCTCTGATGCAATTCGCAACCTCATCAACGACCGAGCTCCGACCGTTGTCGTTCGCCAGAAAGCCATCGAACTAGGCATGGTAACCTTGCGCGAAGATGGCCTTCGCGGTATTTACGCCGGCGAGACCACCGTCGAAGAAGTGCTGAAGTACACCTGATTCCGTCACCTGATTCCGTCTGGATACTCCGACGAAACTGATTTCACGAGGATACTGATATGGCCAAATTCAACTACGTTGCCATGGACAGCACTGGCAAGGAGACCAAAGGAGTCCTCGAGGTGGGCAGCC
>CAINWP010000135.1 GCA_903854475.1 uncultured Verrucomicrobiota bacterium
CCGCCCCCATCCGCTCGCTCATTTGCGTCAGCAAATCCTCCCGAAACTTCTCCTCGCCCAGACACCAACCGCGCCGAATCGGCTTGAACTCCTCGCCTTCCTCCGCCCCGCGCCGTTCCTTTACATATCAATATCAAGAACTGACCCCTTTTCCGCACCGTTTCCTTCCCCACTGCGATTGAGGTACTCCGCGAGTCGCCAGTCGGCCAGTTCCAGAGCTAGTTCCCGGAAGGCGCTTCGCAGTTCTGGGGCGAGGGTTATCTTGGAGGCAAACTGCCGGTCGCGGTACGTGAAGAAGGTCTTCCGCGTTGCATCGCCGTCGCCCGTCCAAGCGTTGATGGGATTATTCTCCAGCATGCGGATGAGGCTGGCGCGATTCGCAAGGGCCGGGCCGACATCTTGGCGGAGCTTGGCCGACCGCTCGGCCTGCCGTCGGAAGCCGCTTTGCAAGGCCTCGATCGGCATCGATCCAGGGAGTTGGTCTTCGTCGAGCAGTGCCAACAGCGTGAGGATCTTGAAGCTCTTGGTCATCCGGGTGGATTCGAGTTCCGCGAGGAACTCCGCGACCTGGTCCAAGGCCGCGGCTTGGGCCTGCGAGAGGTCGCCCATGGCCTTCACGTAATGGAGCCAGGAACCATGCGATTGCCGAACGGACCGCGGCGTAAACCCATCACGAAACATCTCGGCTGCGGTGGGGCGCTGCCCATGCCGTTCGCGAAAGTCCAGGTAGTATGCCTGCAACGCATCTCCGTGTGCCGGTTGCCGCAACAAGGACCGTAGGATGTCAACCGCCTGGAGTTCATAGGTCACCTCGCATCCTGGAGGCAGTTCGAAGTCACCGCCCAGCAGCAGGTTCAGTGCTTTGTCGATGTGCTGATCCCCGGCCGGGAGGGCCAAAAGCGTGCGCGGTTTATTGAGGAAGCTCCGGTGGTTGCCGATGTAGTCGATCACCGTCAGGTGAGTCTTGCCCTCGGCCCTACGCAGGCCCCGACCAAACTGCTGCATCCACAAAATGGACGACTCGGTCGGACGCAACATCATCACCGTATCAACATTGGGGATGTCCACGCCCTCGTTGAACATGTCCACGGCGCAGACAACATCGAGTTGCCCAGTTTCGAGGGCCTCCAACGAAGCCGCTCGCGGTGCTGAGTTCTCGCCCGAATGGACGGCGACCGAACGGCAACCATTCCGGCTGAAGAAATCGGCCATGAAGTCGCTGTGTCGTTGAGAGCAACAAAAGGCGATGGTGCGTCGGCCGCCACGCGCGCGCAGTTGGTCGAGAGCATTCTGGGCCCGTTTCTCGGTGGCCACTGCGCGGGTCAACTCGGCTTCGTCGAATCGGTGATTGCGCCAAGGGATGTTCTGGTAGTCCACCTCGTCGGGCACGCCGAAGTAGTGGAACGCGGACAACAAGCGTTCGCGGATGCCACGCGCCAGGTCGCAGCGGTAGACTAGGTTCTCTTGGCATAGGCCCAGCAGGTCACCGCCATCCGTGCGCTCAGGCGTAGCGGTCAGGCCCAGCAGGAACTTCGGAGTGAAATGGGCGATGAGGTTGCGGTAGGTGGCTGCGGCGGCGTGATGGAATTCGTCGACGATGATGTAGTCGAAGCAATCCCGTTCGAAGGCCTTGAGATGCCGCTGCCTGCCGAGTGTCTGGATGGAAGCGAAGAGCACGTCGGCGTCGGGCACTTTGTCGGTGCCGTTGTAGTTGCCCAACGAAGCCCGGGGCCGGATCCGACGAAAGGTCTTCAAAGCCTGCGTCAGAATTTCCTCACGGTGTGCCACGAACAAGATCCGGCGGAACTCGGGCCGGCAACTATCGAAGGCGCTCAGCCAGGTCTTGCCCAGGCCGGTGGCTAAGACGACCAAGCCGGCAGAATTGCCGTCGCGGCGGGTTTGCTCGAGAGCTGCCAGCGCCTCACGTTGGATATCATGAGGCGGTGGCGCATTCTCGCTGGTTTCGAGGAGCACCATCCCACGCGAGCGCTCCGGTGGTCTGCGGCGCTCGGTGTATTCCCGAATCCATTCCTGCGTCACCAACCGTGTCGCCGGATGGTGGAAGAGTTGATCGAAGCTTTGCTGAACGTGTGCGATGCCCTTCGGATCGGCCGAGGTGAGCACGCGGTAATTCCATTCAATGCCCTGTTGCAGCGCCGAATTGCTCAAGTTCGAGCTACCGACCAAGGCGGTGGCGGTGCCATCGGGAAAATGGAAGAGGTAGCCTTTGGGGTGAAAGCTGACTTGGAGCGTCTCGAAGACCCGGAGCTCGATCTTGCCGGAGAGATCGGTGAGCCGAAGCAACGCCTCGGGCTCAGTGATATCGAGGTAATCGCCGGTAAGGAGCCGGAGTGTGCCGCCACGATCGAGCAAATCGCGCAGGTGTTCGATCACGAGATCCAAGCCACTCGCCCGGACGAAGGCCACACACAGGTCGGCTCCAACCGCACGGTCGAGATGAGCCCGAAAGTGAGGTAGCAGCGGATCATCACCACCACCGTGAATCAGGGACCGATCATGGGGTACATCAGCCAAAGCATGACCACTGGCAGCGGGTCGGCGGAAATAGTTACCCTTCGACGGGATGACGTTGCGCACTCCACCTCGAGGGTCCGGGAGATCCCCGGTGTAGCGGGGAATCACATGAATGTGCAAATGGAACACGGTCTGGCCGGCGGCCGCCCCGATGTTAATGCCGATGTTGAATCCGTCGGGTTGGTGTCGGCGCAAGATCTCTTGCCGCGCCATCTCAATACCCTGCAGCAACGCAACTTGCTCTTCGGCAGTGGCATCGAACCAAGTCGGAATGTGCCGGCGCGGTATGACCAATAGGTGCCCGGGCGACACCGGGAATCCATCCCACAAGCCAATGAACCGGTCGGTCTCGAAGGCGATTCGAGTGTAGTCTGGTTGGCAGAAGAGGCACGGGTTGGACATGGCGCGGGTCAGGAGAGCGATGAGTTGGGAAGGTATTGGAGCGGTTCAGGACTCCCCGCGGAGTGGCAAAGATTGCAGTGCAGCCTCGAGCTCTTGCGGCGGACGAAATAGTCGCACTGGCAAATCCGGCATCGGTAGCGGTGACGAGAAATCGTCGTATTCTGGGGGGCTTTTTGAGTCAGCGCCTGATGACCAAGCTTTGTACTCGGCTGATATCCAGCGACACGCACCAATTCCTGCCATTCAGGTCCGTGGGGTTTTGCGTTGGCTCCGTACAGCAGGTGAACTGCGACATGCGCGGCTTCGTGACACAGCACCTCAAGCAAGAACCTTCGCGGCACCGTCTGGAGTTTGGAATTCAACCGTATCTGCCCAGTCATTGGGCGTACCCGCCCAAGCGACTTCGTCATCCTCCCGGAAAACGTGACTACCACCCGGCCCGGAAGTTGGGGCGTGCGCCAAGAAGTGGCCCAATCGGCCAGCGCTTGGGTATAGTTGAACGATTTGCTCGGCACGGTCTTTCTAGACGCCAGAACTTTTGCCTTTACTGCCATTAGGCTGGTGAATCGACGAAATGCTACCTGGGCATTTCAGGGGCTCCAAGCCGCCAAGTGGTGGAACCCCTGAATCGTATACACTGCCCCGGTTCTCTGACCCGGCGATGGTTGAATCTTTGCATGGGCACCAAAATGCAGGAAACCCTCGGACATCCGCTGGGTGACCCCTGGCCTTTGGCTGTCCCCTTAATCCCAGTAAAGGGGTCAAAAAGGGGTCAGTTCTTGATATTGTCTACTCCCCGCCCAGCTTACTCCGGCGATACACGAGATGGTTCAGATAACCGCGCGTACCCATCGCCAGACGTTCGGCGATCCACCCCACCGTCATCGTCGTCTCAGCCCGCAAGCGCGCCGCCAAAGCCACCTTCACTGAATCCCCCTTGGGCCGAGTTTTGAGATC
>CAINWP010000136.1 GCA_903854475.1 uncultured Verrucomicrobiota bacterium
CTGCGACGGTCCGTGTCTGCGGACGCGGCGCTTTCGGAGAAATCGCCCGACCTCGGAGGTGATTGGGTGAGGCGGGATTTTTGGGGAGCATCACCTTAGCCGCACTTCCAGAACACGCCAAGCCCTGCCTAGCTCGAGCAACCTTCCAAGTGTCTCCTCCGGTGTCACCGATCCACATCATCTTGTGGCCGTCACCTCCCCCCTTTTCAAACCGGCAGGTTTCATTGGTTTTAACACCGTCACTGACAACAGCGGAAGCGCTGGCGGAACTAATCATCGCGACGGAGTTGAAGCTGGGGCGGTGGCAGGAAGCTGATCTCAAAACTCGGCCCAAAGGGGAATTCAGTGAAGGTGGCTTTAGCGGCGCGCTTGCGGGCGGAGACGACGATGATGGTAGGGTGGATCGCCGAGCATCTTGCGATGGGCACGCGCGGTTATCTGAACCATCTCTTGTATCGCCGGAGGAAGCTGGGAGGGGAGTGAACAATATCAAGAACTGACCCCTTTTCAAATCCCACAGCTCTCGCAGTCGGTCCTCCCGCCGGCAACGGGTGGTCGCCGGGGCGATAAAGCACCAGCGAAGATTTTAATCCTCTCAGATGCAGGTGCTTCTCTTGAGTCCTTCTCTTGAGTGCCGTTGGCATCGGCGCCTTGCAGCCACTCCAATCTTTGAGCAGGCGCATTCCATCAGATCCGCGCTTAAACCGATGCCGCTCTGTCAAGAATCGTTGTCTGACCCCGATCACGCCCCTCAAACAAGCTCACCGGCACGGCCCAGTTCGAATGCTCTCGCAAATGGGCTGGGCCTCAATAAGTAGTGGAAAACTAAAGCCACGGCTCCCTACTTGGTGTAGCTCTGTAACGACTTTGCCATTTCTGTGCGAGCCTCAAATTTCCATCTTTGGATTCAATTTTTGATTGGATGTCTGCTTGGCATTGCCGGAGCGGCTCCGTTGCAAGCTGGCATCCTTTGGAGCGATGGCGATTGGCACCTGCTCTGCAATACCAACCAGGTGCTTCCGATCCCAGTCAGCGCTTTGCCAGGCCTTGGTGATCTTTCCAAATCCACGCTTTTTTTCCGGTTCACGATCGTTCCCTTGTCGGATTTTTTCACAGAACAAACCGGCAATTATGAGGCAGGGCTGATTTTTTCCGATAAGGGGAACCTCCACTTGGGAATCGGTAACGCCTGGAATGCGTGGGGATACAGTGCGTTCCATGCGTCCGAAACGGGATTCGGCAATGCAGACAAAGGAGAATTTGACCTTAATTCAGAACTGCCTGAAGTCACAAAGCTGAGCGTTTTTGAACCCCCTCGATTCGGGGTTCAACGCACCATTGTCATCCGGGTCCAATTCATCCCCGGAGAAAACGACCGTATCACCGTCTGGATGGAGCCTAACCTCAGTGCCGGCTCCGATGAACTCCGGATGACCCAAATCCAGACGACCACCTTCCGGGCCGATGCCTCTTTCGACCAGATTCTGCTCAGTCACCGCGGAGGTGGCAACGGTTGGCGGATCGGCAATCTCGCTATTGCAACGCAGTTTGAAGACCTCACCGACGCGTACCTTTGGCAGAAAACATGGTTCATTTCGCTCGAAGTGGCGGTGGTCAGTGCGTTGATTGGCGGTCTGGGTTGGTTTAATGTCCGGCGTCGGAGGCTGCTTTTACAACAAAACCACGATGCGCTGTTGGAACAAAACGCCTTGGAAGCGGAACGCAAACGAATCGCCCGAGACCTTCATGACGATCTGGGTAGCACGCTCTCAGAAATTTCGCTGCTTTGCTCCATCGCCCAGTCATCCAAAAACCCCTCGATGGAACTGGGTAAAATCGAATCGAGGGCCCTCCGAAGCGTGGAGGCGTTGGAAGAAATCGTTTGGTCCATCGATCCCAAAGCCGACTCGGTTCACAACTTTGTGGAGCACACATCGCAATTCGCGGAAGAATTTCTGCAATCCGCCCGCATCCGTTTCGACCTGATCAAGCCATCGATGGTGATGGCCGGAACCCTAAAAGGGGGGGTTCGACACAACTTGTATCTGGCCTTCAAGGAATCACTGAACAACGTCCACAAACATGCTCAGGCCGATCAAGTTCACATCCGCTTTGATCTAACTCCCGAGCACCTTTCCCTCCACGTCTCCGATAACGGTCAAGGCAACTGCCCTTCGCTGGTCAATGACGACACCAGTGATTCCCGGTTCCATGGGCTCAGCAACATGCGTTCTCGATTGGAATCCGTTGGCGGTTTTGTGTGCATCGACAGCCAACCCAACCGCGGCACAACGATTTGCTTCCAAGTGCCCGTCCACTCAAACTCGAACTAAGTTGGGTGGAAAGTGATGGCGTGTCGGCTCGTTGGATACTCTTCTGCCGACTTTCCCCTTCCTCTGCCTCTCTTGGGTCAGCGCCTCGTAGAGATTGAGCAAAGTGCTGCACACCCACGACAGGGCCGTTCACTGCCAGACGGTCCAAGTGATGTTCACCCGGTCAATCAGCGCATTCCACCGGAACGCGTTGTCGTTGGCATCTAACCGGCCTAGCGCGCTGGATACAGCCCCACCCATCAGGCTTTCGTGTCGGGCTCGTAATTCCCCAGCAACTCACCGATCACCACCGTGAAGTTGAGGTTGCCGCTGCCCAGGTCTACGCCCGGCAGCCACTCCTGGTCCAACTCAGCCAACAGGGCGGGCACCTGCTCGGCTCCCAACCCGGCGTCTTTGAGCAAAATCACCGTGCCCGCCACGGTACCGTCGGCGAGGTAATGAAAGTCTACCGCCACTGCCTCCCGACCATCACGGACGGCCAAGAGTCGTTCGGAATGCGGGGTGCGCAGGGTGCGGGTCCAACGGAGGGGAGTCATGGGATTGAGGGGTGTCTAGTGGTGTAAAATAAACCGAAATGGAAAACAGGTATTGGGCGATCGCAGCAAACAAAGGTGAGGTTGAACCTCTACGTCATACAGCGGAGCCCGCACCAGAGCGCGCCCGCACCCAAACCCAAACCGAGGGCCAGGGGTACCAAGCATCCCTGCTTGCCGTCGGTGCGATAGCTCACCCCGGTGCCCGGCACCGAGAAGGTGGTGTAGCGGCGTCCTTTGGGAGTCACCGTGGTGCGGACACCTCGAGTGCCGACCGACCATCCGACACCGGCCGAACTTGCATTAATTCGGAAGGGCCCCAGGCGAACGGATTTGCGGTAGGAGAATCCCATAGTGCCTCAACGGAACCTAACCCATCGTGTCACCGACTTGAAAAATGGCGCGCCCGACAGGATTCGAACCTGTGACCATCCGCTTAGAAGGCGGATGCTCTATCCAGCTGAGCTACGGGCGCACTGTTCCGTTCAACGGAGTCACCAAGGGTTACCCCTCGCCCCCTTCCCTGTCCATCCCATCAAAGCCCAGAAGTCAAAGATCCGATTCCAAGCCAGGCCCTCTTCAACAATGGGCTCACCGATGAATTGCACCTCAGCTCTCGCCCCACCGCGAGTGCTGAGCGCTCAGAGGTGACCGGCTCTCAGATGGGCCACATAGTCCGCGACGGCCTCCTCCAGAGGAGTCGGGGTATACACGATGCCCGCCTGAGCGGTCTTGGCCATGCTGGCTTGGGTGAAATACTGGTAGCGATCCCGGAGGTCTGCCGGCATGGGGATGTATTGGATGGAGGCGGGCTGCTCCAGGGCGGCAAAGGTCGCCTCGATGAGATCCCGGAACGAGCGGGCTTGAGCCGTGCCCAAATTGAAGAGGCCCGACACCTCGCGCCGTTCCGCGAAGGACAGCATCACCCGGACAACATCCTTCACATAGATAAAGTCGCGCAACTGACCGCCGTGGGCGTAGTCCGGACGGTGCGATTCGAAGAGTCGAACGGTCCCCTCCTTGAGGATCTGGTGATAGCCGTGCCACACCATCGAAGCCATGCGCCCCTTGTGCCCTTCCCCGGGCCCGAACACGTTGAAAAACTTGAACCCGACACTCTGCACCGGCCGGGGAACTTGGAGTCGCCGCTGGTCTTCGACCCAAAGATCAAAGTCGTGCTTGGACTTCCCGTACAAGTTTAATGGCTTCAGGCGCGAGAGCTCGAGCGTGTCATCAAACCCGTTCTCACCGTCGCCGTAGGTGGCCGCGCTGGAGGCGTACAGCAGACGCGCACCGTGGGCCGCCGCCCAGTTCCAGAGCTTCTGTGAATAGCCCAGATTGTTGTCGGCCAGGTAGTTCCAGTCGGTCTCGGTGGTGGAGCTGCAGGCCCCGAGATGGAAAATCAGCTCGGGCCGCAAAATGCCCGCGGTGAGGGCTTCCAGGAACTGCGTGTGACTTAGAAATTGAACCCCACCAAAGGCTTCAGTGGCCGTGCCCATCGCCGGCTTCAGGGGGTGATCGACCGCGAGCAACTCCGACAAAGCGTAAAGTCCCCGCAGCGTCTTCAGCAATTGGCCGCCAATGAATCCGGCCGCACCGGTTACGACGATGCGGACAGGCGGCAACCCGGCCGATCTTGCGGCCACCGAGGCCTCATGAGCTTTAGACATAATTCAGAATCCAACGACGCTGTTCAGAACCTTCGTTGGGTAAATTGCAACCTGAGTGCCCTAGGAACCACCAATCAAATCCGAAAAATCCTAGGCCTGCGGACTCTTTACTCGCCCCCAGACGGGCGATCCCATCGACGAAAATGGGGTCGCGGGGCTTGAATCCGGCCGGCCAACTCGGCCTTGGCTCCGGCCCAACCTCGGCGCCACTGAGCGGTTAATTCCTCGACCCGTGCTCGCTGGGAGGGTTCACCGGCAACATTGCTGTTCTCCTGCGGATCGGAGCGATGGTCGTAAAGCTCGATGTCCTCAATCTGGGAAGGGGCCTCGCGACCCACCCAAACGGTGAAGCGATACCGGTCGGTCCGCATCGAATAGCCCATCAATGGAGCCGCGCCCGACCTGCGACTTGGTCGCGGATATTGGCTGAAGGCCGCGGACTTCCATGGGCGTTTCGGATCATCGAGCAGCGGCTTGAAACTACTGCCCTCGAGGTGCTGAGGGAGTGGAAGGCCTGCCAACTCGGACAAAGTCGGATAAATGTCCACGAATTCGACCAAAGCCTCTGTCCGAACGCCGACCCGCTTCATCCCCGGAACCGACAGCAACAAGGGCGCGCGCGTATCATTCTCGGTGTTGGAGTGTTTGCACCAAGCGTCGTGCTCTCCGAGCTTCCATCCATGATCACCCCACACAATCACGATGGTGTTTTTGCGTAAATCCAGCCGGTCCAACTCATCGAGAACCTTGCCCACCTGGGCGTCCATGTAACTCACTGCCGCGTAGTACCCATGCTTGAGTTGGCGGGCGAGCCCCTCAGGAATGGAACCTTCTGGAATCCCATGATAGTTGCGCATTTCACCGCCCGGAAGAATGGCGTACTCGGGAGCGTTCTTCGGGCGGAATGGATTCGGTGCCAATGAGATCTTCGCCGGTTGGTAGAGATCCCAGTATTTCTTGGGCGACACAAAGGGGAGGTGCGGCTTCGAAAAACCGACCGCCAGAAAAAAGGGCTCGGGTTTCCGACTCAGGGTTTGCAGCGTTCCAACGGCCAACTCGGCAACCTTGCCATCTTGGAAAGTCGTGTCGGGAACATCAGCCCCTTCGAACGCCGGGCCCCGGGAGTTCAATCCCGAGGCCTGTTTCTTGACCTTCCGGCCGTTCGCCCTGGTTTTGGGCTCCGGATCGACGACCTCCAAACCGCGTTGGTGGAGCGCAAGATTCTCAGGCAATGCGTAAGGCTGGGCCTTGGGTGTCTGCCAAGGAACCGACCAGGTGGGAGCGTCGTCGAAGTTCCCGTGATAAATCTTGCCCATGCCTTGGACAAAATAACCGTGTTGTTTGAAGTGCTGACCCAGCGTTACGACGTCGGGCTGTGCCTTCCGAAAATGGGTGTTCAAATCCCAGACACGCGTCGAGTCGGGGCGCATCCCCGTCATCAAGCTAGATCGGGATGGCGAACAAACGGCCTGCTGGCAATAGGCACGACCAAAGGTGATGCCGGACTTGGCCAACCGATCCAAATTGGGGCTGCGAATGGACTTAAAACCATAAGCACCGAATTCAGGCCGAAGGTCATCGACGGCAATGAACAGGATGTTGGGTTTTCCTCCAGCATGAACCGACACAGCCGTCAGAAGACATGCGATGAAACGAAGAAATGCGTTCATGATAGGAGGTTCAGTCGTTATCGGTTTTCCGAGCTCGATTGCGGTGGTCATGGCGACCGGTGCCATCGCCCGTGTCCGGGATACCCCCGGCCGGATTGAGTTGCGCCAATGCCGCCGCCAGCCGTTGCCGAGCCGCCTGGCTGGCAGTGGAATCCGCAGATGCTTCCACGCGCTTCTCAATGAACGGGGCAGCACCCATATCAAAGAGTTCTCCCTTTTCATTCAGCTTCCAACCCGCTTCACGGACATACCACATGGAGGCAAGCTGATTGTAAATCCATGGCCGCTTGGGCCCCGGCTCTCCGCACAACGACCGAGCGAAGCTGTGACCATCCAAAATCCGCTTCTCAGGAAGCTTCCCTCCGATCAGTTCTGCGAAGGTGGGCAGCAAATCGGTGGAATCGATGAGATCCGCGGAAACCTTTCCTGCAGGAACCCGACCGGGCCAGTTTGCGATCATGGGAACGAGCCCGCCGCATTCGAGCATGGAACCTTTCGATCCCGACAAGTTGCGCCCGCCAATGGTAGACCTCGCGTCCTGTGCCTTGCCGGTGCCGTTGTCCCCCATGAACACAATCAACGTGGTGTCGCGCAATTGGAGGGCCTCCAACTCAGCGACTAGTTTTCCCACCAACTTGTCCATGTAGCGGATGTTGTCTCCGAAGAGATCTTTGCTGTCCGGCAGGCTGTCCGGAGTGGGTTGGATGTCGGCGTGCACATGCACCATCGAGTAGTACAGGAAGAAGGGCTTGGATCGATTCGTTCGGAGAAAGGCCAGCGCCCGATCGTTCATGAGGTCCGGCATGTACTCATGGTCATGGAGTTGCCGATCCTCGCCATTGACTCGATAGACAGTGGTTTTTCCGGGCTTCTTGTTGCGATAGAGACCACTACCGTTGAATCGAAGGGTGTCGTCGAATCCCACCAAATCGGGTTCGCCGGGAAGTTGCCCCCACTTGCCGATGGCCGAGGTGGCATAGCCGGACGCCTTGAAAACGCGCCCCAACTGCAGTTCCTCGAGGGGCATGCGACGACACGCATCCTGATTGGAGGATCCATTTCGAAAGGCATAGCGACCGCTGAGGATCATCGCCCGCGATGGACCACACAGTGCCGCGGTGAAGGATCGAGTGAAGCGCGTGCCTTGTGTCGCCAGGCGGTCAATATTCGGAGTCCGGTAATGGTCGGATCCGTAACAACCGACATTCCCGATCCCCAAATCATCGGCGAGAATAAAGATGATATTGGGTTTGAGTGACGACTTAGGAGTGGCGTCCTCGGCTCGACTGCTGGATCCAGCAAAGAAGAGTACGACGAGAAAGAGCAGAGATTTCATCCAATTCGAGTCACCCTGAAACACCATCTTAAGGGATATCAATCCATCGCTGACGTCAACTCCGACCCCATCCACTTCTGGCTCTGAACACCGGCCAGTGCACGCGATGAATCGAGCACTCATCGATGCAAACCGTCTGGAGCTGAAAGGGCTTTTTGACCTGAAACCTGTCGGTCTATTTTAAAGACGCCAGTAACCAGACGAACCCCATTGCTCGGCCTGCTCCGGACTGAAGAAGCCTTTCACGTCGATCAACACCGGAGGCCGCTCTCCGCCGAGGCGACGCAATACTTCCAGCGTATAGTCCTCAATCAGGCATCGGTGTTTCACAGCCAGAATGACCGCGGCATACGGAGCGCCGGCCTCGGCGGAAACGGAAAGCTCCACTCCGTATTCGTGACGCACTTCATCCGGGTCGGCGTGCGGATCCACAGGCAGGCAATTCACACCGTAGCTGCGCAGCTCGGTGACGATATCGACGACCCGGGTGTTGCGCACATCAGGGACGTTCTCCTTGAAGGTCCAACCGAGGATCAACACCTTCGCGCCCTTCACCGCCCGCTCCGATTGGATGAGAAGCTTAACGGTCTTCTCGGCGATGAATTTGCCCATCGAGTCATTCACCCGACGCCCGGCAAGGATCACATCCGGGTGGTAGCCCAAGCTTTCGGCCTTGAAGGCCAGGTAGTACGGATCCACCCCGATGCAGTGGCCGCCCACCAACCCGGGGCGGAAGGGTAGGAAATTCCACTTGGTGCCCGCGGCTTCCAGCACGTCTAAGGTGTTGATGCCCTGACGGTCGAAAATGAGCGCCAGCTCATTCATCAACGCGATGTTCAGATCGCGCTGAGTGTTTTCGATCACCTTGGCGGCCTCGGCGGTCTTGAGGGTGGGTGCGATATGGATCCCCGCGGTGATGACCGATCCGTAGATTCCGGCAATCAATTGCGCCGTGGCTGGCAAGTCGCCGGCGACCACCTTCTTGATCTTCTCGATGGTGTGTTCGCGGTCGCCCGGATTGATGCGCTCCGGCGAATAGCCGGCGAAAAACTCCCGCCGCCAGGTGAGGCCGCTCTCACGCTCGATCACCGGAATGCAGTCCTCCTCGGTGCACCCCGGATACACGGTGGATTCAAACACCACAGTCGTTCCCGCTTCGAGATGGCGGCCAATGAGCGTTGAGGCCTTGATCAACGGGGTCAGATCCGGGCGATGGTGCGCATCAATCGGTGTGGGCACCGTCACAACCACCAGGCGCGAGCGACTAATGGCCGACGGCTCGGTGGTGAACTCGATCGGGTGCCGGCGCAGCTGTTCCTCTGTCAGTTCCAGGGTCCGGTCCTGCCCGGCCTGAAGCTCGCGCACTCGGACCGGGTTGATGTCGAATCCCAGGACTCGAAATCGAGAGGCGAAGGCCACGGCCAGCGGCAAACCCACATATCCCAGCCCAATCACACAAATCGACTCACGCCGGTCGGCAAAGGCCTCCAGTGCAGGCAGGCAATGGGTCTGAGGACGCTCAAGATTCATGACAGTGATGGCTCAACCAACAAAACAAGGAAACACGATGCCCCCCTCGCGGTCGATATCTGGTGAGCCCGGCTGATGAAGGACGCGGGTGCCACAAGCCTTCGATTCGAGGGCTGCTGAGCCCATAAACCAGCATCCCACCGGTTCTGTGAACAGCCTTTTATTGACTCGTGTTCACGCTGCCCTCCATGGCGCGAGTACCGCGCACGGCGTCCGCGATGTTGGCCGGCTCCCCAACAGGAACGGCCGCCCCCTCCTCCTTATTGAACCGAACGCTCACAATCTTGCTTACCCCGCGCTCCTGCATGGTGACGCCATAGAGCACATCGGCCATGGAGATAGTCCGCTTGTTGTGGGTGATGACCACGAACTGGCTGTGATCGAGGAAACGCTTCAAGACCGCGGTGAAGCGATTGATGTTCGACTCGTCGAGCGGCGCGTCCAACTCGTCGAGCACACAAAAGGGCGAGGGCTTGACCTGATAAATCGAGAATAGGAGCGCCACGGCCGTCATGGTCTGCTCACCGCCCGACAGCAACGAAATGCTCTGCAGCTGCTTGCCCGGAGGACGCGCGACGATGTCGATCCCAGCCTCCAGCACATCCTCTCCCTCCGTTAGTTTCAGATCGGCGCGACCACCACCGAACATCTCGGTGAACATGGCTTGGAAGTTGGCGCGGATCTTTTCAAAGGTCTCGACGAACAGAGTCTTGGTCTCGGTATTGATCCGGTTGATGACATCCAACAACCCGGTCTTGGCCTTAATCAAGTCATCGTACTGGGCTTGCAAGAACGTGAAACGTTGCTCGGATTCCTCATACTCCTCGATCGCCACTAGGTTCACCGGCCCGATGTCATCCACCTTCCTTTGAAGCGCCTGGATTTGCGCGGCCACAGCGTCCCAATCGGTCGTCAAACCCTGCTGTTCCATAATCTCCAGCGGCACGATCTCGACCTTGGACATTCCGTCGTCTGAAGGCTGGATCCGAAGCCCCGCAGGCTGGATGTCCTCAATAACCACCTGATACTTTTCCTGAATTCGCGCCCGAAGATTTTCTAGTGTCAGGGTCTTCTGGGCCAACTCCACTTCCAGTTGTCCCCGCTGTGTCTGAAGTAAGGCCACACGCGCCCTCCGCTCCTTTAACTGTTCTTCGCGGCTCTGGATCTCACCTTCCTGAAATTTGCGGTCGCCCAGTAACTGCTGGATTTGTTCTGCCAACACGGCCCGCTCACCGGCCAGGCGCTCGATCTCCCGGCGACACTGGCCGATGCCGGCCTCGAAGTTGGCGCGACGGTCCTCAAACTGCCCCTGCTCGGTCTGGAGGCGCTCAATGGCTGCGCTCAGTTCGCGAACACGCGTCTCCAGCGGGCCGCGCTGGCGTTGGTGAGAAGCCGACAACTGCTCTTCGGTAGCGAAGGCGATTTTGGCATCGTTAAAAACCTGACTCGCGGCGTCCCGGCGGTTGCGAAGGCCCTCCAACCCACCGCTCAGTTCGGCCACCAATGTGACGGCATAGAGTTCGCGTTGTTCCCATTCGGCCACTTGAGCGGCCAGCGATTCACGCTTCTGGACATTGCCGACCTCCTGACTCGCCAAGGTCTCCAGGTCGCGGTCGACCTGATTCAGGCGGACTTCCAGAGAGCGCTTGGCGGCCTGGAGGGCATTGAACTCGCCCTGACGGGTGGCCACGGCGACCTCCTGCTGTCGCAGTTCCACCCGCACTTGTTCCAGCGACAACTGCAAGGCGGTTTGTTCGAATTGCAGGGCCGATTGTTTCTCGGTGGCCTCCGCGAGGCTTCCCTGAAGGGCGGTGATCTCGGCCTGGAGTTCGGCGATTTGATTTTTGCGGCCCAGAATGCTGGCCGGTGCCTTGCCGGAGGCGCCTTGTGCTCCTCCAGTAAACACTCCCAACCGCGTGAGAACCTCGCCCGTGGGCGTGACAAAGTCCCAGCCAGTCCATGCCCCAGCCGCCAAACTCAGGGCCGTGTTCAAGTCGGGCACAATTAAGGTGCGACCAAGCAATCCCGCCACCAACGGCGAAACCGAGGCCTCAACTTCGAGCACCGACAGGGCGGCGACCACTCCTTCGGGCAATCCCGTGAGGTTCTCGGACGGAGCCGGTGCCAAGAGGGACAGCGCTGCAATGCTGGCGCGCCCCTTCCGATTGGCGGACAAGTCGGCCAAAATTTCCGAAGCGGCCTCGGGCAACTCGGTGAGAACGATTTGCAGGTTGTTACCCAACGCCGCTTCGACGGCCAGGACGTGGGCATCGGAGACCTTCAAACGATCGGCCAAGGATCCCAGGACATGCTTGCTCTGCTTGAGCGCCGCGAGGGCGCCGGCTCCGAAGCCCTCGTGCTGGGTAGCCAATTGCTCCAAGACCCCCAGTTTTGAGCGCTTTTCTGCCTGTTGTCGCAACAACGCATCACGTTCTTGGGTGGCCTGAACGATCTCCGCCTGAAGCGCTCGCAGGCGCAGCTGGCTCTCCTCCAAGGTCATGCGGGAGGCCTGCACCAGAACCCGTTCGGCCTCGACCTGTTGGGTGAACTCCACCCCCTGCATCTCTAGGCGAACCCGCTCCTCCTCGAACTGGACCTTCTCCGAATTGAGCTTCTCCAAGCGGACCACGTTTCCCTGGAGCTGAAGCGCCAGTTGATTGATCTCGTTGCGGATGCGGCCCAATCCCTGGGACGCCGAAAACGCCTCGGCTTGGGCTTTGCGCAGGTCTTCCTGACGCACCGACAATTCGCGCTCGACCGCGGACAGAGTGTCCCGGCGGACGGACTGCTCGACGCGGAGGTGTTCCACGGCGGCTTGGGACGCGGCCGACCGCTCTCCCAGCGACTCCAGCTCGGCCTCGGCGATGGAGCGCCGTTCGGAGAATTGCACCACATCGCTGCCAGCCCGGGCGTTCTGGTCGGCCAACTCGGTCAAGCGCTGCTGGTTGAAGCCAATCACGCTTTCCTGCCGATCGGTCTCCGCCTTGAGTTCCAGACCTCGCTGCTGCTGTTGGGAGATGTGCTGTTCCAACTCAGAAAGCCGTGTCCGGAGTTGGAGAATCTCCTCCTCAAGTCGTACAACGGTCTCTTGCCCAACCTCGATCTCAAGCTGGGAACGCTCGGCGGTCTGGCGTCGCTGCAAGACCTCCTCGTTGAGCACGTCGAACTGCCGCCGGGCCCATTGCGTTTCCAAATTCTGCAATTCCGCCTGGAAGGATTTGAATCGACGCGCCTTGCCTGCCTGACGTTGCAGTGAACCTATTTGGCGTTTCACCTCGCGAATGAGGTCTTCGACGCGCAACAAGTTCTGATCGGTGCCTTCTAATTTCCGGAGTGCCTCGCGCTTCTGCTGCTTGAAGCGGGTGATTCCGGCCGCCTCCTCGAACACCAGGCGCCGATCGTCGGGCTTACTGGAAAGGATTTGGGTGATGTTGCCCTGGGCCATGATCGAGTAACTCGTCTTGCCCATGCCCGTGCCGGCGAAGAGTTGCTGGATATCCCGAAGCCGACAGGAGGTCTTGTTGAGGAAGTACTCGCTGCCCCCATCGCGATACACGCGACGAGTGAGGGTCACCTCATTGAACTCCATGGGGATGCCGGCCGCCCGCAGCGGCTCCGCATCCACGCCTCCGAGGGTCAGCGACACTTCCGCCAGTCCCAGTGGCCGCCGAGTATCCGTGCCATTGAAGATGACATCGGCCATTTCACCGCCACGCAGCGCCTTGGCCGATTGCTCACCCAGCACCCAACGGATCGCATCCGACACGTTGGACTTGCCGCAGCCATTAGGGCCGACAATCGCAGTCACTCCCGGTAGGAAGTTGAGGCTGGTCTTGTCGGCAAAGCTCTTGAACCCGAGAACGGTCAGGTTTTTGAGATACATCGAAAGGCAGATTGGGAAACCCCACCCCGAAGTGGCAAGCGGGAAGCCACAATACGTAGGGGCAAGTTGTTCACAACCCCACAATATAAAGGGGTCTATTGTGAATAAGTACCCCTGAGAACTCCTTGACGGGGAGTGGTTATGGCCCCCGGCCGTTCAAACCTCAGTCGCGACAAACAAAATGGGCTGAGCTGGGTCGATTCCTTAGATCCGCCCGGATATTGAACCAGAAATGCCGACCTAAACTTTCAGCGAAGCGATGCCTTGAGCCCAGGCGGTACGCATGCGGTCGGCGATCTCGCAGGCCCGTGGATCCAGGTAGGTCATGTCTTTCAGGTCGTGGGAGACTTGGGCCACCGCTTCGATCACTTCAGCCACGATTTCCCTCGCGGCTTTTTCGGTGAGCAGGCAGCGCTGACGGGCAAATCGCACCAGGCGCTTTGCGTCGGGCCACCGCTTGGTGCCATCCAACATCAACGCCAGGGTGTCGTTGGGCAGATAGGCGGCGGTGGTGACGATATCGAAGGTTGGGGCCAAGGAAACCCACCCCGTCGCGTCGTCATAAACCACCCCGAAATTTTTCCGGTGGGCATCCCCGTTGCGCACCGCCACAGAGAGGACCAAGGCTCGAAAGAATTGAGCCAATTGGGTCGCCGTTCCGTCGGGCCCCCGCAACGTCCCGGTGAGGGTGGACGCCAGTTGTTCGTAGCTTCCCACATACTTTTCGCGGGACAAACGACCGTCCAGAGCGCACCCGTCTTCGAAGGCGAGGTAAGAACCGTCGGGTTTCAAGTCGAAGCGCTCGACGATCAGCAAATGCCCTCCAGAGGCGATTTCGACCGGTGGAACCAGCAGGCCAGCACGCCGCGCCGCCTTCAGACACAAGAACTCATTGGAGGCGAGCCCGGGATGCTTCACCGCATCGAAGGACTTGACGATATGTGTGGTTCCGCGGGCCGTCAGCCGATCACCGACCGGCACCGGACTGAACTTGCTCGTGCCCAGGGTCCCATCATCGCGGATCAACAACTTGGGTTGAACCCCCGCCACGCCAGAATACCGCGCATACCGTCGCAGCAGATCGGCAAACAATCCATCGGTCCCTCGACTGGACAGGAGTTCGCGCAAATTCTGGGAAGGCACCTCGTCCAGATGCTCTGCCGAGGATCCAAATCGCAACCGCCCAATGAGTGAGCGCCCAACGATCTCGAGCAACGCAAGGTCATCGAACACGGGCAACGCTTTGGCGAACAGTTGGTTCAAAGCCTCGCGGAGGGCACCCTCCGGCAAGTTCATATCGAACACCGGGTGCAGCACCGTGAAACGCTCAGCCGGATAGGACGAACCGGCCACAGGCATCAGCAGGGAGACTGCCAAGCTTTCCGGCACCCCAACTTCATAGGCAAAGCGGTGGGTCGGTTCACCCCGTGAAAGAGTTCCAACCCGGCGTCGATTGACGAAGACTTCAGACATCAGATGGGCTGGGTTTCAAATTCGCCAAGAGGCTGTCGGTCTCCTGAAACGCAGCCTGACGCTCCTCGCGATTCCGCGAATAGGCTTCTTGCAAGGTCAAGGCCCGGCGAGGTCGAACGAGGATTTCCAAGCCGAGGCGATCACAAATCAAGGCGACCTTGCGGATTCCAAGGTCACCGATCACACCGTTCTCCAGTTGTGAAAGGGTGGCACGGCTCATCGCTAAGCGACGGGCCAACTCAGCCTGGGTCAGACCGGCCGTTCGGCGAGCGCTTCGAAGGATCTCTCCTGTCTCGGTCAGATTCATGTTTTATATGTGATGCATTTTGACTGTTTTATAGGGCTTATCAGTTTTTTTTGTTTTATATACAATACATTTTTAAGACTAACCCCAGTCCATCGAAGCCCGAACGCGGTTGTCACCGGATGCCGCAAGATTAACCCGCAGCGTCACCGGCGACTCCGTTGGGCGACTGGGAATCCAAGCCCTGACAGAAACGGCGTCTACCTCGCCCATCACCCCGCCCCTTCCCAAGGATCGGGCCTGGGTCCACTCTCGCGGCATGAAGCTGATCGGTGTCATTCCTGCTCGATATGCCTCCACACGGTTTCCGGGCAAGCCGCTGCACCCCATCGCCGGGATCCCTTTGATTCAACGGGTGGTCGAGCGGTGCCGATTATCCCCCGCCCTGTCCGAGGTCATCGTGGCCACCGATGACGAGCGCATCGCCGCGTTCGCCCGCGGATTCTGCCGCGTGGAAATGACCCGCGACGATCACCCGAGCGGCACCGACCGGATCGCCGAAGTTGCCTCACGGGTCACGGCCGACGGCTACATTAATATCCAGGGCGATGAACCCCTCATGGATCCGGCCGTCATTAATGCCGTGGCCGAGGCGCTGCGCGACAGCGACATGAGCACGGCGTCCACACCTATCCGGGACCTCGCCGAGTTCGACAATCCCAACGTGGTGAAGGTGGTGACCACTGCCGGGGGACGTGCCCTGTATTTCTCACGGCGGACGATCCCCTACCTCCGGGACGCCGCTCAGAAATCGCTGGCTGAACAATGGGCCAGCTACCCGTTCCAGAAGCACCTCGGCATCTACGGTTACCGGCGCGACACCCTGCTGCGCTTGGTGGGATTCCCGGTGTCACCACTCGAAGCCGCGGAGAAACTCGAACAACTGCGCGCTCTCGAAAACGGCTTCAGCATCGCCGTGGCTCGGGTGGAGCATGACAGCGTGGGGGTGGATGTCCCCACCGATGTGGCACGCGTCGAAGCCTTGCTGGCGAGCACCGCGTCGGTGACCCACTGCGCATGAAGTGGCTAATCCCCACGCTGCGAATCTACCGACCCGACGCACCCCGTTGCGCCGCTGCGCTCGGCTTGGTCGGATTGACGACCGCCGCCGCGGTGATTAAGCCGTGGCCCTTGGCGTGGATCCTGGATGCCTTGTCGGGCCGCTCCGGAGAAACCCACTCCATCACCCGCTGGACGCTGGCTCTCCTGGGGGCCTACTTGTTGCACGGTCTCCTCGGGGCCGCCCAACAAAACCTGGTGATTAGCCTCGGGCTGCGTGGCCTTCAACGCATCCGCCATCAAGTCTTCGAGCGCCTGCTGCGACTGTCGCCACGGGAAGTCCAGGGAACCGCGGCCGGTGATTGGATTTACCGGGCCACCTGGGACACCTACGCCTTTCAGACTCTCTTCACTCACGGCATTTTCACCGGCCTGACCGCGGGCGCCGGTGTGATCGCCATGACGGTGGTGATGGCTCGCATCCACCTGCCACTGACGGCCGTGGCGCTGGCCACCGTGCCCCCACTGCTCCTCGTCATGCGGGTGTTCGGTCCTCGCCTCCAACGGGCGGCCGCACACGCCCAGACGGCCGATGCCGGAATCGCCACCGCCGTCCAACAAGGGGTGGCTAACTTGTCCCTCATTCAGGCGTTCACCCGCGAATCTACCCTGACGGACGCCTTCGACCAACAGGCCGGTGAAGCCTTCCGTGCCCGACGGCACCAGCATCGTTCCGAGGTCGTGTATTTGGCCGCGGTCGCTGCGATCTTGGCTGCCGGCACCGCCGGAATCGTGGCCCTCGGATCCCGGGAGGTCACCGCCGGACGCCTCACACTCGGCGAGTTGCTGGTGTTTTTGGCGTATTTGGCGCAGCTCTATGAGCCCTTGAACCAATTGTCGCACCTCGGCGGCACCCTCTCCACGGCCCAGGCCAGTGCCCAACGGGTGCTCGAATGGCTCGACACGCCGGACCACTCCGCCAGCGGCACCACGCCAGCGCCCCGCCCCGCCACCGGAGTGGACCTGGAGTTCACTGGCGTGGGCTTCGCCTACGATGCCAGCAGACCAGTGCTGCAAGGACTCCATCTCCGCCTAAAGCCCGGGGAGATTGTCGCCATCGTCGGACCCAGCGGTGCAGGCAAGACCACCTTGCTGCAATTAATTCCCCGATTCCTGGAACCCGCCTCGGGGCAGGTCCGCTGGTGCGGCCTAGACCTGAAGAGCCTGGATCGGGAAAGCCTCCGCAAGCAGGTGTCGTGGGTGTTGCAGGAACCCCTGCTTTTGTCCGCGACGGTCGCCGAAAACATCGGATTTGGCCGCGACGGGGCCACTCGTGCCGAGATTGAGGCCGCGGCCCACGCCGCCCAGGCCCACGAATTCATCGTACGCCTGCCTCAAGGTTACGACACCCGCGTGGGCGATGGATCCGCTCGGTTGAGCGTCGGCGAAAAACAGCGCATTCATCTGGCCCGGGCCTTCCTCAAAGATGCCCCAGTGCTGCTGCTCGACGAGCCCACCAGCGCCCTCGATGGCGAGAGCGAGTTGGCCGTGATGGCGGCCGTGCAGCGCCTCACCCAGGGCCGCACGACACTCATGGTCGCGCACCGTCCTGAGACGCTGCACATTGCCCACCGTGTCGTGCGCTTGGAGGGCGGAGTACTCATCGAAGAACCCGCCCACGGGCCTCGGTGATCAGGTCTGAAAACCCGCATCGCCGATCGGACTCGGGCTCGGGTTCGAGCTCGGCTCGTCGATCACCGCTGAATCACAAATCCGGCCTCAGCCCAGTCGGCAAAATCCTCGCGCGATCCGTTGCCCGCATCCATGGCCACCAAACTCAATCGTCGGGCCCCAGCTGGGATGGGCACATCGAAGTGCCAAGCGGTGGTCTTCACCCGCATCACCGGGCTGACAGCGGCCTCCTTGCCGTCAATCAGCACCTTGAACACCACGCTCGGAAACTGGGCCAGATTGGACCCATTGCTCACCTCCACCAGATTCTCGTCGGCCCCGGCCAAGGCCACGAAGCGCCGGAACTCCGGCTTCAGCGCATACTCCACGGCACACGGTGCATGCACGCCGAGGCCGCGGGTGTAGGTGGTGCGATTAACCCGCAGCGGGCCACCTAAATTAGATCGATCGGTCTGGGGCGGCCGAGTGTTGCCCGAGTAGCGCACATCGCCTCCGTATGTGTGCCCGAATCCCACGCTGCGGGTGGGCTTGAGGGTCGACAACAGCACATCGGGTTGCGGCGGCAGAGGCCCATTCTTGGCGAAGGAACCCTCCGATTCGAGGCACACTGCGCGGCCATGCTGAAACGCCCCAACCCGCAGGCGGGTCGTCTCCGATACGGCCAACGGGTGAGTGTACTTCATCGACTTGGACGTGGGGGCAGAGCCATCCAGCGTGTAGCGGATTTCCGCTCCGGGCTGCAGCGGTGCCGACAAGGTCACGGTAATGGGCTTCTCGAAGAGGTGCGGCCGAATACGGGTGCCCCAAGGCGTGATGCGCACCGGGTCTACCACCCAGTCCTTGCGCCAGCGACCGAGCCGCGACAGTTCCTCCTGGAAATGGATTGTCGGGGCCAGGTGCTTCTCGAAATGCGCCACCACCTGCTCGGTGTTGAGGTCGGGTGTGAAATTGCGGGCCGGATCGTAGCCGGGGTGGGCATCGGTCATGTCGCGGGCCAGCACACATTGGAGACCGGCCGACTTCATCGCGCGAAGTCCCATGGGTTTGCCCAACAGGCAGACCTGAGTGTGGAACCCGACATAAATGAGGTGGGTCAGACCGTACTTTTGGCATAGCGCGTACACCTCGGCCTGCGTGTCCGGCATCCAATCGTTAGAGCCAATGACCAGATCCGGGTGCATCCCATCCCAACCATAATTGCCGCCGCAGCGTTCGGCCCCGCAGGCACAACCACCGGCATCGGGCACCGGCGGGCAGGTGACATTCACGGCGGCCGGCACCGTTATCTTCGGCAGGTTGAACACCGCCTCCCGCTGCGGATATCCGACGTAATTGTCCACCACATCGCTGGGGCAAAGGAAGACAGGCATTCCCATATCGCGGGCAGCAGCCAGAGCCTTATTAATGCGCGGTACGAAGGCATCCACCCGCATGGTGGCCGTCTTGCACCAGTGGTAGTTCCAGATATCCACCGCCACCACACCGATGCGTGACGAATCCACCTGCTCGTGGGTGATGACGATTTTACCCGTCTGGGGGTCGCGGGTTTGCAGGCTCCATCGAACGGGCACCGCGGAAATCCGCGGCAGGAAACCCAGGCACAAGAGGAGGGCGAACCACGGTCGGGCAAAGGTGTTCATGGAATCAGAGGGGGCTACCGGTCATACAACCGTCAAACGGCCGCCCTCGCAAGCCACTCCTAAAACCACTGCTCACGGATCCCGCAAGATCGGCGGCGTGGTTTTTTGGAGATCCCGAAAAATTTGTAATGAGGTCACCAGCGACCACAACCAAGCCGCCCCGAACAAGGCCCCGCCCAAGATCAACCCTTGCGCCGGGGGCCAGACGACCGAGTCGCCGGCCTGTAGGCCTTCCCATGCCCCTCGGACCAACCCCCAAAACCAGAACAGGATCGCGATGAAGCCTGAAACGGACAAACCCATCTGCAAAAGGCCCACCCATCGATGACCCGCCAAGTAAGACCCCAACCCGGGCGTGGCTCCCAGGTTGATCGCCAACGCCGTCCAACCCATCGATCGACTACTCGACTTTTCGGCCATGGATGACCGTCTCATAGGCATACATCGTCGCCAAGATTGAGATGGGCACCGTCACCAGCAATCCCACCAGACAACACAACGTGCCGAAGAAGTTTAAAATCGATATCACCACCAACAGAGCCAGGCACGACCACCAGTGCCGACTCACCTGCCGCCAACTCCGCTTCATGGCTGTCCAGAAGTCCACGCGTTGATCCAGGATCATTGGCAACGAGAACATCCAACTGACCGTCAGGAAAATGGTGACCGGAAGGCCGAGGAGAATCAGCCCCAACCCCGGTACCAACGCTGCAAAAGCAGGCCAACTGGCCGAGCCCTTCGCCAAGCCCATGATGACGGTTAGTCCCACACTGAAAAACAGGACGATGAATCCGGCCAACAATGGCAAAAATGTCAAAAGCGCCACCGCCCAATTCACCAGAAACAAATGCCCAAACATCCTCCGGAATCCATCGAACAGAGATTCCAAAGGAGGCGTTTCTCCACGTATCACCCTCAGATAAACGACATAGATACCGGCCATGAGCGGCCCGCCAATGACCATGCTACACAGGCTGAAAAGCACTCCGATATAAGGCAGAGCTCCTAAAATTCCCAGACCGAAGAGGATGAGCACGTACATCATCGTGGGCCCAAAGAGGGTTGAGAACTGCCTTTGGAACAGGCTCCAAGCGGACGTCAGGCAGGCGACGACATCCAAGTCGTAATCCCCGTCATAATCTCCTTCGAAATCAGACGGAATAGAAGGCGCTTCCGTCGAAGACACGGGCGGCGATGAAGGCAGAACCGGCGGTTGGAGCAACACCACCAATTCGGTCACCTCGCGCAGGAAGCGCCAGACGCCGTCGTCACCCTGAACGCGGGTCTCGCCGTTGACGCGCTTTTCGGCGATCCACTGCCGCAACTGTTCGGCCGAGACCGGTCCGTACTCATTGCCGTCGCTGCCTAAAATTCGATACATGGTATGGATTTAGAAGTGAGCTGAATCAGTGGAACATAAAACAATGAAACCTGATCCAGCCGCACAAGGTTGAACTGGAGACCACTTTTGAATCTATCAATCCGGGCCTCGGGCATCGATTGGAAAAGTCAGGAAACAACTCCACCTCGAGACCTCAGATTCGAATCACGATTCGACAGGGACCTCAACGTAGCGTTGAGTGATGCATATTCATGCGAAGCGCACGCGCCATTCCGTTGCTCTGCCTGCTGGGCGTCGTTGTGTCGTTGGCCGCGGACACCCCGGTGGACTTCAATCGCGAGGTGCGCCCGATCCTCTCCGACCGTTGCTTCGCTTGCCACGGTCCCGACGCCGCTAAGGGTCGCAAGGCTGGCCTGCGCCTCGACGAATACGCCGGCGCGACAACAAAACTGAAAAGTGGCAACACCGCGGTCGTGCCGGGCGACGTTGAAAAGAGCGCGCTGGTGCAACGAATCCTCAGCGAGGAGGAGGAGGACGTGATGCCACCGCCGGAGCTGCACCGGCCCCTGTCTCAGCCGGAGAAGGAAATCCTAATCCGATGGGTGAAGCAGGGAGCAAGGTACGACCCTCACTGGGCGTTCGTCAGCCCGCAGGCCCACCCGGTGCCGAACGTGTCCGACCCGTCTTGGCCCAAGGACCCGCTCGACGCGTTCATCGCGCACGCCGCTTCCCAGAAAGGCCTAAGCCCTTCCCCGCCTGCCGACCGCGCCACGCTCCTCCGCCGCGCTTCGTACGCACTAACCGGCTTGCCACCGACGACCGCCGAGACCGACGCCTTCGTGGCAGACACTTCCGCCAACGCCTATGAGCAGAGGGTCGACACCCTGCTGGCCTCGCCGCGCTTCGGGGAACACCTGGCGGTGGCTTGGCTCGACCTTTCGCGCTATGCCGACACCTGGGGCTACACGGGCGACATGGCCATGTTTGCCTGGCCCTGGCGCGATTGGGTGCTGAAGGCGTTGAATGACAACAAGCCCTACGATCAGTTCCTGACCGAACAAATCGCTGGCGATCTGCTGCCTCATTCGACCCAAGACCAACAAGTGGCCACGGCCTACAACCGGATCCACCGGATGACCTTCGAAGGGGGATCCATCGCGGAAGAATTCCGGCAGGACGGCATCAACGACCGCGTGATGACCGCCGGCTACGGATTTATGGGGTTGACCCTGGAGTGCTCGCGCTGCCACGACCATAAATACGACCCCATTTCGCAGAAGGACTACTTCTCGATGGCGGCCATGTTCGGCGACCTGAACGAGAACGGGCTGCTGTCCATGCATGGCGAAGTGCCACCGCCGTTCGTGCGTCTGTTCAAGTCCGACGAGGATCGTCGCAAGGAAACCGATCTGAGCGCAGCCGTCACGGCCGCAGAGCACGCCTTGGCCGCAGTACCGCCGGCATCTCCGTCGCTGACTGGGGCCGTAGCCGTGCCCGCGCCCGTGGCGCACTTCCCGCTCGACGCCTTCACGAAGACGGGTGTCGACGCTGCGCTCACCAACACCAAGCCTGCCAAGTTCGAGCGTCGCGAATCGCCGGAAGACCTCCAACTCGTCCCCGGCGTCCAGGGCCAGGCGGTGACGTTCAACGGCGATGCGGGCTTCATCCTACCGGACTTCAAGCAACTGGGGCGCTTTGATGCATTCACGTTCTCGAGCTTCCTCCGCCTCGGTGAAAAGAACGTCCGTGGGACCATCCTTCACTCGACCGGTTTCTACACGGGCGATGGCGACGCGACCGGCGTCGAACTGCTGGTGAACCAAGGGAAGCTCCGCTGGAGCATGATCCACCTCTGGCCCAACAGCGCCGCCTCCATCGAAACGGTTGAGGAGCTTCCGGTGAGCCAATGGCATCGAGTGACGGTCACCTACGATGGTTCCTCCAAAGCGGCTGGGTTGCACGTGTACCTCGACGGACGCGAGGCGAAGACGGCGGTCGTGCGCGACACGCTCCATGCCAAGCCGCGAGACAATGCCCTGGAGATCGGCTCCCGTTCCCGCGACGCAGGCTTCCGCAACGGCTCGCTCGACGAGGTCCAACTCTGGCACACCGCCCTGACGGCCGCCGAAGTCGCGGTCCTTCACGGGCTGGATGCCGCTACCTTGCCGCCGTCCGTGAAGGCCGAACAGGCTCGCCTCCGTGCCGACCCCGCCTTCGCCCAGGCCTGGGAACGCGTCCAGCAAGCCCGTCGCGCCCTCGCCGCACATCAGGAGACGGCCCCCGCCTTCCCGGCGATGGAACATTCGCCGCTCGCTCCCAAGACCTACGTGCTCACCCGCGGCGAATACAACAAGCCGGAGCTCTCCAAGCCCTGTGAACCCGGCGTGCCCTCCCGCATCTTCCCGTGGAACGACTCCTTGCCGAACAACCGTCTCGGCCTCGCCCAGTGGCTGACCGACCCGAAGCATCCCCTGACCTCGCGCGTGGTCATCAACCGTCTTTGGGCTCAAGTCTTTGGCGCGGGACTCGTCGCCTCCAGCGAGAACCTGGGCTTGCAAGGTGACCTGCCCACTCACCCGGAACTGCTGGACACTCTGGCCGTGGACTTCGTCCGCAGCGACTGGAATACGAAGGCCATGCTGCGGCGCATGGTCCTCAGCGCAACCTTCCGACAGGCCTCGACGCCGACGCCGGAAGGTCGCGAGAAGGACCCATCCAATCGCTACCTCGCTCGTGGACCCATCCTCCGCCTCACGGCCGAGATGGTTCGCGACCAGGCCCTGCTGGCCTCCGGCCAGCTCGTCGAGAGGGTCGGCGGCGCCAGCGTTCAGGAGTCGGCCAAACGGCGCAGCGTGTATACCTACCGCAAGCGCACGGCACCACCCGACGACATGCTCATCTTCGACGCAGGATCGCGCGAGGTCTGCCAACCGAAGCGACTCAACACCAATACGCCGCTGCAAGCCCTGGTTTTGCTGAACAACTCGGGCTTCTTCGAGTCCGCCAAGCAACTCGCCCTGCGCGTCAGCAAGACCTCCGGCGACCCCGCGGCCCAAATCGCCGAGGCCTTCCGACACGTTTGCACCCGCGCACCGCGGCCTGCCGAGCTGGCGGCACTGACGGAGCTTTACGCGATGCAGAACCGCAATGAAACGCAGCTCACACCCGCGCCCGCGCCAGACTTGGCGCGGTCAAAGATTTCGTCCGATCCCGCCTTGGCCGCTCTCACCCTCGTCTGCTCCACCATCCTGGCAAGCGACTCCGCCGTTACCTCCCGCTGACCATGTTCGCCCAACTTCCTTCCTACGACCATCTGATGCGCTCCACGCGTCGGCATTTCTTTGGAACCTCGGCCTTGGGTCTCGGTGCCCTCGCGATGCGCGGGATCGTCGGCGAGGCCCACGCTGCGCCGTTGCCGCAGGGCACGCACTTCCCGGCCAAGGCCAAGCGCGTCATCTACTTGTTCCAAGCGGGCGGTCCTTCGCAGTTCGAGACGCTCGACCCGAAGCCGCTCCTCCGCGAGAAGCACCTGCAACCACTGCCCGACTCGGTCCGCCAGGGACAGCGTCTGACCGGCATGAGCGGGTACCAAGCAACGCTTTCGCTGGCGGGCTCGTTCGTTGATTTCAAGAGGTACGGGCAGAGCGGCATCGAATACAGCGACATCATGAGCCATACCGGCCGTTTGGCTGATGAGCTCTGTGTCATCCGCTCGATGCACACGGAAGCGATCAACCACGACCCCGGCATTACGTTCTTCTGCACCGGCAACCAGGTGGCCGGTCGGCCCTCGATGGGTGCCTGGGCTTCCTATGGTCTGGGCAGCATGAACGAAAACCTGCCGGCCTTCATCGTTCTGGTCTCGCAAGACGCCAACAAGGATCAACCGCTCTACTCGCGCCTCTGGGGTTCGGGTTTCCTGCCTTCCGAACACCAGGGGGTGAAGTTCAAGGCCGGCACAGAACCGGTGCTCTTCCTGACGAACCCGGAAGGCGTCTCGCCCCACGCCCGCCGTGGCATGCTCGACGCGCTCGGCAAGCTCAACGCCGACCAGCGCAACACCGAACTCGATCCTGAAATCGACGCACGACTGGCCCAGGCCGAGATGGCCTACCGGATGCAGACCAGCGTGCCGGAGGTGGCCGACCTTTCCCAGGAATCGCCGGCGACCCTCGCGATGTATGGCGACAGCGTGAAGACACCGGGTTCTTTCGCCGCGAACTGCCTCCAGGCCCGCCGACTTGTCGAGAAAGGCGTGCGCTTCGTGCAACTCTTCCAC
This sequence comes from uncultured Verrucomicrobiota bacterium, assembly GCA_903854475.1. Lineage (GTDB taxonomy): Bacteria > Verrucomicrobiota > Verrucomicrobiia > Limisphaerales > UBA9464 > SXXZ01. The sequence continues at coordinate 24,685 of CAINWP010000136.1, forward strand.
CAGGGCTGGGACAACCACGGCGGCCTTCCGGGCGGCATCACGCACCAATGCCAGCAGACCGACCAGGCTTCGGCGGGGCTCATCCAGGATCTCAAGCAGCGCGGATTGCTCGAAGACACACTCGTCATCTGGGGCGGCGAGTTCGGTCGCACCGCCTACGGTCAGGGTCGGATTAGCAAAGACTCCTACGGGCGCGACCATCACCCCCGCTGCTTCAGCCTCTGGATGGCGGGTGGCGGCGTCCGAGGTGGTCATGTCCACGGCCAGACCGACGAGTTCGGCTACAACATCGTCCGGGATCCGGTCCATGTGCATGATTTGCACGCCACGATGCAGCACCTCCTCGGTGTCGATCACGAACGCCAGACCTTTAAATTCCAAGGGCGCTACTACCGCCTCACGGACGTGGCGGGCAGCGTGGTCAAAGGCGTGATTGCCTGAGCGGAACGATTCAGTTGGCTAAGTCGGCCGCGGTGGAAAGCGAAACCGATCCGCTTCAGTTTTTTGTTGATCAGTCATCCTAGGCAACGACGTTGTGGAGGTCTCCCCGTCGCTTCCCAATTCCATGGACCGTACAAACCTCGCCCCAGGCCGACTGATCCGTCTCTTGCGTATTGGGGTCGCCCTCATTGTCGGCTTCGGTCTCGCCAGCCGCTCGATCGCTCTGGAGATCGTCCGCCCGCCCGCCTCCCAGACGATCTTCTTGGGCGACCCGGTGAGCTTCCGTGTCGAGGCCCGGGGCGAACCGCCCCTCCAATACCGCTGGCTGCGCAACGGCAAACTCATGGACGGAGTATCCGGACCGGATTGGACCTTCATCACTTCAGCCGCGGATCACGACGCGACGATCACCGTCGAGGTCATCGGCCGTACCCTCCGACTCACCAGCCCCGCCGCCCGGTTGACCATCGATCCTGGACTTCCGGGTGCCTATCGGACCAATCGTCTTGTCGAGGTCGTCCACCCGTGGCAATACCGGGTGGATGGCGGGCTGCCCCACCCGCAATGGCCAGCATGGAGCGATGCCAGCACCGGATGGACCAACGGCGGCGGCGTGCTGTACGTCGAGGATTCCGAGCTTCCAGGCCCCAAGACGACCCTACTGCCGGCGACCGCTGGGAAGCTGCCCACGACGGCCTTCTTCCGGACCACCGTTGTCAACCCGATCACCAACGCCCACTCCATCGAACTGGTCGCGAGCCTGCTGGTCGACGACGGAGCCCTGGTATTTCTCAACGGTTCCGAGGTCCAGCGCCTCGGCTTAGACGAGGGCACGGTGCTGCCGACCAGCCAGGCCATCCGGAGTGTCGGAAACGCCGCCTGGGAGGGGCCGTTCCCCTGGGCGGCCACCGGCCTGAAGCCGGGGACCAACACGCTGTCTGTCGAGGTACACCAGTCGGGTGCCACCAGTTCCGACCTGGTGTGGGGACTCCTCCTCGATGCGGTCTGGCAGGAGCGGGTGCGCGACACAGTGGCCCCGAGGGTCGTCTCCGTCACACCGCCGCTCGGGTCCGCCGTCGGGGCGGCGCCTCGACTTGAGGTCTTGTTCACCGAACCGGTCCAGGGCGTCACGGCCTCCGCCCTCCGACTCAACGGCGTACCGGCCACGGTCGTGACCGAATTGGGCGCCAACCGCTACGCCTTCGATTTCGGCTCTGCTCCGGCAGGCACCGTTGCGCTGGCTTGGTCGACAGAAACAGCAATCACCGACCGTTCGGCCGGCGCCAACCGCCTCGATACTCGGAGCTTCTCGAACCCGGTCGAACCGGCGACCGCAGCCACCCGACTGGCCTTCGCCTCGGTAGGCCAGTCCAGCGACGCCTCCGCCGACACCGCCGCGGCGTTGGCCATCGACAATCGGGAGACCACCAGCAGCCGGACCGCCGACCTGTCTGGCAGCCACTGGTGGGGACACCTGTCGCGCATCCACCGCTTGCAGCGCGTCGAGGGAGTCCAACCGGCGGCACCCGACGACGCCCTCGGCCGGGGCTACGTGCTGCGCCTCCTTCGCATGGACGACCAAGTGGTCTTCGAGCAAGACCTGCCCGACGTCGGCCCGGGCGGCACTTGGACCATCGACCTGCCGGCCGGGGTCATGGCCCGTACCGTCTGGATCGGACTCCCCGGCGATCGAACCAATGGACGCGGCACCCGCCAGGTCTCACTGGCCGAAGTGCGCGTGTCCGGGGTGCCAGACATTCCGTTCGGCCCGCCACCCCCAGTAGCCGGTACGCCTCTGGACCGGCTCGTGGTCTCGAACAACCTCGCGTCCTTCAAACGCAGCACAATGCTGCGCCTCACCGATGGACTTGCCCCGGCCGCCCGGGCCAACGACGACAAGGCCTCCACCGAGACCAAAACCACGGAACGGACGGTTGACGGTTACTGGGAGGTCGATCTTGGGGGTACCTTCGCACTTCATGGCATCCGTACCATCGCCGCTTCCGGCATCGGCGGACGTCTCACCAATGCCACGGTCCGGCTCTTCGACGAGCGGCACGACTCGGTCTTTTCCCGGAGGATCTCCGGCCGCCCCGACACCTTCGACACCGACTTC
>CAINWP010000137.1 GCA_903854475.1 uncultured Verrucomicrobiota bacterium
ACACCAGCGATTTTTGGAAGGGCTCTCTCGAGCTTGGTCAACAGCGTCCGCGTAGTTGCTTCATCGATCTCTCCACGGGTTTCCCGGTCGAGTCGAACGATTTGTTGCTGCCCTGCAACGATCCGCATCTTGGTGGTGGTGCGTCGTCGTGTGGAGGACACCAGACCGCTACATCCGATGTGTTCCGAACCGAGCAAATCCCGGAGGGTCTGTCCTGCTTCGTCTCGCCCTATCACTCCGGCCAGTTCAGCGTGACCGGAAAGGGCTGTGACATTCCGTGCGACATTGGCCGCCCCGCCGGGCATGAGATGCTCCCGGTCAAAATCCACGATGGGCACCGGGGCCTCGGGCGAGATCCGACTCACCCGACCCCAGACAAATTGGTCCAGCATCACATCGCCGATGACCCACAGTCGCGTTTGAGACGCCACTGTTAAGAGTTCCCGGAGCCGTGACTTCGACAGATCGCTCATGACTGTGAAGACTAAGAATGCCGGGCGCCGCGACCAACGATTTCTTTTTGCACCCTCCCTTTCGCAAGCGTCGTAGAAAGCTGATTTATTTTATGGAGCAAGAGACTGAATCGGGGCTCCCGCGATTCCGGAGTTCGAACCCAGGATTAGAGTTGGTAAGGGACGCGAATGTCAGGCCAATCGGGCTTCAATTCCCGGGTGTTGCGAGACACCAGCAGGCATCCTTGAGTCCGTGCCGTTGCATAGACGATCGCATCGGCGATCTTGAGTCGTAGTTGTTTGCGCAGGTGGAGGGCCTCGTGGGCAATTTCAGTCGACAGCTCTAGAACCTCGAACGAGGACAGAAATCCCCGGATCGACGCTTCTTCTCCGACCTCTTTGGTGCCCACCATCAATTCGATGACGGTGATGATGCTGATTTGCCGGATGCGGTATCGGGCCAATTCGTCCTTGGCGGCCTCGATCCCGGCCAGGTAGTCGACGAGGATGTTCGTGTCGAAAACAGCCTTCATCGGTTTCCCCACTCGTCGCGGAGAGACCTTTGGTATTGGACGCCGTCCACCGCTCTCTTCTTCCAAAGCCCGAACGCCTCATCGGCGGCCGGGATTGATTTCACCTTGAGGTATTGGGTGATCGCTTCGCGGATCAATGACGCCCGGGAACGCTGTTCAAGAGCGCCAAATTGGTCGAGTGACTCGATGAGTGCATCGGGGACATCGATGACGGTTCTCATAGGTGACATCATGCATCGACATCAGGCATCAACAAGGGGTTTATGGTCAGTCTCCGATCGGCTCCACCGGGAATTCTTCGGGTCTATCTTCAATCGCGGTCCGTCCCTCGGAAGCGTTGGCGCTTCGGCGAGGATGCTTCATGCTGCTCCCATGCGGTGGGATCAGTGGCTTTGGAATATTCGGTTGTACCGATCGCGATCCTTGGCCCAGACGGCCATTAAGGAAGGGTTGGTGCTGGTTGACGGGGTTGCCATCAAGCCTGCACGGGAAGCTCGAGCTGGGGAGACCGTGTCGGCACGGACGGGCGATATTACCCGGGTTTACAAGCTCCTCGGCTTTCCTTCGCGGCGAGTTTCAGCGCCGGAGGTAGTTCAATTTGCTGAGGATCTGACACCGCCTGAAGCCCGTGAAGAGGCCCGGAAGAAAAAACTGGAACCCGGGTTCCGAGCTCGCGGTCTAGGGCGCCCCACCAAACGCGAACGCCGGCAGATCGAGCGTTGGGACGATCCGATGTGAGCCTGATTCGCGGCGGCGGTCACAACGTCGGAGACCTTTTCGTCGTGCTGGGCTGCCCTGAGGGATGGGGCCCGTTCTCGGCTGCTGTCTTGCGCCACTGGTCCAAGCGCTCGGAGATTTTGCGCTCATGCCCCTGAGTGCTGGGTTCGTAGAAACGACGGGTGGCTCCCAAATAATCCTGTGCGACATGATGCCCAGGGAAATCATGGGCGTAGCGGTA
>CAINWP010000138.1 GCA_903854475.1 uncultured Verrucomicrobiota bacterium
AGGCTAAGTTTGTGGAAGGATCCAGGTATGTAGCCCTACCTCGGAGGTGCTTGGGTGAGGTAGGTTTTTTTGGAGGTTCGCCTCAGCCGCACTTCCAAAACACGCCAAGCCCTGCCTAGCTCGAGCAACCTTCCAAGTGTCACCTCCCCCCTTTCCCACTGAAAACAGCGAGGAACCGAGAAATTGTTGTGCCGATGTCGAATTCAGCAGTGGTTAAAGGTCAGCGCCAGCAGCTAAAAAATACAGAAACGGGGAAAAATGATGTAAAAATAACAAAATGTTTTAAAAATTTATCCATTAGTTAGGCTCCCTTGGTGATGAGTTTCAGAGGATGGATTATTCTGGTCGCCAACAGCTTGGGTTTGGGGGCCGCGCTGATCGGGTGGGGGGCTGAGCCGGACAAGAGTCAGTATCACCTCTTCAACCCAGTGCCTCGAGAGGCGATGCGTCCTTTGATCACCGATCGTCCCAGTCTGACCGAAGGACCGTATACGGTGGATGCCGGTCACTTTCAGGTGGAGTCGGACATCGCCACATGGACGCACGACACCGATGTCTCAGGGGTGGTGTCCGAAATGACCAAAATTGCCTCGGTGAACCTGAAGACCGGCCTCCTGCCTTCTTTGGATCTTCACCTGATTTTAGACAGCTATGTGCGAACTCGCACCGAGGACCGCGCGGCGGGGATTTTAGATCGAGCCTCGGGTTTGGGAGATCTGACCGTTCGGTTCAAGAAAAACTTCTGGGGCAACGATTCTGGATCCTCTGCTTTCGGGATAATCCCTTACTTCAAGGTGCCCACCGCGGGGCGGGGTATCGGCAACGGGTCCGTGGAGGGCGGACTGTTGTTGCCCTTGGCTTTGAGGCTTCCGGGAGAATTTGATGTGGGGCTTCAGACTCGATTGGATTGTCTGCGCAACGATGGGCGTTCTGGGCACCACTTGGAGTCGGTCAATTCGGTGGTGGTGGGCCATTCGATCGTGGGCCCGCTTTCGGGTTATGTGGAGTTCTTCACGATCCACCCTTTTGAATCGAATTCCCCATGGCAGGGGTTGGTGGACTGCGGGTTCACCTATCTGCTCACCAAGGACATTCAGTTGGATGCCGGTTGCAACTTCGGCGTCACCGCGTCGGCCCCGGATTACAACCCGTTCCTGGGGTTGTCGTGGCGTTTCTGACGGATTAAAGGGACCTCTCGTTGACAAGCTTTGGGGTGCTTGCTGCGATTGAAACCACAGTCCCATGAATACCTCCAAGACCCTCCCATCCGGCCGTTGCCTGGCTCTGGCTCTGGCCCTCCTCACCTGCGCGGCTCAAGCCGACTCCTTTAAGCTGGAACCGGGATTCATTTCTCTGGTTCCAGGCAAGGACCTGACGGGTTGGAAGTACAAGCCGTCCGAGAGTTTTGACGGCAAGATTGAAGCCAGTGATGGGCGCTATACGGCCAAGGACGGGCAGATCGTGGTCAATGACTACAGTGCAGCCAAGGGACCGCACCTGCGCCAGTTGTGGACCCAAAAGGAATTTCCGAAGGACTTCATCCTTCGTCTGGAGTTTCGGGCTTCGGTGAACGCCGACAGCGGGATCTTTTTGCGCGGGCCGCAGTTGCAGTGCCGGGATTACTTGGTGGCCGGCCCGTACAAGGCTCTTAAGAAGTACAAGCCGCAGGATTGGAATCAGATCGAGGTGGTGGTGAAGGACAATGTCGCTCATTGCACCTGCAATGGCGAAGTTCTGGAAGCTGCCCTCAAGTTGCCAGAGACGGGGCCTATTGGTTTGGAAGCCGATCACGGCCAGATGGAGTACCGCCGGATCCGAGTCAAGGAAGTGACTTCGAAGTAGCCACAAGGAGGGCCCTCCTGGCCGGAACGATTCAGTTGAGACGAACGTTCCGGCGTAGGCCGTTCGGAATGGGCTCTGGCGAAGTCACGCCGGGCCGAATCGATCGGAACGGACGATCCGTTGGCAGGTGCCTTTCCGTGTTTCCTCCGGCATCACCTCAGCGCAAGATCGCCGGGTGACGCGACGGTCCCTCCTAGGTCGTCTGGCGCGGCAGTTGCCGGCCGGAGAATTAGTTTTCACTCCCGAAACTTTGGCGGCCCATGCGGGCGACAAGTGGTTTGCATCCCACCTGCCCGAAGCGGTGGCTCTGCCGGGTTCGGTGGAGTCGGTGTCACGAATCCTCGCCTTCGCCTCGAAGCACCAGATTCCGGTGACCCCCCGCGGTGCGGGGCATGGCTATGTTGGGGGGTGTGTTCCCATGCACGGCGGCATCGCTCTTTCCGTGGCGGGAATGAATCGAGTTCTAGAAATTAGCGCGGCGGATTTCGTGGCAGTGGTGCAACCGGGCGTGGTGACCGCCTCACTGCAAGAGGCTGTGGAACGGCAGGGACTTTATTATCCGCCAGATCCGGCCAGTCGTGCTGATTGCTCCATCGGGGGCAACATCGCCACCAATGCCGGGGGGCCGCGATGCCTCAAGTACGGGGTGACTCGGGATTACGTGATGGCTCTCCAGGTGGTGCTGGCTGATGGAACGGTGACCCGACTCGGTGGGCGGACCCACAAGAACAAGACGGGCTTCGATTTGCACCGCCTCTTCGTTGGGAGTGAAGGAATGCTCGGGGTAGTCACCGAAGCGACCTTGAAACTGCTGCCGCTCCCGGCCTACCGGGCCTGTGTCGGGGTGGGATTCCCCGACATGAAGACGGCCGCCCGGGCGATCCGGGCCATTTTCGCTGCACGATTCCTGCCGAGCGCCTTGGAATTGGCCGATCGCTTCACGGTGGAAGCGGCCCGGCGTCGGACCGGATCCAAACTCCTGAAGGGCGCGGGTGCGTTGATGATTGTCGAGTTGGACGGTCGGGAGCGGGCCGTTCGCTCCGAAATCACCGAACTCAGCCGACTGCTTTCGGAGTTCCAGCCCACCTTTGTCCAACGCGGTCTGGGACCGGAGGGCTGTGAGCGTTTCTGGAAGTTACGCCGGGAGTTTAGTTACTCACTGCGGGACACGGGACTGACCAAGTTGAACGAGGATGTCGTAGTGCCTCGCGGGTCGCTGGAAGCCTTGTTTCAACTTGGAGCCTCTCTCCAGAAAAAGCACGGCATTCAGGTGGCCTGCTTCGGGCATGCCGGAGACGGGAATATTCATGTGAACCTGATGCTCGATGAATCGGTTCCAGCGCAGCGCGAGGCGAGCGAACGGGCCCTCGATGAGTTGTTTCAAGGTGTCGTCGCGCTGGGGGGGAGCATCACGGGCGAGCACGGGGTGGGTTTGGCCAAAAAACCGTGGTGGAATATCGCCGTCTCATCCGAATCCGATGCGCTGCATCGGCGGGTAAAGGCCGCCCTCGATCCGGCCGGCATTCTCAATCCAGGGAAATTCCTGGGCTAATCCCGGTTCTTGCTGGCGGGGTTAATCTTCTTCGTCCCAGTGGAATTGGTGGAGTACTCGGTGGATGAGCGGGGTGAAGATCAGTGCTGCGGTCACGATGAAGACCAAACCCGCATAGAGGGCATAGCATCCGGCGAAGAGTTTGCCCAGGTCGGTCTTGGGCGTGTTCACCGGGCCCATCCCGCCCAGTAACATGGATGCATTGAGAAAGGCGTCCAGGGGGGACAAGTCTTCAAGTGCCATATAACCGGCCATGCCCCCGGCCAACGAGATGCCGAGCAATGCGATCGAGACCCCTACATGGACCAGGAGGCGGCCCAAGAATTTCCGACTGTGCAGCGGGGTCTCCGTTCGGGTTTCGTACATGGGCAAACAATGAAGGACTAAAGGCGGGGGTTCATTTGCATCATCAGGCGACGTTGCAAATCCTCAGCCGGGTTGACGCCGCTGAGTTTGAGTTTGGTGTGCAATGCGGCCACCTCGATGACCCGGGCAATGTCACGACCCGGCCGCACGGGCAAGTCCATGTGCGGAATGTCGATCCCTAGGTAATTCGTATACCCTTGATCCAAACCCAGACGGTCGATCTCGCCGGCTTTTTCCCAGACCTTCAGCGTCACCGCCAAATCGACACGCTTTTCGGCGCGGATGGCGGCGACACCGAACAACGCGGCGACATCGATGATTCCAATGCCGCGCACCTCCATGAGGTTGCGGGTGATGGTTTTGCCGGTACCGAAGAGTTCTTTGCCGTCGGCCAGTGTGAGGCAAACGATGTCGTCGCAAACGAGGCTGTGACCACGCTCCAGCAGCCCGAGCACCGCCTCGCTTTTACCAATTCCGCTCTCACCCTGGATGATCACGCCAATGCCTTGGATATCGACCATGCAGCCATGGATCTGAGTCCGAGGGGCAAACAGTTGCTCCAGCGCCAATGTGGCCTGGCTGATGAACTTCATCGTGACCAACTCCGTTTGGAACACGGGCACCCCTCGGCCGTCGGCAGCAGCTAGGAACTCCGGTTCCGGGCGGATGCCACGGCAGAGCACGATGCAGGGGATCTTGTAGCGAAAGAGTTCGTTGTAGCGCTGTCGGCGGAGGTCCGGCTCGATGGAGCGCAGGTAGGAAGTTTCGACCGCTCCCAGCACCTGCACTCGCTTGTTGGCGAAGTAGCGGCGGAAACCGGCCAGGGCCAAACCGGGGCGATTGACCGTAGGCTCCTGGATCAGACGGTTGAGGGAGTCTCCTCCGGTCAGTAATTTCAGTCCCAGCGGTCCAGCGTGGTCGGTGTAGAATTTCTCGACGGTGACGTTGGACGGTTTCATAGGCGGCACCTTTCGGAGGTTCTTCACAGGTCCTTCACATGTTGAAGTCGGGGCCCAGGTAGATGTCCCGAGCCTTTGAATCGTTCACTAAGAATTCGGCGGTGCCCTCCACCAAGACCTTGCCCTGATGGATCACATAGGCCCTATCGACCAACCGGAGGGTTTCCCGGACGTTGTGATCTGTGATGAGGATTCCCAATCCGCGGTCTCGAAGTCGTCGAACAATTTTCTGCACCTCGTAAACTGCGATGGGGTCGATGCCGGCGAACGGTTCATCGAGCAATAACAGTCGAGGTGAGGTCACCAGAGCGCGGGTGATTTCGAGGCGGCGCTTTTCGCCACCACTCAACTGGTAGGCATAGCTCTTGGCGAGCCGGGCCAGATCCAGTTCGTCCAGCAGGTAGGCCAGTCGCGATTGGCGCTCGCTGGCGGAACCTTCGCACGTTTCCAGGATGGCCAGTAGGTTCTGCTCGACGGTCAGCTTTCGGAACACGCTGGGCTCTTGCGTGAGATAGCCGATGCCCAGGCGTGCGCGCTGATGCATGGGCAAGCGGGTGATGTCGATGCCGCGGAACTGAACCGAACCCGCATCGGGGCGGACCAGCCCCACGGTCATGTTGAAGGAGGTGGTTTTGCCGGCGCCGTTGGGGCCAAGAAGCCCCACAATCTCACCCGCACCCACATGGATTGAAACACCATCGACCACTCGACGGCCCGAGTAGGCTTTGGCCAGTCCTTGGACCGACAGCAACGGCGTCGAATCTTGAGAGACTGCCGGAGCGGCGGTCTTGGCTGCAGTGGCCATGGTCAGCGGGATTTGGACGAGTTGGTGCCCCGGTTGAAGAGCGTCGAACCCTTGAGGATGTCGGCCTTGAGCTCGATCCGGTAGGAGCCTCGATTGCGCATGGTCCGCGACTTTAGGTCGTAGATGAGGGCTTCGGTTCCTATCATGACACCAGAGGCCGTCTCGATTCGGGGGTCTCCCGTCAGAATGAGAATCTCCTGCTGTGAGCCGTATTCGGCCTGCTTGCCGAAGGCACGCACGACATTGGTCGAGCCGTTGGCTCCGGGTTGGAAGAGTTCAATAACCACGTTTCCGGAGGCGATGAGCGATTGGAGTTTGCCGCCGGTCGGAAGGGGGCCTGATGTTCCGGAGGCTTTGTCCTGCGGCAGGGCTGCACGGAGGTCATCGCAGGTGATTTGTAGAACTCCGGGCGACTCCACTCGGACATGATCCCAGAGATGGTACACGCCTTTTTCGAGCTCCAGCACGCAGTTGGTGGCGGACAGTAGAATCTTGTCTTGTTGCTGTGCCTGCACCGAACCGGAGACCAGGGTCAGAAACAGGGCGAGGAGTGGGAAGAGGACGCTGCGGATCATGGAGAAACGGGTTTGGGCTGGAAGAGTCGGGTGCGCAGTTCGATTTGCACTGAGTTGGTGACGGTCAGACTTCGTTCGGTGCCGTTGAATTGAAAACCGAGGCCGCGGATCGAGATGCCGTCGGCTTCTCGTCGGGCCGTGAAGCTGCCGACGGATGCGGCGTCTTTGGTGGTGACATTCACCCGGCAAGACGGCGATTCGATGATAAAGTCGGAAGTTTCATCGGGCCGGAAGGATTCTAACCTCAGTCCGGTAACATCCCACACAGCCGGCACGAGACCGCCTTTGTCAGAGGGTGCGGGCGAGGCCTCGGTGGACGAAAATCGCAATTGGACCCGGCCGGTGACGGTGTCACGAAGGCTGATGCCCCACTGACGGATGGTGGCTGCAGCCGAGGCCGACAGGGCGTTGGTGGCACCTGCCGATCTACCGCCTTGGGCCAAGGCCCCGCAGGCAATCAAGCCTAGGAGGGCGGTGAGCCCGAATCGGAGATTTATCGAGGACATGGTTGAAGAGTCTTGGAATCCAGGTCGCGGCTTAGGAAGCGAATTTCTCAACCATCCGTTCCCAATGACCCTGGGCTTTGAGCAGCAGATCGGCGGCCTCGCGGACAGATCCATGGCCGCCGGGTTTCTGAGTGACCCAATGGGCGAGGTTGCGCGCCTCCTCGATGGCGTCGGCTGGGGCGATGGCCAGACCGGCTCGCTTGAGTGCGGCCAGATCCACCCAGTCGTCCCCCATGTAGAGGACTTCGTTCCACGTTATATTGGTCTCGCGCAGCCAGGTTTCGATGGCGGCGACCTTTGGGCCGGAAGACTGGTGGAGGAAATCGATCTTCAAATCCTGGGCTCGCTGGATCGTGGCTTCGCTGGGGCGGGCTGAAACCCAGCCCACGCGAATGGACGCTTCGGTCTGCAGGAGTCGCAAGCCTAGACCATCCCGGATGTCGAACACCTTGGTCTCGGCTCCGCCTCCCATGCTGACGGTGGCGTCGGTTAACACACCATCCACATCGCAGATAAAGAGGCGAACCCGCCGGGCTCGAATCAACAGATCTTCAGAAAACGACATCCTGTGGTCGACGATCCGGCAATGCTTCAAGGTGGGCAAACAGGAAACCCAAGCCGATCAAGGAGATCGGCGGAGGCGCATCTCCCGCACCGTTGGGCTCCAGGGGTGGCGCTGCTGAAGTCCTCCGGGCCAGCGGACGTGAACCGCGGTCGGTGGCGTGGCCCCGGTGATGAGCACGCGAGAGGAGTCTTGGGACCACCATCCGGACCCCGCTCGAATCTCGATGGCTGGGCCGCTGGAGTTGCCGAACTCGGCCCGAACGACCGCGCCGATGGCCATCGGATTGGGGCCGGGATGTTCGAGTCGCAGTGCCCAACCGGGCCGTGCCCGGCGGTTGTGGAGCACAGCGGTGGGCCCGGCGTGCTGGGTGACCACGAGATCGACCCGTCCATCGAGGTCGAAATCACCCGCTGCGCTGCCGCGGCCTTCGCCGGGTAAGACGATGCCCGAAGCCGCCGGTGACAATGCCTTGAAATGACCCCGACCGTCGCCGATGAGCAGAAGCCCCAGACCTGCATCGTGCCGGGAAGTCTCGGCATCGACTCCGAAGAAGTTCTGCGCCAGGAATAAATCCTGATGACCATCCCCGTCGAAGTCGGCGGCGGTGAGACCAAAGGCCGGAGCCCATTGGGCCTCGGTAGGGAGTGCGCGGACTTCGAATTGGTCTCCTCGGTTGAGGAACACCGTCGAAGCATGCCATTGAGATTCGACGCGTCGGGCTCGGGATCCATGAGGACCGAGAAGAGCCAACAAGCCCCCTTTGCCGTAGGCTTCGTGTGAAGGGACGGTTTCAGCAGCAAAGGGCAGGGCCTCACGGAGGGTGCCGAGTTCTCGCCAGGGTACCTCGCGCCGGTGCAGGGGGTCCCATGAGTGGATCAGGGGGGTAACGGTGCCGGGTACAAACTCGGCATAGGTAATTCGCACGGGGTCGCGAGCGGGATCGATGCGGCCTTCGCCGAAGTTCCAGCCCCAATTGCCTGCGGCGAGGTCGAGTCGGCCGTCGTTGTCGAAGTCGGCGGCGGTGAGTCCGGTCCAGCGTCCCTGGTAGTCGAGCCAGTCGGTGGCGTTGCCTTCGGCGGTCACCAGGCCCGGTTTCCATGGATGCAGGTTGGTTCCATCAGCTCGAAAGAATCGCAGGGGACCGAACTCCGCTGCCAAGACCAGTTCCGGGCGTCCATCACCGGTGAGGTCGCTGGCGATCATGCCCGTGGCCAGGCCGGTGTTGGTTAGGGTGAGCCAGGGTAGGTACTGGCCGTTTTGGCCGTGAAAGATTCGGGTGTCTGCCGACTCTGGCCAGCGTCCTGGCACATGCCGCCCAGCCACGGCGAGGTCGAGTTCCCCGTCTCCATCCCAGTCTGCCAGCACCACGCTGCCGGAGGCTTGAAGGGATTGGTCGAGGTTTCGGAGTTGGTTGGTCCTCAGCACGGAGCCGAGTGGCCCAGGGGCGTTGCTGCCGGGAGAGGGTTGGTGACCTGTCGTCAACACCATGCCGTGGCGATCGACGGCGGCGGCAATGCCCGTCACCGAATGGGCTTGCCCAGACTTGAGGCTGAGGTCGGGCCGCGGTTGGAAACCACCCGCATGGTCGTTCCGGAAGACCATCCATTCTCCTCGTCCTGCCAAGAGCAGGTCGTCGAATCCGTCGGTGTCGATGTCGAAGAAAGCGACTCCGGGGCCCTCGGTGGACAGTCGGCGGGGGATCAGGGGTTGGCGATCAAAATCCTCGGTGGACGCCTGGGTTGAATCGCGGTGATTCAGTGCAGCTGAGATTTCTTCGAAGAGAGCCGTGGTCGAGAGCGGAGACGTCGCGATGGAATCATTGTGGGATAGACCGGCGGCCTCGCCCAGATTGGAGGTCACCACAAGTCCGTCACGGGTGACGTCAGTGACATCAAGGGTCATGGAGCTGAGGATTTGGTTTCGGAACAGCCCGGTGGTGTCCGGGGACATTCGAGTGAACCCGGTCTGAGTTCCTGTGAGGGATGGCAGGGAGCGGATGCGTCCGCCGGAAACATCGCGCCAAACCGATGCGGGCGCACCGGATTCAGCCAAAACGGCCATTCCAAGTGCCCAGCCTACAGAGAGGAATCTGGGAAACCAAAGCATGGGGATCTGCCGTTGGCCTTAACAGGATTCCGCTCCCGGAGGGAAGCTCGGACTGAGGAAGGTTTTTCGAATTCGGCGGCCGTAGGCCTAGTGCGTTGGAGCCGGGGGATACCTCGGTATCGTGGCTAGATCGCGAGCCGAATAAATTAAGGGTTTCGCGCGAGCGCTTCCAAGGCTGCGTGCACCGCGCGTTCTACCGAAACGGACTGCATACAGCCGAAATTTACTGGGCAATGCCGCAGGAAGCACGGGGCACACGGAGCCTCTCCCAGCAGGAGGTGGTGGCGTGGATCGCCGGGTAATCCGGGGCCGGTGAGTTCGGGCGAGGTGCTGCCGAAAGGGACAACCACTGGAACGCCCAAGGCCGCGGCCAGGTGCATGGGGCCGGTATCATTGGTGATCACCACTCGACACACGGCCAGCGCGCCCATCAATTCGGCGAGCGTCGTCTGGCCAGCGAGTGAAGTGACAGAGAGGCCTTGCAGGCGGTGGGTGAGTTCTCCAGCCAACGGGATATCGGCCTTGCCGCCGAAGAGGACGAAGTGGCACCCCGTCCGCTCAGCCAGCGTTCGAGCAACGTCAGCGAAGCGTTCCAACGGCCAACGTTTGGCTGGGCCATATTCGGCGCCGGCGTTGAGTCCGATGAGTGGCTTTCCTGAGGTCAGCGAGGCTCCGAGGCGGGCGCGCATCGCTTGGGTTGCAATTGTTCCTGCCACTAATCGGGGGGGCACTGGCTCGGCGTTGGCTCCCAGGTGACCCACTAGCCGGAGGTAGTGGTGAAGTTGATGAGAGGCGACTGGGTAGGCGGTTCGGGCAGCAGCAGGGCTTGCCAGCGTTGTGGTCAGTCGGCGCACCTCCGCCTGAGTCCGTTTGCGCATGCGCGCCGCGCCCGGGACCGGCTGGACCCGATCGGTGAGCAGCCAGCTTCGAGGGAAATTGCCCGAGCCGACCCGCCTCGGAATGCCTGCCCACCAGGTTTCCAGCGCAGAACGCAGGGAGTTAGGAAAGATCACCGCCAAGTCGGCATCGATTGAGCGCAGGCGGCGCGCCACTGACAGAAATCTCTCGCCGGTCTTAAAGGTTTGCACGGCATCCACCGCAGGATGAGAGACCCAGAGATCGTGGAGCTTTTCTGGGCAGAGTAGGGTGATCTGCGCCTCGGGGAAGCGTTCCCGAAGACGGAGAACTGCTGGGGTCGTCATGACAGCGTCTCCCAGCCAATTCACGCCCCGAATGACGATGTGCCGGGGGGTGATGAGGGTGGAGCTCATGAGGTCGGACCTGGCGCCTGGTCGTGCGACCTCTGATTGGCCGTGGGGGGTTTCCACCGTCGATGAACCCAGAACCAATTCGCCGGGTCGCGGCGCACGGCGATGTCATATTGGCGATGGATCTCGAAGGTGATGTCCTCCAATGAGCGTTCCTGCCCGTGTTCGTCGTGAGTGGAAATCACCGGGCCGACTTCAATTCGCCAGCGCGCTAGGTCAGTGCGGTAGCAAATGGCCATGGTCAGAAGCGCCTTGTAGCGTAGGGCGATGACGGCTGGAGCAGGACTGCAGGAACAGTCACGCCCGAGAAATGGCAGCCACAGCCCCTTGCCTCCACCGTGTTGGTCCGAGAACAGGGCCAGTATGGACTTATTTTTATTGAAGAGCTCGGAGACGGCTTGGACCGCATTGTGCCGCTCGATGAACTGGACTCCGGTCAGGTCCCGGAGACGTTGTAGGGCCGTGTTGAGGGGGGTAAACCGTTGGGCCCGGTAGGTCGTCGCTAAATGCCAATCGGGCCAGTGTCCCTGCACATGCGCGAGCAGATCAAAGCCGCCGAAATGGCCTGTGGCTACGACCAGGCGCTCGGCACCGCTTTGTAGGAGGTCGTCAAGACCCACGAACTCAATGCGTGCTAACAACTCTTTCGAATCCATGCCCGGGGTGCGGATGGCGCAACCGTAGGCTTCCCCGATGCGTCGAAAGTTCTCTAGGGCCAAGGACTGTATTTCCTTCGGCCTCAACTCGGGGAAAGCTTTGGCAATGTTGTCTTCGGCCACGCGGCGGTGGCGGCGGTCGAGTCGGCAAGCCAGGCCGCCGAGCAGACGCCCCAATCGGGCGACCGTTACCAGTGGTAAGCAACGGATCGAACCTAACAGGGCGAACAGAAACCATTCAACAACTCGGGAAAACACAGCGTGGGTAGGAAGTTGCTACGAAGGTCGGGATCATTCCAAGGCCTCGCGCATGGCCTTGAACCAGTCTCCGCCATCGTCTTTATCCACCGGTCGGGCGGCTGCCTCATCGGCGTCCTCGACGCATTCGGGCGGGAGTTCTCGCAGGAAGGGTGAGGGGTGACAGGGCATAACCTGGTCATAGCGCCGGCGTCCTGAGCAGTGGCTGATGCGCAAGGTCTCTTGGGCTCGGGTGATGCCGACGTAGAAGAGACGGCGTTCTTCGTCGAGGGTTCCCTCATCCTTGCTGCGGGAGTGGGGCAGGAGACCGTCTTCCACTCCCACGATGTGGACATGAGGAAACTCAAGACCCTTGGCGGCGTGCATGGTGATGAGGGTCACCTGGTCTCCGGTCGTGTCCTTCTCTTCCTCGCGTTCCTGATCCAGGGTGATCCCTGCCAGAAACTCATCGAGTCGGTCCATGGGCTTGCCAAGAAACTCCGGGACCGCGTTGGGCAACAGTGGTCCGGTGGGCCGTGGAGCGGGTGTCATGTCCGTGAGCAATCCCTCGGGATCATTTTCGAGGTCCACGGGTTTGGTAGACTTCTTGGGTGTGGTCTCCTCGCGTTTCTTGCGACGGGCCTCGGCGGTCAATTCACCATCCAGGTCATCGATGAGTTCTTGGATGTTGCGCACCCGGTTGTCGGCCACGTCCTGGTTTTTTTCGGCCCTCCTCAAATCCGCCAAATAACCGGTTTCCTCGAGCCAATGATCGGCCCAATTACTCAGGCAGATGGGTGAGTTCTGGAGCAGGGGAGCCCGCGTTGTATCAATCCAGTGGGCGAAGGCGGTGATAGAATCGCGCGTCCGTGCCTGGAAGGAGGCCAGCACGTCGGTATGCCTCATGATGGTGTACACGCTGGCTTTGCGGTCCGCGCTGAAGGCCAGAAGACGCTCCATGGTGACATCACTGAGCCCCCGGGCCGGCTTGTTGGCGATGCGCAGTAAGTTCACATCGTCGTTCGGATTTACGAAGCTCTTTAGGTAGGCGAGAATGTCTTTGATCTCGCTGCGATCGAAGAAACTCTGACCGCCGATTAACCGGTATCGGATCCGCGCCTTGCGCAGAGCCGCCTCGATGGGGCGCGACTGGATATTCGTGCGGAACAGGATGGCCTGCTTGCCCCAATTGATCTGCTGGGTAAGTCGGTCGTACTCGATATTCTCGGCCACGGTCCGGCCTTCGGTCTCGTCGGTGTCGAAGGCGTAGAGGGTGATTTTGCTGCCTTCACCTTTGGCCGACCAGAGGCTCTTTTCGCGGCGTCGCGTGTTCTGTCGAATGACGGCGTTGGCGGCGCGGAGGATGATGTTGGTGGAGCGGTAATTTTGCTCCAGCTTGATGATCTTGACCTCGGGGTAATGCTTTTCGAGGTCTAGAATGTTGGCGATCTCGGCCCCACGCCATCCGTAGATAGATTGGTCGTCGTCACCCACCACACAGAGGTTTCGGGAGGCGCTGGCCAGATGATTGATGAGCTCGAACTGGCTGGCATTGGTGTCCTGGTACTCGTCCACCATGACATAGCGGTACTTGCGCCGGCAGGCCTCCAGGGCATCGGGATGTTCCCGAAAAAGCCGCAAGGTCAGGAGGATGAGGTCGTCGAAGTCCACGGCATTGCAGGCGTGGAGGGCGCTCTCGTAGCGGCGAGCCACGTGTTCAGCCAGGGCGCGAACCGAAGGGTCTTCGAAGCCGCCGCGGCTGCCGCCATTCTTGAACTTGCTGAGCATGGACAGCACGGCTCCGGCATCGGTCTTTTCTCCCTTGGCCGAGATTTGGCTCAGGATCTTTTTCATCGCGGCGAGTTGGTCGCCGGTGTCGTAGATGACGAAGTTCTTTTTGTAGCCCAGTTTCTCGATGTGTTGTCGGAGGATCCGCACACAGAGCGAGTGGAATGTGCACAAGGTGGGGCGTTCAAGGAACGGGTCTTCCGGCGCCCCGGGATCCTGACGGGATTTGCGCACCTTGGGGATCATCTGGTTGACCCGCTCGAGCATCTCCTTGGCGGCCTTGTTGGTGAAGGTCACCGACAGGATATGACCGGGAGCGATGCCCTTGCCGATCATGTGGGCGATCCGGCAAGTCAGGGTGCGCGTCTTGCCCGTGCCGGCTCCGGCCAGGATGAGGACCGGACCGGAGTGGGTGACCACGGCTGCTCGTTGCTGCGGATTGAGCGATCCCAGATCAAACATGGGGGCCGGAGGATGAGGCGCAGCGGTGGGGGGTCAAGGGGCACCCCAAAGGATTCCGAAGGTTCTCCCGGAATCTCCTTGAGGCGGGGACTCCGGGAGTGGTTTTGGCGGAACTCAAGCGCGGCGTTCGCGGATGGAGGCGAGCAAATCTGCAATGGCCTCTCCCCGCGGCTTCGCACCCACATTGCCCTTGCCGTGCAACCGGACGCTAACGACCCCGGCCTCGAGGTCGCGCTGCCCCACAACCAGCATGGTGTGAACCTTGGAAGTTTCGGCGTCGGCGATCTTCGCTTTCACGGGGTTGGCACTCCAGTCGCCTTCCACGCGGACGAACTGAGCGCGCAGCTCAGCGGTGATCGACTTGGCATATTCAACGAGCGGAGCCTCGTCGTTGAGCGTCAGGACACGCACTTGTTCGGGGGCCAGCCAGAGCGGGAAGTTGCCCGCATAGTGCTCGATGAGGAAGCCGATGAACCGCTCGTGCGTGCCCAGCGGGGCGCGGTGAATGCACAGCGGAGTCTTTTCGGTGTTGTCCCGGTCGCGGTAGGTCAGGCCGAAGCGGGCGGGCACGGCGAAATCGACCTGGTTGGTGGCGATGGTGAATTCGCGGCCAATGGCGCTCCAGACCTGCACATCGATCTTAGGTCCGTAGAACGCCGCCTCGTTGGCCACCTCCACGTAGTTAATGCCGGACTCGATGAGAACCTGCCGAACCATGTCTTCGGTCTTCTTCCAGAGTTCGGGTTCGTTGACGAACTTTTGACCCAAGCGCGCCGGATCATGGGTGCTGAAGCGCATTTGGTAGCGGTCGAGCCCGAAGATCTTGAAGTACTTCAGGTACATCTCGTTGACCGCTCGGAACTCTTCGGCGAACTGCTCTGCCGTGCAGTAAATGTGCGCGTCGTTCATGTTCATGCTGCGAACGCGCATGACACCGAAAAGTTCGCCGGATTGCTCGTAGCGGTAGCAGGTGCCGTATTCGGCGAGCCGCAGCGGCAGGTCGCGGTAGCTGCGCGGTTCCGCCGCGAAGATGCGGTGGTGATGCGGGCAGTTCATCGCCTTCAGATAATACCGTCCGCCTAAAAGGGTGATCTCGGTCTCCAGTTTCTGGATGTCGTGGCGAACCTGCTCCTCGGTGTAGCCGCTGGGGTTGGGTGCGATGGCCTTGCCCATGCCTTCGGCAAGTTGGATGAGGTCGGCACGGCGCTCCATGAGAGCATCGCGCTTCTTCCGTTCGTCCTCCTCGAGCATTTCCATCGGGGGGAACATGGACTCGGCGTAGTACGGGAGGTGGCCGGAGGTCTTGTACATCTTCTCCTTGGCCAGGTGTGGCGTTTTGACACGCACGTAGCCGGCTTGGAATTCGGTCTCTTTGGCCAACCGTTCCAACTCCTCCACTAGCACCGTTCCTTTCGGTAGCCACAGCGGTAGGCCCGGCCCGACATATTCCGGATCCATCGCGAAGAGCCCCATTTCGGTGCCGATCTTTCGGTGGTCCCGCTTGCGGGCTTCCTCTTGCATGAGGAGCCAGTTGTCCAACTCCTCCTTGTTCTTGAAGGCCGTGCCGTAAAGGCGCTGGAGCTGGGGGTTCTTCTCGTTGCCCCGAAAATACGCGCTGGCGACCTTTAGAATCTTAATGCCCCCGGGCTTCACGTTGCCCGTGCGCATCACGTGAGGGCCGGCGCACAAGTCCACGAACTCGCCGTTCTTGAAGAAGCTGATGGGCTCACCCTCGGGGATGTCGCCCATGCGTTGCACCTTGAAGGTCTGACCCTTGCTCTCGAAGTAGGCCAGGGCCTCGGCCCGCGTCTGGATCGACTTCTCGAAGACTTGGTTCTCCTTGGTGATTTTGCGCATCTCCTCTTCGATCTTCGGGAAATCGTCGGGGGTGAAGCGGTGCTTCAGTTCAAAGTCGTAGTAGAATCCCTCTTCGGTGGGCGGCCCAATGTCTAACAACGCATCGGGCCAGAGCCTCAGGACCGCGGTCGCCAAGATGTGCGCGCACGAGTGACGCAGGCGCATCAGCTCGGTCATCTGCTCCCGTTGGTCCAGCGTCTTGCGCTGAACCTCGGACTTGGCGGATTCAAACTGGGGTTGTTGTTCGTCGTTCATTCAGGAATCGGGATTGGCAGCAGATGGACGCAGATGAAGGCAGAAGGGGGGCGGTTGTGGCAACTCTCGGGGACGTCTCGAGTGGAGATGAGGCGGGGGCGCTGGAGTGGGGCCCAGGCTTGTTTATCTCAGGTGAGGCGCCGACTTGGGTACGAAGAGTCCGAGCGAGGCGGTGTAGCCGTGCAGGAAATTTTGGCGGGCCACCGGACCCAACTCGCCATGCCCGAAAAATCCGGTGATGGCTGTGCAGCCCAGTTGCTCCTGCACGAGGCCCGCGTCGTGGTTTGGGGTGCCGAAGAGTCGGGACCCGCGGCCATTGCAAACGGTCAGACATCCCCCGTAAATCGGGCGTCCGGCCAGTTGTGTGCGCGCTTGTGCCAACAGGGCCGACAGTTCCGCGTCGGCCGTCTCTGAGTCGCGTCGCTGGAACTGGAGAGTTTGTCCGGCGCGCGGGTAGGCTCCGACAGCAAGGGCTCCATTCTTGGGGTCTCCACCCAAAAGATTGCGGACTAAGAAATCACCGCAGTGCAACTCCTCGCGGTATTCATCGATCGCTAAGCCTACGAAGAGATTATTTTGGCTTTTCTTCCGCTCCTCCAGACTCATTCCATCGAAGGTCTCCATCAAGACTGAGTAGGCAGGGCGATTACCGATCCCCAAGATGAAATTTCGGTCGGCTCGGGTGATAGTCCAGCTCTCGCCGATCGGCGTGCACCCTTGTGACACCACCGTTTCAAGCGTCATATCCCCACAGAGGGCCACGGCGACGAGTCCCTGCTCATGGACTCCGCCATTAAAGTAGACCTGACTTTGCTCGGCCGAGAAATCGCCGCTGGCTAAGCCGCCAACGGCAGGGATGCCGGGGTAGGCCGTGTTCCATTGCCTCAGCCACGCCTCGCCGTTGAGATGGAACGGGCTAGCAAAAACGAGCCAACCATTGACTTGCTCCGGGGGGAGTCCGGTTTTTTGAATCCACGACGGCGCGTCACCTGTGGCGTCGATTGCGTCGTTGTCGAAGTGGAAGCCCTTCAGAGTGGCTCCGGGAAGATGGTAAAGCCCGAGCACTAGGTCGGCCCCTTCTTCAAACTCGTTGCCATCCGAAATTAATCCCACGCCGGAACAGCCTGCTAGGCAGGGAATCCGCCCATGAACACGGAGTACCTCCAAGACATCTTTGGCATAGGGAAACAGCGATGGGGCCAAGAAGACCAATCCCAAGGTGACGCTCGAGTGGGTCAATTGGGCCCGCAATGCCGCAGCCCAGCGGATCAGTTCCGCTTCGTTCCAGCCGCCTTTCCAAACTCCAGTGACCCCGTGACTCCCCTGCATGCCGCTCACCATAGTCTCTGTTGGTAAATCGGGAAGGATCCTGTTTTCAGTCTTTAGTTGGGGAGTTTTGCTCCCGAGTAGCCTCTGCGGAGAGACTGCTCTCCGCTTGCTCGTTGGCCGGTAGGTCCGGAGAGTGGACCGATGCGTTGGTTGCGCGAGAAATCGAGTCGGGGGTGGGGCTGGATGGTGGGAACTGTCCTGAGCCTGTCGGTTCTTGCGGCCGATGGGCCAGACCAAGTCGCCTTTAATGCTGCTCTGCGCTCCTTCTCGATAGGAGCTTATGCGCGCGCTGCCGACGAGTTTGCTGCATTTTCCGGAGAATTTCCCGATTCCGCCCTGAAGCCCGAGGCCGTGCGCCGAGCCTTGTACGCGCAAGGGGAGGCCGAGGCGGGGCGTGGTGATCATGCCGCGGCGCAGAAAACCTTCGGGCTCTACCTGGCCCAGTTCTCTGGATCCGAATTAGCCCTTCACGCCTCGGTGCGACAGGCCGAGGCCCTTTTCAGATCCGCTCAACCACAAGAAGCGGCCGCCTTGTTGGATCAGCCTGAAGGGCTGTTCCGACGCGCCTTGAGCCAAGGCAAACCGGCAGACTTGCTTTGGACCGGTTCGATGGTGGTTGCCGAAGCGCATTTGGCTGCGGGCAACTGGACCCGGGCTCGTGAAGCCGTGGCCGCCGCAGCTCCCTTGGCCCAGACGCCGGAAGCCCAGTGGGATCGGTTGAGGCTCGAGGTCCGCATCTTGGAGGCGGGACGGCAGACGGAGCAGGCCATCGCATCGGCTGAACAGTTGCGGCGCAGTGCCGATGCGAACGGGTTAGTCGCTCGACGCCCGGAATCCTCAGCACTGTTGGGGCGCCTGCTCTTGGCCGCGGGGCAGGGGGCGCGTGCGGTGGCGCACTTGGAGGAAAATTTGGCCCCGACGGTTCCTGCGGTATTCCGCAGCGATGCCATCCGCAACTTGAGTGACTGGTGGGTGTCCCAAGGACAGTTAGCGCTCGCTCGTGAACGCCTCGAAGGAGTCGTCACTGGACTGGCTGACGACGCCTCCGTCGCCGCGCTGCGATTGCGCTTGGGGCAGATTCATCTCCGGGAACACCTGGCCCGACGGGGTGCCGATCGGGTGGACTCAGGCATCGCAGAATCCCACGTCAGCCTCACCCGGGCTGTGGCCGAACTAGAACGGGCCGCCACGCTGAATCCCTCTCCCGAGGTTCGTGGGCCCCTCACTCTGACTTTGGCTTGGTGCCGCTGGGAAGAAGCTCTCTCGGGCAATTCTAAGGCGCTGATGGCGCAGGCCTTGAGTGGTTTCCAGACAGCGTTGTCCCAATTACCGGATGGATCCCCCGATCGTCTAGTGGCTCGTTTCAAGGCTGCCGATGCCGCCGCGTGGTTAGGGGATGCTCCCACGGCATTGAAGGGCTATCTGGAGGTGGCTGACGCCGTCGCCAAGAGTCCCGTTGAGCGGGAGGCCTGGATGCCGGCCGCCCTCGAGCAGGCGGTGATTGCTGCTATCGCCAGCACCAACGCGCCGGCCGGCGAATCGGCCCTGCGCCGTTTGTTGGAAATGCCCCAGGCGGCGGCGCGGGCAGGACAAAGTGTCCTGTGGCTGGGATCGTCCCTGGCGCGGCAGGGGGCTGGTGAGCTGGGCCGCAGCCTTTTGCAGGATTACCTCGTGCGGTTCCCGGAGAGTAAGGTCCGTCCCGAAGTGCAATTAGAATTGGCCATGCTCGGGTTGCATGACGAGCGTTGGGCTGATTCGGTGGCCGAATTGCGGCGCTGGTTGGCGGCCCATCCCCAGCATCCCGGTGCGGTGCGTGCAGGATTTCATTTAGCCTACGCGCTGTCTCGTTCCGGCGATCCTGCGGCGGCCATGGTTCAGTTCTCACAATTGGCCACCAAGAACCCCACGGATCCCGGGACCTTGTCTGCCCAACTCTGGCTGGCGGGCCGATTCTTCGAGCAACAGGACTACCTTCAGGCCGGGCAGGCCAGTGCCGCCATCCTGACCAATGCCGCGGTGCGTGCGGTGAGAGGTGATACCTGGTATCGCGCCAAGCTGTGGGCTGCGGAAGCAGGTCGCAAACTGCAGAACTTCGATTCCTCTGCCGAACATTTCCGCGAGTTGATCAACGACAAGGTGGCCCCGCCCGAGATTCAGTCCGCTGCGCTCTTCCATTACGGCGAACTCCTGCAAGCCAAGCCGGTAGAATCCGGAAGCGATCCGCTGTCTCGCTACCGTTTGGCGCTGGAGGCCTTCACTCGGGTTCTAGAGTTCACCAACAGCCCCTACATCGCGCCGGCCCTCGGGATGATGGGTAATTGTCATTTCCAGCTCAGCACCCTCAATCCAGCCGACTACACCCGTGCCGCCGAGCTCTACTTGCGTACGGCCAAGCTTCCGGGAGCCGGAATTGAAACTCGTTGCCGCGCGTGGTTGGGCTATGCCGCGGTGAATCGCAAGATGTCTGAACTGCGCAGTGGCACTGAATCCGGAGAGTTCTTGGAACGGGCGATTCAGGCGGGTTTGGATGTCGCATTGGGCAAGGTATTGTTGCCCGGCGAAAAGCTCTCTGCCGACCTCTTGACGGAGGCGGCGCGGGCCACGGGAGAGATTCTCGAACGCCTCGGTCGCACGGGTGAGGCGGCTGGTCTCTATGAGCATGTCGCTCATGAATTGCCCGCAGTGGCGGCGACCTGGGGGCAACGCGCCCGGCGTATCCGCGAGAGCCAGCTCGAAAAGCCCCGCTGACCCCTGAAGCCATCGAGTATCCCTGGATTTGAAGGGAGTGGGCCGGCGTTGCGCTGTTTTGCTTGAGCTTTGGCCGAGGGCGTTGTTTCTGGAGCTATGAATTCCCGCCGTCGGTTCCTTTCGGTCCTTCCACTCATCGCAGCGGCTCCGGCTTTGAGCGGTCGAGCCGAGTCCAACGGTGGAGCAGAGTTGCGGTTGATGACCTACAATCTCCGCTACGCGACCACCAAAGGACCGGAGGCATGGCCAGATCGCCGTCCGGCCATGCAGACCCTCCTGAAGCAGTACGCCCCAGACCTAATGGGAACGCAGGAGGGGGTGTATCATCAATTGCGTGACCTGGCCTCGGACCTTCCTGAATACGACTGGATTGGCACCGGTCGCGACGGAGGGAGTCGTGGGGAGTTTATGGCCATCTTCTACCGGCGCGCGCGCTTTGAACCGCTGGCCTATGACCATTTCTGGCTGAGCGACACTCCGGAGGTCATAGGCTCGTCTACCTGGGGCAACCCTAACCGACGCATGGTCACTTCAATTCACTTTCGCGACCGTCAGACAGGGAAAGAGTTTCATCTCTGGAACACCCATCTAGACCATGCGCTTCAGCCCGCCCGTGAGAAGGGAGCCGCCTTGATCCGGAGCCGATTGGCGAAAGTTCCTGCAAATGAGCGGGTGATTTTGATGGGAGATTTCAACGCCGTGGCCACTCGGAACACGGTCTATGAGGCGCTGACCCGGGACATCGGATTCACGGACACTTGGTTCGCTGCGGCTCAGCGTAAGAATGAAACGCTTAATTCCTTCAATGGCTTTGGTAAGTCCACCTTCAACAGCGCCCGTATCGATTGGATCCTGTCTCGGGGTGAGGCCGAAATTCCGTGGTCCGAAGTCGTCGACTTGACCCCAGGAGGGCGTCAGCCGAGTGACCACTTTCCCGTCTTTACCCGCATGACCTGGAAGTAGCCGCGTCGAGGGTTGAGGGGAATGACTGCGTCGGTCTGGGGCTTGGTTTAAGGCCTAAGCCAGAACGATTTCAATCGGATCGTTCTGGCTAAGAATCGAGGGGCTTGCGCGGTGGTAGCAGGAGGATCCAGACATTGGCCGCCAGGATGCACGAACCACCGAGGATTAGCCGTAGGTGAACGAACTCATCGGGGTAATTCAGGCCGGTTGTTTTGGAAATCCAACCGGGCACGAACAGGCAAACCACACTGGTGAAGACCGGTTCCGTGCAATAGAGCAGGCCCGCCTGGGTGGCCGTTACCTTGGGCTGCCAGTGATTGGCCAGAGGGAAGGTGACCAAAGTGCAACCGAAGAGCAGCAGAGCGAAGAGGGAGGCGATTTCAGGGGAGCTGACCGCCTTCACGATATCGTGGGGGTGCTGAGCCAAGGCGAAGGCCAGAGGCCAAGCCGTCAGCGCCATGGCGCCGAACATAATGGTGGTGGAACGAACGGAGTCATTGCCCGCGAACTGCGGCCGCTCTAACCACAGGATTTGGCCAGCGAACAGGACAGACCCGGCCAGCGTCTCCAACTCTCCTCGCCCGAGGTGGAAGTGGTCCCAGCGAACTCCCGCAAGAATGGCCGCACCCAACCCCACCAGCAGGCAGGCTCCCACGATCGTCCAGCCAGGCAGGCGGCGAGCCGTGAGAGTGACCCAGATCGGGATTAACACCGCATAGCCCTGCGTCAAAAATGCCGACACGGAACCCTCCGTGTAGGCCAACCCATCCATCTGAAGAATAAGCCCTATCGAGCCAAAGATCCCGATGCCCAAACCTTGCTTCCACTCCAACGCGGTAGGGCGGATGGAAAGAGGGCTCTTATTGTTGCACCGTCGTCGCCACCCGCTGCGGATTGCATTACCAATGAGGAACAACCCCGCGGCACAGCTGAAGCGGCAGGCGACCAGCAAGGTGGAGAGGGAGAGACTGGTGCTCCCCGGCGCATTGCGTTGGCCCAGTTGCTCGATGGACTTAAGCAGTGGAAAGCTGAAGGCCCAGAGAGCGCAGGTTCCGATCAGGACTAGCGAGGCGGTAATGCGGGGGTTCATGGAAAGCAGAAACGCCGCCAGGACGGCGGCGTTTCTTGGGTACGTACTGAACTAGAAGAGGATTACTGAGTGGACACCGTGGTGTTGTCAGCCATCCAACCCACATCCAGAAGTGACTTGGGGTCATTGGCTGGGATCACTCCGCCGAGTGCGATGTAGTTGCCCGTTGCGTTGAAGTTGACCTTGGCCTGACCAATCTTGGCTCCGAGCCAGCGACGGATTTCGGCATGACCATCGGAGAAGGAGAATCCGGCCGCACCGTTGTGGTAGTTGGCGGGTTGATCGACCACCTTGGAGCGCCCGGCCTTTTTGGCATCGGTCATGATGTTGGCGAAGGCGGCGTCATTAATGCTATCCGGATGCTCGTCGATCAGCACCCAGGTTTGTGAGGGTTGGACCACCGTTCCCAGCTTGTTGTACTTGCGCCACTTCGTCTGGGCCTGGTTGTAGTCGTAATCGAGCCAGTCACCGTTGCCCCAGACTTGGCTCATGGAGTTGCTGCGGATACGCGCCACCTTCAACTGGCCGACGCGGACCGTCTGGCGGTCGGCCGGGCACTTGAAGACCGCCTTGGATCCGCCGACGTACTTGAAGAGGGGGCTGTTGGTAATGTAACGCTCGTTAGCGCTGTCGGCGGAGTAGTCGATGTTGCCAGCGATCCAGTTCGGGCGGCGATCGCCACCGTCTTGGGCTGACACCGTCGCGTCTGAATTGTCATCGGCGTACAAGCGCCATCCGAGCATGAGTTGCTGGAGATTGTTCATGCACAGGATGCCGGTGGCCTTAGACTTGGACTTGGCCAAAGCCGGCAAGAGCATCCCGGCGAGGATCGCGATGATCGCGATGACCACCAGTAGTTCGATGAGCGTAAAGCCGCGCCGGAGGGCACGACCCGCGGAAAGGTTCAGTTTCATTTGAAGAAGCTGCTATAACCGGATGGTTCTTCTGGGTCAACCCAAGCCCCAAGAAGTTGAAGGTGGGTGTGCTTGCAAAATTGGCCGCCCGGGGTCGAGGGCTTCCGAAATTGTCCGCGGCCAAGGGGTTTAAAATGGTGTCTTTGCTGCTCCCCAAGACATGGATTCGAGGCGGCAATAAAATGGAGATTTCATTTTTCAGGAGAAATCCATTGTAACCCGGCCGGCATTTCCGCACTTTCCGATCCTCGTTTGGTTCGGGGCGTAGCGTAGCCTGGTAGCGCGCTTGTTTCGGGTACAAGAGGTCGTGAGTTCGAATCTCACCGCCCCGACCATCTGTTCACTGCCTAGAGGAGACTTCTGGCGAATGAGCTGAAGGGAGTCTAAGCTGACCTCGAAATCGTAACCGATCTCGAGATCAGTTTGGAAATCGAACGATACAATGCGCACGTGGCGAAATTGGCAGACGCGCTACCTTGAGGTGGTAGAGCCGTAAGGTGTGCAGGTTCAAGTCCTGCCGTGCGCACCACTTTCAGAAGCCCTTCTGGAGCAATCCAGAGGGGCTTTTTGTTTTTTGGGCGTTCCCGAGAGGCGTTGTTTTGGAGGGGGCTTTCGGTCGTGCGCGGAGGAATGAGCGTTGCCTGAGACAGTGGTCGCGGCACTGTTACCGACGTGGATCCCGAGGTTCCGTCTTCTTTCAGCCGCCAGCGGTGGTTTCCGCTGCTGTATGGACTGAGTTGGACCCTAGTGGGGCTCGCCTTCGCTGGGCAACATTACCTCAAGGCGGCGACCTTCGGAGAGGGGGTCTCCTGGACGATCGCCCTCCAGGGGGCGCTGGCCGATTGGTATGTCTTTGCGTTGTTGGCCATACCGGCGTTCAAGCTGGGGCGGCGTTTCAATTTGGGTGGCGATCATTGGCGCATGCGGTTGGCTCTCCACGGTGTCGGCGGCGCGGTGTTTTCGCTGGTTTGGATCCTCGTGCGCGCCGGTGTTGGAGAATGGCTCTTCCCGGGGCACCGCTCCGAGAAGCCCCTCCATGACCTCATTCGCTACGTCCTTGTCGCCACCTTCTTCTTCAACATCTTAGTCTACTGGGTCGTGGTGACCGTCGCTCACGTGGTCGCCTATTCCGAGAGTCTCCGAGATCGGGAACACCGCGTAATGGATCTGGAGGGACGACTCAACTCGGCGCGGTTGATGGCGCTCCAGATGCAGTTGAACCCCCACTTCCTTTTCAATGCGCTCAATGGCATTGGCACGCTGATGTTCCGGGACGTCGACGCGGCTGACGCGATGCTGGTGCGATTGGCTGAATTGCTGCGTCATGCCTTGGACCGATCCGGTCGGCAATTGGTCACACTGCGGGAGGAGATGGCCTTTCTGGACCGCTATTTGACGTTGGAGCAAATGCGCTTCGGGGATCGGCTGTCCGTGGTGCGGGAAATCTCTCCCGAGGTTCAAGACGCCCAAGTGCCCAATCTGATCCTTCAGCCGCTGGTCGAGAACGCCATCAAGCACGGTGTTGAACCGCTCTTAGTTCCGGGTCGGATTGTCATTCGTGCCTCGGAATCCGTTCCAGGGCGCCTGCGGTTGGAGGTTCAGGACAACGGGAAAGGACTCCCCGCGGATCGTGAACCTGACTTGGGGGTCGGAACGTCAAACACCTTGGCCCGATTGCACCAACTGTATGGGTCTCAGGCTCGCTTTCTGTTGGAAGCGTCCCCGGGCGGTGGCGTACTGGCGGTGGTTGAATTGCCGCTGAGTCGGTGATCTGGAGCCCTCCGTGGCCAGACGATTTTGAGCGAGGTGGATGAATGCGCCAAAAAGCCTTGTCCGCGGACTCGACAGCGCTAAATCCCTTGTCACGGTTAGCCCATGCCCGCGATTCGAGCCATCGTTGTAGACGATGAACCCCTGGCCCGGGAGCGGCTTCGCCACTGGCTGAGTCGCGAGCCGAATATTGTTTTGGTGGGCGAATGCTCCCAGGGCAACGAGGCGGTGGAGGTGCTGCGTCGAGAACGCCCGGACTTGGTTTTCTTAGATGTTCAAATGCCTGGGTTGACTGGGGTCCAGGTGCTGGAGGCCCTTGGAGATTCGGCTCCGCCGGCCGTGGTCTTCGTGACGGCTCACGAGCAATTCGCCGTGGAAGCATTCGAGGTTCAGGCCGTGGATTATTTGCTCAAGCCGGTTTCCCGGGAGCGGTTTAAGACGGCGCTGGATCGGGTGTCCAAGAGGCTGGCGCTCT
This sequence comes from uncultured Verrucomicrobiota bacterium, assembly GCA_903854475.1. GTDB lineage: Bacteria > Verrucomicrobiota > Verrucomicrobiia > Limisphaerales > UBA9464 > SXXZ01. The sequence goes on from CAINWP010000138.1 coordinate 25,089, forward strand.
CCCGGTCGGAGGCGAGCCCGCCGGCGGTTAAACTTCCTGATCGCCTGCCGGTGAAGCACAACGGCCGCATCGTCTTTGTGCCGCTGGCTGACATCGATTGGATTGGTAGTGCTGACAACTACGTGGAGCTGCATGTGGGCTCCCAAACCTTCTTGATGCGCGAGACCATGAACGCCATCTCCCAACGACTGCCCTCCGAGCGATTCGTTCGGGTAAGCCGCACGGCCATCGTGCAGGTGGCCCGAGTCCGTCAACTTGAGCCGCTTTTCCATGGGGAATACTGCATCGAGCTTCTCTCGGGGGCCAAAGTCACCCTGAGCCGCAGCCATCGCGATCAGTTGCCGCGATTGGGTCTGCAAGGATAGAGGGTGTTCCGGATTGGCAGAAGGCGTTGGCTGAGAGAATATCTCGCCATAATGGACACGGTCCACAAACTCATTAGCTCCGAGGCATTCCCCGCCTGGCGCGAAGCTGTAAAGGCTTCGGGCAAGGTCTTGGTGGTGACCAATGGTTGCTTTGATTTGCTCCACGCGGGCCATGTCGCCTATCTGGAGGCGGCGCGCTCTCTGGGGGATGCACTACTTGTGGGTTTGAACGGCGACTCGAGCGTGCGTGAACTTAAGGGGCCCACCCGACCGCTCAATATCGAGGGCGATCGCGCCCGCGTGCTGGCGGCCCTAGAATGCGTCTCCGCTGTGGGGATTTTCCCGGAGAAGCGGGCCGTCCGCTTCCTGGCTGATGCTCGTCCGGACATCTACGTGAAGGGCGGAGATTACACCCTGGAAACCGTTGATCAGGATGAACGTCGGGCCGTGGAATCCGGTGGAGGCCGCATCGTATTCATTCCCTTCCTGCCAGGCCGTTCCACCACCGGGTTGGTGGCCAAAATTCAAACGCTTTGAACATGTCTTCCGAGACCCCCGCGGCCGAGCCGCTTTCCAATGCCCTAGTCCGCAAGCTCAAGGGACAGGCACAACGCCTCGAAGCCTCCGTCCGCCTTGGGCGTGGAGGAGTTTCTCCGGCGTTTCTCGCTGGCCTTGATCGCGAGTTGGCCCAGCACGAGTTGGTGAAGATTCGGCTCTTCGACCTTAAGGACAAGCGCCACGAGATCGGCGAACAAGTGGCCCGTGAGTCGAATAGCCACTTGGTCACGGTGATCGGCCACGTGGTGGTTTTGTACCGTCCCAAGCCTGCCCAGGCCGACGCCTCCGACTCGGCTCACTGATCCATGAACCGCCGGTCCTGCTTCCCCGTCGCGCTCTGGGTAGCGTTGTGTCTGGGGATGCTAGGCTGGGGGATGCTCGCGGCGGAAACCGCTTCTAACTCCTCGGGCACGCGGCCGGCTGACAAGATCCTGGTCGTGCTGGGTGACAGCCTCTCGGCAGGATTCGGGGTCGACCCGAGTGAGGCGTGGCCGGCACGGATTCAGGAAAAGATCCGTGAAGCGGGCTTGTCTTGGAAGTTGGTCAATGCCGGGCTGAGTGGGGATACCTCCGCGGGCGGGCTCCGTCGGTTGGATTGGATCCTGCGTCGCCCCGTCGATGCTCTTTTGCTGGAGTTGGGTAGCAATGACGGTTTGAGGGGGCTGCCGCTGGAGGCCACCCGCACCAACTTGCAGACGGTGATTGAGCGCACCCGAGCTAAGTATCCGAACGTGCGCGTGGTGTTGGCCGGCATGAAGATGCCTGAGAACCTCGGCGAGGCCTACACTCGTCAATTCGAGTCCCTTTATCACGACCTGGCCGAGACGAACAAGGTTGCCCTGATCCCGTTCCTTCTCGACGGCGTGGGAGGCCGGTCGGAACTCAACCTTCCTGACCAGATCCACCCCAACGCTGAAGGCCACCGCCGCGTGGCTACCAACGTCTGGAAGGTGCTTCAGCCAGTCCTGCAGCCGCGCTGAGGGTAGGGCGCCTTCTGCGAAAGCACCGGTGTGACGTGTGGCCGGCTCGGAGATCGGAGCCCTACCTGGAGATGTCGATGGCTCAGGGGGTAGGGCGATTTCTCCGAAAGCGCCGGGGGGATGTACCTCCGTCTCAAAGATTCAGCCCTACCTGAGGAGCGCTACCTAGATTGGTTCCTCCCTCCTTGGGACTCACTCAGTAAACTCAAGCCAACCGAAGCGCTCGGGTGTGTGGAAGCTGCCACTTAACAGTGGGTTCGAGGCGAGGAACGCACGATGGACCCGGTCAATACGGTAGAGGTTGGCGCGCCACCGGGTTCCGACCGTGGGAGCGGTCTCCGACAAGGCGGACAACGGAATGCGAACTTCGCTCGTCCACACCTTGCGCCCGCGATCCACACGCACTTGCCATTCCATTTTGCTGCTCCAGGCGAAGTCGGACTCGGGACGGCGAAGGCGCAGGTCGAGGGCCTCGTTGTTTGGAGCCCACTCGTATTCGGTGTAGTGATTCAACTGCGACGGGTCGGGAGCGCAGAAGAATTCCACCACGTCCTTGTCCCACAGCGAACCTTCCTTGGAAACCCGTTCACCGGAGCGTGCCTTGCCGAAATCGGTGAGTTCGGTGAACGGGCACTCGTAGGCCAGGTACAGAAACCGGTCCGACCACAGCACTCGGCAGGTCGTGCTGATCTCCGGGCGGACTCGCCCATCCGCCGCCTCTTGCTCCAAGCGGAAGGGCGTCGCCCGAGACCATTCGCGCTCCCGCAACCGTCCGTCGGGCTTAAAATCTCGGGTGATGCGGTGGGCCCGGACCGTGGTGAAAGGCAGCGAACGCACCAGCAAGCGGCGGGCATTATCGAAGTATATTTTCCGGAGCACCTCGGGCGCCAACCCGATGGCGCTGATGGTCCAGTCGCCCTGGATTGGGGTCATGTGCGGCCAGTTGCGGTCGCGCGTTTCCAGCCAGCGCCATTCTTTGGAAAAGAACGCGGCCGCATCCTCGTCGGTGGGTTTTTCCGCGTCGCCCGAAGAACCGAGGATCAACTTTTCGTACACCTGGAAATCGGTGGCGAAGAGGATGCGATCTTGGTGGCGGATGAAGAGCTGCCGCAGGGCCTCGGGGTCGTGCCGGCCCAGTTCTGGGATCCGCGCAGCCAGGTCGGCGTGCATGTTGGGATGCTCGGTGAGCGTGCGGTCCACCCAAGCGAGGTCTTCGGCGTTGTTGGCGAAGTGCACGCAAACGAAGGTCGTCTTTGGATGACGGCGGATCACCCGGTCGAGCGCTTCGAGCAATTTCTCGCGCGTCGGAAATTGTTTCGGGTCACCGAACCACCAGCTCCGGTGATCCTTAAGCTCCTTCCAGCGCTCGTTCTGTGCGGTGTAGGGCAACCAGAACGCCTTCGGGTCGGCGACGTGGATGCTGACCGGCAAACCCAGCTCACCGCAGCGCTTCCAGACGCCGTCGAGGCGTGGATCATCGATGCGGATCAACTGGCCTTGTTGGTCGCGCAGAAAGAGGCCCAGTCGCTTGTATTCCTTTAGGCCGGCCGCGCCGAGAGCGTGCGCGCGGTTCACTTGTTCGATGGCCCGTTCGGCGAAGCCGGGTTGATCCCAACCGGTATAGTCGAGGTTGAAGTACAGGACCGCTCGCCCCGGAGCCAACCGTTCGGTCAGGGCCTGCGTTCGTTCGAAGGCGGAGAGTTCGCCGGGCTTAGCCGTGACCGTGCCGCCGCTGAGGTTGACCCCGACGCCCACGCCGACCTGGTCCATGATCCGTAACCAGCGACGGACGTGCTCTTCAGTGCCGTTGACATGCTGGTGCAAGTCGATGATTCGGTGTTCCTGCCGCCACTGTTCGGGCAGTGAAGGCCGGCGGTCGGCGGCTTGCCCGGGAAGCCCGAGTGCCAGCGCTAGGGCAATCCAGCGAGCAACGGCGGGAAGTTTCATAATCACAACGGGATCTCAGGAGGCTGGGGTTGGCCAGTGAAAGTTATGGGCTACTTCAGCGTGCCTAGAAACTCCACGAGGTCGCGCAGTTCGAAGCGCGTGAGGGTCTCGCCGAAGCCTTCAGGCATGCCGCTGGGTCCGCGGCTGCGAGTGCGAATATCTTTTTTGGAGAGGCTTACCTCGCCCTCGTCGGGCGTGAGCAGGGTGAGGGAGGTTTCAGTCTCGTTCCGCACCACTCCCGCCAAGACCGCGCCCGAAAGCGTGGTCACCAGGGTGCTCTCGAAGCCGGTCGCAATTTGGGCATTGGGGAGCACGAGGCTTTCGAGCAGGTGTTCTCGAGTGGCCCGCGAGGCGAGTCCATCGAGCTTCGGGCCGGCATTGCCACCAGAGTCGGTGCCGATTTGGTGGCAGCGGGTGCAGGCCACGGCGGCGTGTTCGTAGAAGAGAGAACGACCCCGGGAGGCGTTGCCGCCCACGAGTGCTTCGCGGTAAGGCGAGAGCGCGTCCTTGGGAAGCTTCCAGTCTTGGTAGGCAGCCAGTCGGGTCTGGACCGCTGCGGCCGGGTGCAATCGAGCAGCCTCGACCAAATCAAGCATCACCTCATTGGCCACTTCGCGCTTCATGAGTCGGTCGAGCCAGTCGACCAGAACGGCATCGACGGCGTCCGACTTGAGGTCGCCCAGCGAGGCGAAGGCGGCTTGCTGTTCCGCCAAAGACCCTCGTTCGAGGAGGCCGGCCAGTTTCCCGACCGCATCGTTGGGATTGAGTTCGGTAGACAGTTTCGAGGCGGCGAGTCGCAGGGGTTCGGCAGGGTCGGTCGCGGCGAAGGTGAGCAGGGGTTGCAGTTTGGTCGGCGGATGGGCCAATCGGAAGGCCGCGGTGAGGGCCGCTGCCCGTGCCTTGGCTGATGCCTGGGGGCGACGCACGAGGGTCTCGAGTGCTGCGACTGAGTTCGTTAGGTGTAATCGGCTCAGGGCTTCGGCTACCGCCACCTGAATGGCTTCGGTGGTGTCTCCGAGCAGCAGTGCAGGAGCGACAGTGCCAAGCGCGTTGATGGCTGGACCCGCAGGCCGAGTCGCCAGGGGTCGGTAGACGCCCAAAAGGCGATCCCGGGCCGGGGGTGTTTCCCAGTGGCCTAGGGCGAGCAGGGCTTCGGTGCGGATGCGCTCCGGCAGCCCGGTGTCGCGGGCCAGTGCGGCGAGACGTTGGGCCGCCTGCGGGGTGCCCAGGCGGAAGTTGGCATTCACGATGCGCAGCAGCATCGGCGAGGCGTGATCCACGGGCGCGTCGCCCCAGGGCAGAGGTTGATCGGCCCGCAGGTCTCGGATGGCTCCGGGCGCCGGAGTCGGGACGGGCAGGGGAGCCTTGGCGGCCAGGGCACCTCGCCAGGCCTGAAGCGGAGCCGGTTCAGCCAGTGAGGCCAGGTTCGGGAGAGCCGCAGTCAGCGGCAGGTCGTGGATCGCCCGCGCGGCCTCGAGCGCCAGCAGTGGATCTGGGTCGGACAGGAAGCCTCGGATCGCCGGCGACGGGTGAATGCGGGCCGCGAGCAGCACCAGTTGCCGCACCTCGCGGTCGGCGTCGGAGCGATGGGCCTCGATGACCCGATCGGACAGAGCGGAGGCCAGCCCATAGGCCAGACCGTGGCGCAACACGGCGTCGGGCGTTCCAAACCGACGCACACTTCCGATGAAGGCGGCGGCATCACCGTCGGACAATCGGGCCCGACCCAGGCCCAGTGCCGCGGCCAATCGCACGCGGGGATTCGTGTGGGCTAATTGGTCTTTGAGCCACGGAGCCGTACCCGGTTTCCGCACTAATTCCGTGGATGAAGCCAGCGCTCGGATGGCTTGGACGCGCACCTCACCCTCGGCGTTCTTGGCCACATCCAGCAGCAGTTTTCCGAGCGGAGCGGGATCTTTCCGGGCCAATTGCCCGAGCGCCCGGATCGCGTGGATGCGCACCCGCTCGTCGGTGGCCTTTGAGGCCAGGGTCTTCAAGGTTGGCACCGAGCTGGAACCGCGCCGCACCCACTCGTATTGAGCCTCTTGCCGAACCCTCTGATCGCGATGCCCCAACAAGGACGACAGCTCCTCGGGCGCTCGGTCCTTCATGCCGACCGCGAGCAATTGCTGAGTCCGGGCCACCTCGGGATCGGCGGCCACCTCGGCGAAGATGGCTTTGTAGATTCGGCCTTTATTGCTCTTGGGCCAGCCCTCGTGCCAGTCGGCAAAGAAGATGGATCCGTCGGGCCCCAGGTCGACATCGGGCACCAGGGAGTTCCAGATCAGCGGGTCGTGCGCCACCAGCTCGTGAGTTGCACCGGAGGGTCGCAATTGCAGCGAACTAATCCCGCTCTTGGCACTGGTGCCTTTGAAGTAGGCCAGCAGAAAGCGCCCGCGCAGCGCCTTCGGAAGGCTGGTGCCCGAATCGTGGACTAGCCCGCTGGGGCCGTCGGCGATATTGGCGATGGGCGTCAGGATGGAGGCCGATTGCCCCTCGAACGGCGGGACCCACAACCGCTCCAGGTTCCACAGCCCCGCATTGCCCAACGGCGCGTGTTGATGCCCCACCCGCCAACCGGAGTCGGCCCCTTCGATCACGGGCACCCAGCGCTCCCGGTCGCCTTGATCCGAATCGTTGTCACCGGTGAAGAGATCGCCCTCATCGTTGAAGGCCAGTTCCTGCGGATTGCGCAACCCGCGATGGACCACCTCCAGCTTCGAACCATCGGGTTCACAGCGAAACACCGCCCCTTCGTCGGGCAAATCGATCACCGTGCCCTCCTGCGTCACCACGTGGGCACCGCGATCGCCGCAGGAGAAGTACAGGCGCCCATCCGGTCCGAAAATGAGCCCATGCAAGTCGTGGCCCGTGAAGCTGAAACGCACCCCGAAGCCGTGCAAAATCGCCCGCGCCTCGAGCGACTCAGGATGCACCTGGGGTTTGGATTGCAGCGCGGGTTCCTTGGGTTTCGGCAAGTTGCCCCGAACCGAACCGGCCGGCCCGATGTGCCACAGCGACGGAATCTCGGTAAACCACACCTGCCCCTGGCGGGCCAGCACACCACTGCCAATGCCGCTGAGGGGGCTGGTGAAGTGTTCTGCCACGATCTCGGAGTGGTCAGCCCGGCCATCGTGATCGGTGTCCTCTAGTTTGCGGATCACTTCCGTTTCTTGGCTCAGCGCTCGCTCGCCCTCGGGACCGAACCATTTGCGAATTTGGGCCAAGCGGTCTTCCACGGTGCGCGAGGCCAGATCGTCCTCCAGCATGAACATGTAATGCCGGATATCGAGCACACTGGTTCGGTACCGGTACGTTTCGCTGGTGAACACGCGCCCCTGTTCATCGACCGAGAAAGCCACGGGATTGGCTAATTGGGGTTCAGCGGCCCAGAGCTTTACTGAAAGACCCGGAGCCAGTTGGAACTGTTTGATCCGCTGTTCGCCCTCGGAGGATGGCGGCGCCAGAACCGGCGTTGCTGTGCGATCATCCTTCACCAGCGGTCTGAAGCCGTTGGGTGCGGCGTTGTTTAGGCCTTTGCCCGCTGGCGCGATATCCGCACTGAAGGCAATGGGCATCAGCAGCCTCAGCGGCATAAGCCCCAGCAACAGAGATCGTATCCAGAGTGCGCGAGTCAACGAGCGGCGTGGCATGGTGCTAGCATGCAAAGGCGAGCCCGAGGGGCCAAGGTTGAGTTGGGTGAGTGAGTTGGAATGGGTGTTTGGATCGAGAAGGTGTGCAGTGTGGCATTGATCGAAAGTGAGCCGGTGAAACTAGAGCCGAAGAGCGGCCCTGGTTTGAGAAAAGTCGCTACGCCTACGGTTTTCACACACCCGATTTCCACCATGTTTCGACATTTTCCAAAACCCCACTTGCGCTTCAGTCGATGATTCCCTTTATTTGCCGGGCTCTAACGGAGGGCGGGGTCGCCAAGTGGTAAGGCACGGCTCTGCAAAAGCTGCATCGTCGGTTCGATTCCGACCCTCGCCTCCAGTGCGTTTTCCTCGGTTCCCCGGGGGGGTCTCGAGGCTCAACCTCCAAAATGCCGTTAACTGTCAGCAAAGGCGTCAGTAAACGGCGCACTCGCTAGCGGAGGTGAGGGCAATGGTCTCACGCTTTATAACCAAACCGGTTATGATGCCAAAATTCCGATTCTTCCGACGCGCGAAAACTTTCTGGTGCGAGGACGCCAAAAGCGGCCGACAGCAGTCCCTCGGCACCAAAACAAGGGCGACGCCACATGCCTGCTCCACGGGCGCAATGAGGCCCATGCCGTCCCCTTCGCCAACCTCCAGATAGCTCGCGCCTACCTGATGGCCGCTGACTCCAAGGCACCCACCCGGACTTGGGGGAACGTGTTCGAGGAGATCATCAAGCCTAAGTGGTGGTGCCGCTTCTCTCCGCCTACGAATCGCAACAGGCGACCGACCTCAGCCGCGAAATCCGTTTCCCGAGCCCTGTGCCTGCGAATCCCCCGTTCAATCCTCCCAGCTCCGCCGTCGCCTTCACGTCATAAAACCATTCGCCGAGTTTCACTCCAGAGTTTCCGTCTAGGAGACATCCGACAGGCACTTGCTAATATGTGCCGACGTATTGTATCTTTAAAGCATGGCTGGCACCCTGGATTTTAGGCTCAACCCGCTGCTACGCCGGAAGCGGGTCATCCGTACCCGTGACCTCGCGGGTTTCGGACTCCCGCGCAGCGCGCTGGAAACGCCCCTCGCCGACGGAAGGATCTCCCGACTCAGCCATGGGGTCTACGCCGTGGCGGGTCATGAGGTCTCCGAGCACCACAGCCTGGCACAAGCCGCCGTGAGGGTGCCACACGGGGTCGTCTGCCTGCTCTCAGCCCTTGTGTTCCATGAACTGACCACCGAGTCACCTCACGAAGTCTGGCTGGCCATTGACCGCAAGTCCCGACCACCAGCCCAGGGGTATCCGCCGCTCCATATCGTGCGGTTCGGAGGCGAGGCCTTGAAGTCCGGAACGGCTCTTCACCAAGTTGACGGCGTATCCGTGCAAATCACCACCCCTGCCAAGACCGTCGTCGACTGTTTCAAGTACCGGAACAAGATCGGCATCCATGTCGCCGTCGAGGCGCTTCGTGACGGCTGGGCTCGGCGCCGATTCACGATGGACGAGCTCTGGGTCATGGCTCGCGTATGCCGCATGGAAAACGTCCTTCGCCCCTATGTGGAGTCGCTCGCATGAAGACGCCCAATGTCGCCGCCTCGGTGCGGCAGCGTCTCCTCACCCTGGCCCAGGCGAAGAATTGGGAATTCAACCGCGTCCTTGCCCGGTACGGCGTCGAACGGGTGCTTTGTCGGTTGGCCGCCTCGCCCCACAGCGAGCGCTTCCTGCTCAAAGGAGCCACGCTCTTCACCGTTTGGGAAGGGGCGCCACACCGGGCCACACGTGACTTGGGTAAAGGTGTAAAGGGGTCGGTTCTTGATATTGATATGTAAAGGAACGGCGCGGGGCGGAGGAAGGCGAGGAGTTCAAGCCGATTCGGCGCGGTTGGTGTCTGGGCGAGGAGAAGTTTCGGGAGGATTTGCTGACGCAAATGAGCGAGCGGATGGGGGCGG
>CAINWP010000139.1 GCA_903854475.1 uncultured Verrucomicrobiota bacterium
CCCATGCCTGGTTTCACCTCTTGGATGCGCGGACTCGAGGGGTAACGCAGGCACCGGCGCTGACCGATCTTTGGCAGATCTTGCGACCGCGGTGTTGGGTAGGGACCGCTCTCCGAGCGGTCCGTCTGGAGGGCTGGTGACTTGGATTGCTGCAACACGGGCAGGTGCACGGAGCGGCGCTTTCGGAGAAATCGCCCTACCAGAGCAGCGGTGCCTAGCTCGAGCTGTCGGGTTTGTTCCGTGAGTTGGGATTGTTGGGTTGATCTTGCGACCGCGGTGTTGGGTAGGGACCGCTCTCCGAGCGGTCCGTCGGGGGATGTGACGGGTGATGACTCGGAATGCTGCAACCTAGGCTTTGCTCAGGGCTGGTATGTGTTGTCCCGTTGGGGCAATTCGACTGCGGCTGTCTGCTCGGTTGCGGCGGTGAGTTTCAGCGCTTGGGCGGCGCTGGGCTTGCCGGGGCCGCAGGAGCCATCGGAACTGTGGGAGCGGCGGGGGCGTTGGTGCCGGGGGGGCGACCGAAGTCGGCAGGCAAGTTCAGGCGGGTGCGCAGGGTGTTCTGGAACTGCGGGTTCACGTCTTCGGCCGGAGCGAGCATGTCGCGCAGGACCTCGAGCTTGTAGTCGTTGAGCGAGGCGATGGCGAGGCGCTGACGCATGCTCTTGTTGGGCGTGCGGGCTTCGAAGTTGGCATGGACCTTGGTCGCCAGGCGGATCATCGATTCACCCCGGTCGTCATCGCCATTGCCGAGGCTGAAGAATCCCTGCGCCAAGAGGCCCGTGATGATGACTTTGATGCGGTCTGTGGAGGTTTCGTTGGCGTCTTCAGAAACCTTGGCGATGGCAAAGGTCTCTAGGCTCATACCAGCTTGGTCTCCGAGTTGGTCGGCGTACTTCTTCTGGCAGTAGGCCCACCATTGGGCGGCTTCCTTCTCGCGGTTGGAGGTGTAGAGAAAGTACACGGCGTCGCGCAGGAAGTTCTTGTGACCCTTGGCGAAGTGGTCGGCCATCTTTTCGTCGGCAGCCATCATGTCTTCGTAGGCCTTGCTGGTTTTGGCCACGATGTTGAGGTTGGGCCCGAGTTCGATGGAACGGGTGGCAATATTGGTGTAGAGGCGCCCACGCTGGAAGGCGGTGAGCATCGACTGGAAGACCACCCGGCGCAGGGGAGCCCGGTCGGCCTCTTTCTTAGATTCGCCGAGACCGCGGTAGCTCCAGTACACGGCGTGCGACTCGGGCAAACGCCATTCCAACGGTCCGTATTGGTCGTCGACCTCCTTCATGATGGAGGGCACCAACTTGAACTTGTTGACCATGATCGCCACCCGGTTGCTGTTGGCCGCGGTGTCGGGCTTGAGCAGGGTCGCGTAATCGGGCCTCCCGCCAGGGATGATGTCTTCGATCTGCCGGGCCCACCGGGCTTTGTAGGTCATGTGGGCGTCATCAAGATATGCGCCCATCTTGTGTTGGTAGATCCAACCCAACTCGCGGTACATCAGCGCCTCGTGCGGGTTGTAGCGCATGCCCTCGTCGCGCAGTAGTTCGATGGCCCGCTGCACCCACAGCCAGCGGTCTTCGGGATTGGGGAACTTCACCGAGATGTTGTAGGCCATGTTCCAAGCCTGGTGCACCCAGACGCTGGTGAAATGGGGCTGGAGCTTGGTAATCCAGTCGGCCAATTGAACGGCTTCGAAATACTTGCCGTCTTCTTGCAGTTCGGTGGTTCGGATCCACAGGGTGTTGGCGATGAGCCCGCGGAAGCCGCCCAAGGCCACCGTGGTGAAGGCTAAGATCGGCGGAGCATTGCTAATGATGGCCGTGCGCGTGAGGCCGAAGGTTTCGCGGTCGCGGTTCAGGCTTCCCTGGATGAAGTGGGAAGCGATGAACGCCGCGATGATGACGACGGAGAGGATGGCCTTTCGGAGAGTCATCAGAACTTGGTGGGGGCTGCGAGTTCCCGGCGGGTCAGTACCACGATGCCGACGATGGAGATGGCGCCACCGACTAGGACGTTGATGACGACGAAGGCGCGCACGAGCTCCAGCCAGGTGATGCTGCGGCCGGTGCTCAGGTTCGAAATGGGGGAGTAGCCGCTGACTTGGTCGATGAGTTGCTTGGCCGACCCGTACACGGCGACGCTGACTTGGTTGATTAGGGTGTTCTCGGTGACCATTCCGTTCTCGCTGTTGACGCCCACAATGCCGCCCTGATCGACGACTTGCTTGAGGGTGTTGCTCGAGAGCCCCAGCACGAGCAGGGCGATGGAGCAGAAGGAGGCCACAGGGAAGGAGAGGAAGCTGGAGCAGGCCAGGCCGACAGCCGTGAGCAAGCCCAACCAAAAGGCGATGATCATGAGACCGCGGGCATAGTTGAGTGCAAACCCACCCTCATGGAAGAGCACTTCCATGCCTTCATCGAGCGGGAAGAGCAGGGGCTGCTGGGTCCAGTTCTGGAAGTCCACGGCCAATACGCCTTGGGCGTTAATGAGTTCGGCGGTGGCTCTTGGGTCGAGCCCGAATTCGACGAACGACTCGGCCGGTAACGAGTTCTCCAGGCGTAGTCGTCGACCACCCGGAGGGCCGATTTCCCAATAGGCGGGGTGCAAGGTGCCTTCGGAGTTGTATTGGGTGGTGAAGAATTTGACGCGAATGAAGAGGGGGCGGCCAGCGAGGCGCTGTTTGGCGTCGGCCCCAAGAGGAACCTCCCAACGGCGCAGCATCCCGGGCGGGACCACTTGCTGCCGGGCCTTGACCATTTCTTCGACTTGCTTGCGGACAAAGGCGGGATCTAGAGCGGCCGCGGCGGCGTCTTTGAGACGTTCCTTGAGGAGGGCCTGGATGTCTTGGGTGAGATCGACCGCGGGTTCCCGGGCTCCGGCGCGGGCAACTAAGACTTCGTTGCGTAGTTTTAGTTGCTGCTCTGCGGAGAGTTCGCCAGTGCGTAATTGCAGCAGCCCGTAGGCAACTGAGCCGGAGATGGCCAGCATGCCCAGATTGACGACCATGATGCCGAACCACTTGCCCAGCCAGATTTGCCAGCGGGGGATGGGCTTGGAGGCGATGAGGAAGAGCTGCATCTCTTCGATGTCGCGCGCTAGCGTGCCACAGGCGATCCAGAGGGTGGTGAACCCGAGCAGGGCTGTGATGGCGCTGAGGGTGTAGGTAATGAGAATCTGAGTGAATCCTTGGGCCGAACCGTCGTGCTTGATGGCGCTGGGCAGGATGAACACCAGGGCGATGAGCAGGCCGAGCAGGGTAATGACCAGGCGGTAGCGAAAGGCCGCCTTGATGGTCAACAACGCCACCGCCAACAGGGGGCGCAAGGTCTTGGGGACAAGGTCGGGCACGCCGGCCAGGTGGCGTCCCTTCCATTCCGGCAGGGGAACTCCTCCGACTTGAAGGACTTTGGCCACCGCCTCTGCCGCGTTGCGGGCAGGCACAGTGCAGAGGTAGGCATAGCCCTGGCGCTCGGCCGACAGTTCTCGGAAGCGGCGGGCAGAAAAACCGATGACAATTCCCTGAACCACTTGGCTCAGCAGGTACGATTTCCATCCGGCCCGATTGGCGTAAAGGACTGCACTACTGACTAGATTGAGGACGAGAAAGACGAGGCCGAGCTGGGGCAGCCGGAGCCACAAGGCCCAGAGCCAATCCAAGACCGCTGCCGCCCAGGAGAATCCTAGGGGAATGGCCATCAACTGCCGATCGGCGTTGCGGTAAACCTCAAAGCGACGCGTCATGTTGGGTCACTTCTTATCGCCTTTGTTGCCACCGAGGAGGCCAGAGAGCGCGTCGTTGGCCTTTGAGAGATCCACGGGCTTTGCCGGTTCCGGGGCGACTGTCTTGGCCGGCAGGACGGATGAGGCTGTTGGGGTCGATGGGGCCGAAACAGTGGAAGCTCTGGAGGCCGGTGCTTGGGGCGCGGGAGCCTCGTGGCGGACGAGCGATTCGAGCACCGCCTCGGTCGAGGGCTGGGATGGAACAGCCATCTCAGATACGATGGGAGCCGCCGATTCTGTAGGTCGCGACAGGCGGTCTAGCACTGAGTCAGCCTGATGATTGCCCGAATGGGTGCCAGAATTGTCACCCGAATCGCCGGGTCCTCGCAGGTATTCGGCCACCCGATTGCCGCTCGTAGCCCCGCTGGTTTCGGCCTGACGGCGAGCCGCTTCAACCACTCCAAGGAAGTACGATTCCAGGTTTTGGGTCGGGTTCTCGAGGCGGACGGTATCGCCCACCTCGGCTCGGATGAGGTTGAGCACCTTCTCGGTGGTTTCGCGGGAGAGGACGGGGGCGGTGATGCGCACCGAGTCGGGCTTGGCTAGCAGCTGATTCAGCGGGCCTTGGGCCTGGATGCGTCCACCGTAATAAATCACCGCGCGGTCGCAAACGTCTTCGACATCGCTGAGCAGGTGACTGGACAAGATGACCGTCTTGCCTCGCTGGGCCAGGGCCAGGATCAGGTCTTTGACTTCGCGGCAGCCCAGCGGGTCGAGGCCCGCGGTGGGTTCGTCCAAGATGACCAGGTCGGGGTCGTTGATGAGCGCCTGAGCGATACCGATACGGCGCTGCATGCCTTTCGAGAATTCGCCGATGGTCCGCGACCGGGCCTGGTTCAGGCCTACCATCTCGATGAGCTGCTCGGCGCGGCGACGGCGTTCTGCCGAATCGATTTGGAAGAGGCTGCCGAAGAAATCGAGTGTCTCAGCCGGATTGAGAAACCGGTAGAGGTAGCTCTCTTCGGGCAGGTAGCCGATGCGGGCCTTGGTGGCGACATCGCGCGGCGACTGGCCGAAGACCGTGATGTGGCCCTTAGTCGGGTACAGCAGGCCCAGGAGCAGCTTGATAGTGGTGGATTTGCCCGAGCCGTTGGGCCCGAGGAGTCCGAACACCTCGCCGCGTCGGATCTCAAAGTCGACATTGTCTACGGCCCGCGCCTTGGGCCGACCCCAGAAGTCTTTGAACACCTTGGTCAAACCCGTTGCCCGGACGACGACCTCGTCGCTGGGGTGCTCAGCGGACGCTCTGCCGGAAGGGGAGGGAGGGTTCATGAGGCGTAAGCGGGTGAGGGAACGGGGCGAGAGGAGTTTGAGGCGGTCGGCGTATCTCTAAAAGAGACCGCCGTGTCACAGAGGTCATCCCGGTCAGGCGGCCTGCGGGGCGGGGGTTCCGGTGCTCGGGTTGGCGGCGTCGTCGCCTTGGACGAAGGGCTCGAGTTCTTCGCCCTGGCGGACCAGGCGGGCGCTGTTGAAGACCACAAAGAGTGATCCGACATTGTGCAAGATGGCAGCAACGATCGGGTTGAGGTACCCGAAGGACGCAGCGGCCATACCGCCGATAATAAAGACGACGCCGAAGAGGAAGTTCTGGTTGATGACCGTACGAGCCATGCGGCTGAGGCGGATGAGGAAGGGCAGTCGGCGGAGATCGTTGTTCATCAGGGCGATGGTCGCCGAGTTGATGGCGACTTCGCTGCCGGCGGCTCCCATCGCGATGCTAATATCGCCTGAGGCTAGCGCCGGTGCGTCGTTGACGCCGTCGCCGATGACCGCCACGCGGTGGCCCTTGGCCTTGGTTTGACGCACGTACTCCACCTTGTCTTGCGGGAGGCATTCGGCCACCACTTCAGTCACGCCAATCTCTTGGGCGACGCGTTCAGCCACGGGGCGGCGGTCACCGCTCACCATGGTAATGCGGCGTATGCCCGAAGCCCGAAGTTGTTCGAGGGCTTCTGCGGCCTCCGGACGGGTCTGATCTTGGAGGCCGACCCATCCGATGCAGTGCCCATCTCGGGCCACGAAGAGGAGACTGTATCCGGCGGTTTCATCGAGATCTACCGACTCAAAGAGGTCACCCAACACGCCTTGGTCTTTGAGGAAGGTGGCGCGACCGACCAGGATGCGCTGACCATCGATGAGTGCGCTGACACCTCTGCCCGCGGTCTCCTTGAAGTCGCTCACCTGGGCCAGC
>CAINWP010000140.1 GCA_903854475.1 uncultured Verrucomicrobiota bacterium
ACGATCTGAGCCTCACGGCCAGCATCGTTTACAAGTTCTGATCGACCGATCCTCGTGATCGGCGGGTCTAGAGTATGTCCTTTCAACCCCTCCCCGAAACGGGAGGGGTTTTTTCTTGTCCACTGTGGGTTCAATGCGGGGCGAGATCGGCAGCAACGGGTGGGGACCCGATCTCCGAGATCCAGCTCTCTGGAAGCCCTAATTCTCAGCCGTTCTCAGCCTCTCCCACGGTTTCCGCTCACAAACCGCTGGGGTGATCGATGAATTCCCACGGCAACCCGAACTTGCTGGCCAACTTCTCCGCCAAGGCCCGCACACCAAAGGTCTCCGTCGCATAGTGCCCTCCGTAAAAGACGTTGATAGCAGACTCTTCTGCCAAGGCATGCGTCCAGTGCGGGCCTTCGCCAGTGATAAAGGTATCCACCCCCTCGGCGGCCGCTTGTTGGAGTTCGGCTCCGGCGCCGCCAGTACAAATGCCTACTTTGCGACACTGCGAACCGCCCCCGGCCAGCAGGATCGGATCACGTCCCAGAATTTCACCCAAACGGCGACCCAAGGCCTCGCGGCTCAGAGTTGTTTCACCCTGCCAACCGACGAATTCCCCTTCATGCCGGAAAAACGGCTTCAGGCGTCGCAACCCGACCAAGCGGGCCAATTGAGCGGCGTTTCCTAAGGTTTTGTGGGCATCAAGCGGCAGGTGCATGGAATAAACGGCCATGTCGGCCTCGAGCAAGGCTCGGATCAAAGCCATTCGAGGCCCCGTCCATGGCCGGGTTTCTGACCAGAACAACCCGTGGTGAACCACCATCAAATTCGCGCCCGATACGGCCGCCAATCGCACGGTGGCCAGCGAGCAATCGACCGCAGCGGCGATCTTGCGCACCGAACCCCGGCTTTCGACCTGCAGGCCATTGCGCGCCCGGTCATAGTCCCGGTAGCGCTCCGGAGTCATCCAAGCCTGGCACTGAGTAACAAGGGTCTGGAGGGCGACAGTCTTCACAGAAGCCAGAAAACCAGCCTGTCCCTCGGGAATAAAGGCTCAAAAGCGCGTGTGCTGTTGATGGGTCGGGGGAATCTTGTAACCTTGCCGACTGGAAGCGGTCGCTTGAAACAGTGAGGGGTGTTCTCCGATTTGAGCATGGACGAACCGGTGTTGGATGTGACCGCCTGCGTAGAACGCGTGCGGGCGGGCGATGAGGATGCAGCTCGCGTCCTCATGCAACATTTGCATGGATTGATCGTCAAAATCGTGAGGTCACACCTGCCCCGAAGAACTAGCGAGGAAGACCTCATTCAAGCCGTGTACGTCAAGGTGTTCACCCGAATCGACCAATACCGAGGAGCCGTGCCCTTCGAGCACTGGGTGTCCCGTGTGGCGGTCAACACCTGCCTCAACCAGATCGCCCACGAAAAGATCCGGCCCGAATGGCGGATGTCCGATCTCAGCGAAGACGAGGAACAGGTGGTGCAAAACCTCGCGGCCACCGACGACGATTTGTCACCCGAAGATGGATTGGCGTCGCGAGAACTCGTTGAAAAGATGCTAGCACGGCTCAACCCGGAAGACCGATTGGTCATTACACTGCTCCACCTGGAGCAGAAATCGGTCGAAGAGGTCCGACACATCACCGGTTGGAGCGGTCCTCTAGTAAAAGTGCGAGCCTTCCGCGCTCGGGCCAAAATGAAGAAACACCTTTCAGAATTGATGGAGGAAATTCACCCATGAAGACCCATCCGTTGGATCGTCTACTGAAGTCCGCCGCGACGGCTTATCCACCTGCTGCGGCAACCGCTGCGCTGGAACCTGTGCTCGAATATCGGGTCTTGGCCGCCATGCGACGGGCCCGTTCCGAAGCCGAAGGCATCAACTTGCTCGCCGTGCTGCGGTGGGGCGTCGCCTTCGCCGGTTGCGCAGCGCTGTGCGCCATTCTGCTATCGGTGAGCGATCCGACCAACAGCTGGATCGACGAAGCCTTCGTGGTGCCCGAGCCGGAAACGTACCTTGCCCTGCAATGAGCCCCCTGAGCCGCACTGCGATCATTGGTTACCTAGCCGCCACGTTTGTCGCCGGCGCGGTCGCGGGCGTCTTCGGTGCTCGAGCCTTCCCGGCCAAGCCAACTCCGCGGCCTCCTCGTGAGTCTGGCGCAATGTCGGCCCGTATCCTTAAGCGTTGGACCACTGATTTTCACCTAAGCCCGGAGCAAGTTACCAAAATTGAGCCCATTCTGAAGGCCGCTGAAACCGACGTCTCGGGCATCCATCAAGAAACAGAACGTCGGATGAAAGGTTCCTTCGAGCGCATGCACCAGCAGGTCTTGCCACTGCTCGATGAAGATCAAAAGCGGTTGCTCGAAGAACACCGCAAGAAGATGGAACGACGCGGCAACGAACGGCGACACGGTGGCGCTGGTAATTCGACCAATAGCGGCGCCGGACACAACACTCCGTAATCCAAGGGACGAATTGGGGTTCCTCGCTACTTTCAGTGAGTAGCAGTAGCTCCCAAGATAGGGGAGCGACTTGGAGGTTTCTTATCCCAACCAGAATTGATCCTAGGCATCGACAGCAATTGCTCCGGTGGTCGTGAGAAGCGTCCAGGTTGCGTCAAGAAATTGCGAAACCGGATAAAACCCAAGTTTTCGGGGGGTTACGTATCGAAAGTTTGGAGACTTCTCAACCCAGGCGAGATCGTCGTTCCCACCTTCCAAACTTCTGGTCTTGCAGGCCTTCAAGGCACTGGGAACTCCCGGTTGCTGGGAGCCACTGGCCTTCGGGGACAACCGATCTCGACGGTCAACTCACTGAAAACAGCGAGGAACCAGAATTTCCCCCTATTCCCCCTATTCCCCCTGTTCCCCCGTTCGCGCCGCGGCGTAGGACGCTTGCTCATCACCTTTCAGCGTGTAGCACGCACCTTCGGGTAACAGGGAGTTCTGGCGCAAGGCGCCGTGTCGCAGAGCAGGTCCCCGAGACGCGATTCAGCCTCGACGCAATTTTTACCCCAGTCGCGCGGCCCAGCCCACAGAGATACATTGCCGACGCAGCCCACCGGCTCAAATCGACCAAGCCTAACTGCGCCCCACGCCAGCACCAATAGGCAAAGCACCAATAGGCACCTGCCGCCCTTCGTTGGACAGTTTAGTCTGGCAGTCGGTTTGACTTGCAGGATGACCGTGTCCAGCCGACAACCGTCTCCTTCCTATGATACAACGACACCTTCTCCTCCTGCATTATCTCTGCAGTCTGATCGGATTCTCCGCTTGGGCCGATGGACTTTCCGGTCTTCGCCGCACCGAGGTGATTTACGGCCGCAAGTTCGGTACAGCGCTCACTCTGGATGTGCTGCAACCGGCCAAGACCAATGGCCTCGGCGTCATCTGGGTTATTAGCGGCGGATTTTATTCCGACCATAACGGAATTAATCCTCCCTACTGCAAAGCACTGCTCGACGAGGGCTACACCGTGTTCGCCGTCGTCCATGGTTCCCAACCCCGATTCACCATCCTTGAGATCGCGGAAGACATGCATCGAGCGGTTCGCTGGATCCGCCATCATGCGTCCGATTATTCCGTGCGGCCCGACCGTCTCGGCGTCACCGGTTCCAGCGCCGGAGGCCATTTGTCGCTCACCTTGGGAACCCAAGGTCACGACGGCGACCCGAAGGCCAAAGATCCGGTCGACCGAGAGAGCAGTCGTGTGCAAGCCGTGGCCTGCTTCTTCCCGCCCACCGACTTTGAAAACTGGGGAGCCCCGGGCGACACCCAGGTCGGCGTCGGCAAGGTTGGACGACAATTCTACGGAGCCTTCGGCAGCCCTTCCGACACCTTGGAAAGCCGCCTCGAATACGGCCGCCCCATCTCCCCTATCCACTTTGTCACCAAGAGCATGGCCCCCACGCTGGTGATCCACGGCGAAGCCGACGGACTGGTACCCATCTACCAGGCGGAGATCTTCGAGAAAAAAGCCCGCGACACCGGAGCCGTCTACAAGTTGGTCCGCCTGCCGGGCAAGGACCACGGCTGGCCCGGCATGGAAAAAGACCTCGTCCAATTCGCCGATTGGTTCAAGACCCACCTGAAGTAACCCTACGGGGTCGGTCCCACCTATTTACACAAAAGGGGCCACTCTAAACTCACTTATCTCCCGAGGTCAGCGCGTCACGGGGAAAATGACAATTCGATTGCCTGCGAGGCAACCGCTCTTTGACGACGCTAATTCACAGAGCTCTAGCCCGCTGCCCTCGACCGGCCCAACGCCTGAAAACCCTCTCCGGATCACACATGCGGATTTGACTCCGTGACGGTTGGTTCCGGAGACTTCCGACAATGAAACCCCTTTTGCTGGCTGCGGCTCTCCTGTCACTGGGCGCAATCACCGCACAGGCCGCAGACAACTATACCCTCGGAGCCGATTCCACGAATCGCGCCCCGGGCGTCCTCAAGGGGCGGGTAGAGACCTTTGAATTCAACCAGTCGAAAGTGTTCCCCGGAACCTCCCGCCAAGGCTGGATTTACATCCCGGCCCAGTACGACGGCAGCAAGCCCGCCGCACTCATGGTGTTCCAAGACGGACACGAATACGTCCGCGAAGGCGGCTCCCAGCGGGTGCCCTTCGTGCTGGACAACTTGATCGCCCGCGGAGAAATGCCCGTCACCATTGCCCTGTTCCTCAATCCCGGGCACCGCGGACCTGGGGCCCCGGGGGCCAATGGATGGGGCGACCGCAACAACCGCTCCTTCGAGTACGACTCGCTCAGCAGCGACTACGCCCGATTCCTCATCGACGAGTTGATCCCCTTCGCCACGAACCAATACAGGGTTCGCATTAGCGACGACCCCGAAATGCGGGGCATCGCCGGCATGAGTTCCGGCGCCATTTGTGCGTTTACGGTCGCTTGGGAACGTCCGGATCACTTCCGTAAGGTGCTCTCGCAAATCGGCAGCTTCACCAACATCCGGGGCGGCCACGCCTACCCGGCCCTGATTCGTAAGACCGAGCGCAAGCCGCTGCGAGTCTTCCTGCAAGACGGCGTCAACGACCTCAATAACCTCCACGGTGACTGGCCCCTGGCCAACCGCACCATGGCCAGTGCGCTCACCTTCGCCGGCTATGACACGCAGTTCGTGATGGGAGACGGCGCACACAACGGCAAGCACGGCGGCGTCATTTTGCCCGACTCGCTGAGGTGGCTGTGGCGTCCCACGATGCGCCCACCCGCGCCCAGCACCAACAACTGGAACGGTGACGAAGCCCTCAACAAGGTGTTGGCCGGTGGCGGCACCGAAGCCCCCTGGGAATTGGTCGGCGATAATTTTGGCTTCACCGATGGGGCCTGCGGCGATGCCCAGGGTAATTTTTATTTCTCCGATTTGCCCAAAGGCTTGATTTACCGCGTGGCGGTCGGTGCCACCAAGGCCGAGCCGTGGCTGACAAAGGGCCCCAAGATCAGCGGCCTCAAATTCGGACCCGACGGCCAGCTCTATGCCGCCACCCAGGGCGAATCCCCGAAGATCGTGAGCATCGACCCTGCCACCCAGGCGATCCGCGACGTGGCCACCGGGGTCAAGCCCAACGACCTCATCGTCTCCAAAGCCGGATGGATTTACTTCACCGACACGGGCGCGGGCCAGGTCCAGGCCGTGCCCATCGGAGCCAAGTCCCTCTCGCGCCCGCGCACCGTCGCCGGCGGAATCACCTCGCCCAATGGCATCGCTCTTTCGCCGAAGCACGATTTTCTCTACGTCTCGGAATACGGCGGCACCAATGTCTGGAGCTTCGCTATCGCGGCCGATGGCAGCCTGAGCGCCGGTGAACGTTCCATGACCCTGGTGGTACCCTCGGGCAAGAAAGACAGCGGTGGCGATGGTTCGACCGTCGATGCCCTCGGCCGGCTTTATGTGACCTCACACGCGGGCGTCCAGATGTTCGACTGGATTGGTCGCCTGGGAGGCGTCATCGCCAAGCCCCGCCCCGACAAGGGCGTGTACAGCTGCGTCTTCGCCGGTCCGGGAAATGCCTACCTCTATGTCTGCGGTGGCGATGCCGTGCACCGACGCAAGACCCTGACCCAGGCTCCCTGAGCCTCGGCAGCAGCGGCTACACGACCTAGTGCAGTGTCTCAATTAAGTATTTATTAAAATCCAACGAGCGTGCCATCTTTTGGACATGGCACGTCCGAAGATTCCATTCAAGCTCTCGCCTGAGCAGCGGTCAGAACTTCAGCGCCTGATCCAAGCGCCAAGAACGCC
>CAINWP010000141.1 GCA_903854475.1 uncultured Verrucomicrobiota bacterium
GAACCGCACCTGGGAGCGGGGAGTGAGTGTTAAATCCTGGTCGGTGAACTTTAGGGTGTAGGTCGTTTGGTAAGGGGTGCCGCGGGCACAGATCTTAACGGTCCACGTGTCGTCTGAGGTCCACGCAGCGCTGGCACCCAGGGCTTCGTCCCCGAAGGAGCCGATGGTCCCGCGCGGAGCGTCGCCCAAATGGCCATACCCGGTCATCCACCGGGCATGACCGCAGCGAAGCGACTCTGTCTTGCCCGAAAAAGTGCGAGTCAAGAGCCACCCCTCGGGCCCGGAGGTCTCCAGGGTGAGCGAATCAAGACCGCTGTCATTGGTCCCGAATCGGAAGGTCTTGCCCAGCACGGCCGCCGTGACAGGTGAGGTGGTGCCGCACGAGAGCATGCGGACCTGAAGGCCGAGCAATCGCCGCTCGAGGCGTTCCTGGCAAGCAGACCGCCGTTGTCCGTTTCGACCTCTCTCAGTGAGGGTCGTTCCTAGGCCTCGGTGGCTGAAAAGGCTTTAAGCCCCTTTAATGCTGCTTCCAGACGATCCGCGCCACGCTGTCGTTGGTCGAACTCTTGGTCCCGCCACCATGAGTGATGAAGTAAACAGCGCCGTCCTTGCCGAGTTGCATGGCCAAGGGGCCCGCCGGCAGACCTTGCAAGAAGGCCTCGCCCGGACCGGTCTTTCCGGTCTTGGGATTCACTGAGGCCGTGCGTATCGATTTGCGGCTGAAATCGGCATAGAAGAGCGCTCCGCGGTACTTCTCAGGGAAGCCCTTGCCCGAGGCGCTGGCCCGGTAAATCAACGCCCCAACGCAGGAGGCTCCGGTGTTCCGCGGGTAATGGAACCAAGGGTCAGTGAAGCCGTCCACGTGGTTGGTACGGGTGAGGGTTTGTAAGCCGGGTCCAAAGACCTTCGGCCAGCCGAAGTTAGCTCCCGGAACGATGCTGTTCACTTCATCGAAGTCATCGGTCAGGTCGCCGCCGTTCTCGGCCTCCAAAACAAGGCCGGTGGGTGCGTCGTAAGTCAGAGACCACGGCTGACGGTGTCCGCGGGTAAAGACGCGCGGGTCGGCACCGGCGGTATGCACGTGCGGGTTGTCCTTGGGAACCGAGCCGTCAAAACCGATGCGGAGGACTTTTCCGCGCGGGTCGCCCAGCGATTGAGCCTTGTTGTTCGGGTCGTCGCAGTACTTGCGGAGGTTGGCGTTCTGGTTGTTCTCGCCGGTGGTCACGTAAAGCACCCGTTCTTTCGGATGGGCCAACAATGCGCCACCCACGTGCTGACCGGCTTGATCGCCTTCCCATTCCACCAGCGACTTCTCGCTGGCCGGGTCAATCCGCGACGCGGCCCCGCTGCCGGTCACAGTCCAACGCGAAACCCGAGCCACGTATTTGTCCTTCGGGGCATTGGTGAGGTGGTAGGCCAGAAACACATGCGGAGAGCGCGGAAAATCCGGATGGAACGCGATGCCGTGCAAGCCACGGTCGCCGCTGACTTCTGTTGCCACCGAGCCGACCGAGTGCGCAGCGCGCGTGGCGGTGTCGATGCGCCAGAGTTGGCCCGTGCGCCCGGTCACCCAGGCCGCTCCGTCTGGGGCAAAGGCCATTTCCATGGGTTCGCTGACCACCTCCGGACCGGCGACGGTTTCGATGCCGAAGCCTGCTGGGAGATTCACCTCGG
Source organism: uncultured Verrucomicrobiota bacterium (assembly GCA_903854475.1). Taxonomy (GTDB): domain Bacteria; phylum Verrucomicrobiota; class Verrucomicrobiia; order Limisphaerales; family UBA9464; genus SXXZ01. The sequence goes on from CAINWP010000141.1 coordinate 1,675, forward strand.
CCAGGGCGGCAGAAGAGAACGTCAGGGCGGCGACGACAGCCGCGAGGATGTGAGTGCGGTAAGACATAATGTTCGGGGAACCCCTTAACATTGGAGAGCCAATGGATCGGAAGCAACCCCCGCAGTGGGCTCGTAAGATGGAAATTCGGACTCTGAACCGATCGGTATCGAAATCTCTTAGCCAAAAATTTTCAAAAATCACACCGCCGCCGTTGACGAACCTATGTCGTGAGAGGCATCACCCTTTCAAGTCCTCCCCCGTTTCCTGTTATTGCCTGTCATCTCGAGCCCCGATTCCGATCCTATGAGACTTCCAATCGTGTCCCCACTCACCTTGCTTCTGATCTCGGCCCCAATGGCTGCGCTGGCCGCTTCGGGCACGGTGACGCGTACCATTCACTCTCAACCCAGTTGGGTTGTGGCCACCAAGCAGGTGGAAGTGGCCATTACCCGTCGCGGGGGTCACATGGCTCCAGTCACCTTCTTCCGAGACAGCGACCGACCGGTGCAACCTTATCACATCACACCGTGGCAGGACGAAAAGCCTTCGGCGATGCCCGCACCTGTGCTCGTGACCCTGCGAGGTGATTTTTTCTGCCTACCCTTCGGAGGTAATTCAGAACCCGTCGCCGGCGAGAAACACCCGCCCCATGGTGAAATCGTGGGCGAACCATGGAAGGTTTTGGGAACGCGCCGCACCGGAACGGTCACGACCTTGACCCTCGACTTCGAGACCCGTGTCCGACCTGGGCATGTCACGAAGGAGTTGTCGTTGGTGGCCGGTGAAAACGCGGTGTACACCCGGCATACCCTCCAAGGGTTTTCCGGACGGGCTCCAGTGGGGCATCATGCCACTCTGGCCATGCCGGAGAAGGAAGAGTCGGTGCGCATTGCTACCAGCGCCTTCCGCTGGGGAATGACCTGCCCCTCCGTCTTTAGCGATCCGAAGCAGCGGGAATACCAATCGCTCCTTCCGGGTGCCCAGTGGACAGATTTGACGCGGGTTCCTGTCGCTTGGAAGGGAGCGCCCGATGCCGACCTGACCCGATTGCCCGCCCGATATGGCCACGCCGATCTCGTCCAACTCTTCAATGAACCGTCGGACAAGACCGGAGGTCCCGCCTGGACGACCGCGACCTTCACCGACCAGGGGTATTTGTGGTTCGCACTCAAGGATCCGTCGGTGCTCCACAGCACCGTCCTATGGATAGAAAACCATGGGCGTCACGGGCATCCATGGAAGGGTCGCAACAACTGCCTGGGTTTGGAGGATGTGACGGCCTACTTCGCCGATGGCCTGGCCGCTTCAACTCAGGACAATTTATTGACCCGACAAGGCATACCGACCTCCCTCGCATTGAATCCGACCCAGCCTACCTTTGTGAATTACATCCAAGGGGTCGCCAAAATTCCGTCGGGATTCGACGTGGTTCAGAAGCTTGAATTTGCTCCCGGTGCTGTGACGTTCCTCTCGGCCTCCGGCCAGCGTGTGACCATTGCGGTGCATCATGAATTCGTGAGGACCGGAACGCTTTGAATTCAACCATCCACCCCGCCGCCTCCACGCTAATGAAGTACTTCCAACGCGTTCTCATTGCTTGCCTCCTCGCTCTCCTGAGCGGATGCGGAGACAAGGCGGCCGATTCGAGCCAACCGGCCGCCTCGGCTTCGAAGGTGCAGGGAACCATCGGCGTCTCGCTGCTCACCCTCGACAACCCCTTCTTCAAGGTCATCGGAGACAGCATCACGGCCGAGGGCAAGAAGCACGGCTACGAGACGGTGGTGGTCAGCGGTGACAAGGACGTCGCCAAGCAGGGGAATCAAATCAAGGACTTCATCGTCAAGAAGGTCAGCGCCATCGTGCTGAGCCCCTGTGATTCCAAGTCGATCATCCCGGTCATCCAGGAGGCCAACGCGGCCGGCATTCCGGTGTTCACCGTGGACATCCCCTGCAATGAACCGGGCGTGAAGATCGTCACCCAAATCGCCACCGACAACGAAGGCGGCGGACGGGAAGCCGGTCAGGCCATGATTGAGGCTCTCGGCGAGGCCGGCGGCAAGATTGCGGTGCTGCATTTCAAGCAGGCCGAATCCTGCCAGTTGCGCGTGAAGGGGTTCATGGAGGTGATTCGTGCGCACAACGCGGGTGGCAAATCGAAGATCGATGTGGTCACCGAGTTGGAGAGCGGTGCGGCCAAGGATTTGGGATACAAGGCGGCCGAGGATGCCTTGCAGGCGCACCCGGATCTTCGCGGCATTTTTGCCATCAACGACCCGGCCGCACTCGGTGCCCGCGCTGCGGTGGAAAAGGCCGGCAAGACCCAGGTGCTCATCATTGGCTTCGATGGCCAACCCGAGGGCAAGCAGGCCATCAAGGACGGCAAGATCTACGCCGATCCGATCCAGTTTCCCGACCAGATGGGAATCCGTATGGTGGATGCGATTTTGCGCCACTCCAAGGGTGAGACGCTGCCGGCGCAAATGCTCATTCCCACTCGCCTCTATCGGAAGTCCGACGCGCAAAAAGACCCCACCCTCCACTGAGCCTGATCCATCCATCGACCCATGAGCCAATCCCATCATTTCCTGCACGAACTCGTCGGATCCATGTCCCAGGGGGCCGACGGCAATCCTACCGTGGTAATGGTCGAGGCGGCCTTCCGGCACCATGGACTGCACTGGCGCTACATCAACATGGAGGTCTCACCTGCGGACCTTGGAGCCGCCGTGAAGGGGGCCAGGGCCATGGGGTTCCGGGGCTTCAATTGCAGTCTCCCGCACAAGGTCAGCGTCATTGCCCATCTCGACGGCCTGGGCCAGTCGGCATCCGTGATGGGGGCGGTGAATTGTGTGGTGCTGCGGGATGGTCGGCTCATTGGTGAAAACACCGATGGAAAGGGCTTCCTGAAATCTCTGCAGTCGATGATCGATCCTCAGGGCAAATCGGTGGTGCTCTTTGGGGCCGGTGGCGCCGCACGGGCCATCGCCGTGGAACTAGGTCTGGCGGGCGTGCGGCACATCACGATCGTGAACCGCTCCGAGCAGCGCGGGGCCGAATTGGTGAACGTGTTGCGCGAACAACTCCAACTCGAGGCCCAACTCGTTGTCTGGAGTGGTGATTACACCGTGCCCGAAGGCACCGACGTGGTAATTAACGGCACGTCCATTGGGCTCTATGACCCCGAGGCGCGAGTGGCGATTGACCTGGATTCGCTTCGCCCGGGCATGATTGCAGCGGATGTGGTCTTTAACCCGGTCCGCACGCGTTTTCTGACCGAGGCCGCCGCCCGGGGTTGCCGCCCGCTCGACGGATTGGGCATGCTTGTCAACCAAGGCATCGTGGGCATCCAATATTGGACCGGCATCGATCCTCAGCCCGAAGTGATGCGTCTGGCTCTGGAGTCCGCCATGGGCGTATGAGCCCGCCGAGTCCGTCCGTGCTACCGCTGAGTTCGACGAATCCGACGAACCCACCCCTGTTGTCCCTGAGCGGGATCGTGAAGTCCTTTCCCGGTGTGCGGGCCTTGCGTGGGGTAAACCTGCGACTGCATGCCGGAGAGGTCTTGGCTGTGCTCGGTGAAAACGGCGCGGGCAAGAGTACCCTAATGAAGATTATCGGAGGGGCCCACACCGCCGATGCGGGCACGTTGGCTATCGACGGCCAGGAGCAACGATTTCAATCCCCGCAAGAATCCCGCGCGGCCGGCGTGGCGGTCATTTATCAAGAGTTCAACTTGGTTCCGGCGCTCACGGCGGTGGAGAACATTTTCCTGGGCCAAGAAGTGACCACCGGAGGCTTCGTGGCCCGCCGCCGCGAACGGGAGCAGGTGGCGGCCCTGTTTCAACGGATGGGCGTCGAAGTGGACTTGGATGAGCCCTGCCGACGGCTCAGCACCGCTCAGCAGCAGTTGGTCGAAATTGCCAAAGCCTTAATCCACAAGGCCCGGATCTTGGTCATGGACGAACCCACCGCCGCGCTGACCTCGCACGAAGTGGAGAAGCTCTTCGCCCTCATGCGGGAATTGCGGCGTCAGGGCATGGGGATCCTCTACATCAGCCACCGGCTGGAGGAGGTCTTCACCATCGCCGATCGTGTGACTATTTTGCGCGACGGGGGCAATGTCTCTGACTGCCCCATCCATGCGATTACCCGCGATCAAATGATCGAACGCATGGTGGGTCGACCGCTGGATCAGGAGTTCCCGTCCCGTCGTGTAAAACGGGGCGGTCCGCGGTTGGAGGTGTCGGGCTTGCGCCGGGGAAAGGCCGTCCAAGGCATTTCCTTTCAGGTGCACCGGGGTGAGATCTTGGCGCTGACTGGATTAGTTGGGGCCGGTCGGACCGAGACGGTTCGGTTGGTGTTTGGGGCTGATCCGAGAGACGCCGGAGAAATTCGGCTCGATGGCCAGGTGCTCGATATCCGGTCGCCCCGCGACGCCATCGACGCAGGAATGGGTCTCCTGACTGAAGATCGCAAACTGCAAGGCCTGGTGCTGAGGCATCCCATCCGGGAGAATTTTAGTTTACCCAACTTGCGTCGGTGGTGCCGTCGGGGCTTTGTGCAGCGTCGGCGCGAGCGTTCCGAGTTGGATCGGTACATCGCGGCCCTCCGCATTCGCCTGTCTGACCCGGAGGAGCGTGTCGGCAACCTCTCGGGCGGTAATCAGCAGAAGGTGGTGTTGGCCAAGTGGTTGGCCCGCGACTGCGAGGTGCTGATCTTCGACGAGCCGACCCGAGGGATCGATGTCGGCGCGAAGTACGAGATTTACCTGCTCATGAACGAACTGGTGGCCGCCGGAAAATCCATTCTCATGATTAGCTCCGAATTGCCGGAGGTGCTGGGGATGGCCGACCGGATCCTGGTCCTGCACGAAGGCCGGATCACCGGCGAAATCACCGATGTGGCTCAGGCTACCCAGGAACAAATCCTCCAATTGGCCCATGCCTGAACCCATGAAACCTGCACGATGGCTGGCCGACTACGGCATGATTTTGGTTCTGGTGCTGCTGTGCGCGTTTTTCAGCGCGGTGACATACAGCGAGCAATCGCCCACAGGCGAGGCCGCCGCGGGTCAGGTGGTCGAGGCCGTGTTGAAGGCGGTGCCCAAAGGAGCCCGCGTTTTAGTTGTAGCCAGCGACCAGCCCGGAGATGCGGTTTTCGCGGCCCGCGTTGAACGTGATCTCACGGCAGCCGGCGCGCGGGTTCTCGCGACCGTGACCGGTGAACCCCGGAACGCCCGCGAGGCCCTCCAGAAAATCCAGGCAGCCGGCGGGTTGCTGGATGCGATCGCTGCCACCCGTGTGGCCGGAGGTTGGCGGCTTATCACGGACCTCGCCTCCGATTTCCCGTCGCTGGGATCGCCCCGGGTCATCACACCGGCCAGCTACCGGTGGCCCCATTTTCTGAAGTCCGAGAACCTTCTCAATATCGCCAACCAAATTGCCGTGATCGCCATCGTGGCCATTGGCATGACTTTGGTCATTATCACCGGCGGCATCGATTTATCCGTGGGGAGCCTTATCGCGCTGTCGGCCGTGTTGGCGGCGGGTTTCATCCGCGACCGGGCCGGGGGTATGAGCGCCTCGACCGGCGGCATGGTGCTCGGGTGTTTGTTGGCCATTGTGGTGTGCGGGGCGGTCGGAGGTTTCTCTGGCCTGATGATCACCCGATTCGCCATCCCACCCTTCATCGTGACGCTGGCCATGATGCTCGTCGGCAGCGGCTTGGCCTACATTTTGGCCCAGGGACAATCGATTTATCAAATTCCCGATTCCTTTGTTTGGCTCGGGCGTGGTGCAGACCTCTTCGGGCTTCCCAATGCCGTGGTGCTCCTGCTGGTGCTGTACGCCTTGGCCCAGGTGCTCATGTCGCGCATGAAGCTCGGACGTTACTTGTACGCCGTCGGTGGCAATGCGGAGGCGGCGCGGCTTTCGGGCGTGCCCGTCCGTCGCGTGCTCCTCTTCGCCTATGTCGCCAGTGGGTTGCTTGCGGGACTCGGGGGCGTGATCATGGCTTCGCAGCTCAAGAGCGGATCACCGACCTATGGCAACATGTATGAGTTGTACGTGATCGCCGCCGTCGTCGTGGGCGGTACGAGCCTGAGCGGGGGTGAGGGCCGGATGCTGGGGACGTTGACTGGAGCCTTCACCATCGCCGTCATCCAGAATGGCATGAACCTGACCAACGTGGAGAGTTACACCCAGAAGGTGGTGCTCGGGTTGGTCATCTTGGGGGCTGTGCTCCTCGACAAGCTGCGCCAAGCCCGTTGAGTGATTCGACAATCCTGCCGATCTCTGCGCCTCTTGATTTTCCGTCTCTATTCTCAGGCTCGAACTGCGATCCCGAATCGCATCCTATTCCGACTTCGATCTAGCTAATTCCTGTCCCATGAAATCGATCATCCAGTCCGCTCTCCTTGCCGTGGTGCTCGCGACCGTCGCCGGTGCCCGCGCGGCCGACGACCTCCTCATCGCCGATTTCGAAGGCCCCGACTATGGCGCATGGAAGGCCACCGGTGAGGCGTTTGGCAGCGCCCCAGCCCGCGGCGCACTAGCCGGGCAGATGCAGGTCGAGGGTTTTCTCGGGAAGGGGTTGGTCAACACATTCCGCGGCGGCGATGACGCGACCGGTACCTTGAGTTCACCGCCCTTCAAGATCGAGCGGCGCTTCCTCGCCTTCCTCATCGGCGGGGGGCACAACGAGCAGAAGCTCGCCCTGCAATTGCTGGTGGATGGCCAGGTGGTCCGTTCGGCGACGGGCCCGAATGACCGCAGTGGCGGCAGCGAGGCGTTGGCCCCGGACTCTTGGGACGTCGCCGATCTGGCCGGTCAGACGGCCTCCATTCGCATCGTCGACGAGGCCAAGGGCGGTTGGGGACATCTTAATGTCGATCACCTCCGGCAAACCGACGCCCGACCGAAAGGCCTGCAGAAGAACGTTGAGCGGTCCATCCCGGTGACGGCTCGTTATTTGCACCTGCCCATTCGCAACGGGGCTCCCAAGCGCGTGGTGACCTTGATGGTGGACGGGAAGCCCGTCGTTCGGAATGACATCGAGTTGGCCGATGGCGCGGCCGATTGGTGGGCGCCCATGGACGTGTCGGCCTGGCGGGGAAAGACCGTCACCCTCCGTGTGGACGCATTGCCTGCCGATTCCACGGCGTTGTCGGCGATCGAACAGGGTGACGGTTTCAAGGATGAGGGATCGATGTACCGCGAGCCGTTGCGCGGGCAGTTCCATTTTTCGCCAAAGCGCGGTTGGAACAACGATCCGAACGGCATGGTCTTCTACAACGGCGAGTACCACTTGTTCTTCCAGCACAATCCGTACGGTTGGGATTGGGGCAACATGCACTGGGGTCATGCCGTCAGTCGCGATCTCGTCCACTGGGACGAGCTCGGAGACAAGCTCCTGCCCGACGACATGGGACCGATGTTCAGCGGCAGCGCCGTGGTGGACTGGAAGAACACCAGCGGCTTCGGCAAGGACGGCAAACCGCCGCTCGTGCTTATTTACACTGCCGCCGGCAATCCCGCGGTGCAGTGCATCGCCTACAGCACCGACGGCCGTAAGTTCACCAAGTTTGCGGGCAACCCCGTTCTGAAAGAAATCACCGGAGGCAATCGCGACCCCAAGGTGATGTGGCATGAAGCCTCCCGGAAATGGGTGATGGTGCTCTACGTGGAGTGGCAGAAAAAGCACACCATCCACTTCTTCAACTCGCCCAATTTGCGCGAGTGGAGCCTGGCCCAAATCGTCGAGGGCGATGCCCCCGGCAAACCCTATCTCTTCGAATGCCCCGACTTCTTCGAGTTGCCCGTGGACGGAGATCCGACCCTTCGGAAGTGGGTGTTGCTCGCAGCCAACAGCGCTTATGCCGTGGGCACCTTCGATGGCACCCGCTTCATGCCCGAGCAGAGCAATTTGGCCGGTCAGCGAGGTAAGGGTTTCTACGCGCCTCAGACCTTCAGCGACATTCCGGGTGCCGATGGGCGTCGCATTCAAATGGGTTGGTTCCAGACAGCGACCAAAGGCATGACCTTCAACCAGTCCATGACCGTGCCGCTGGAGCTCCGGTTGCTGACCACGGTGGACGGGCCACGACTGACCTTCACGCCGGTGCGCGAACTGGAGGCGCTGCGGGCCGGCTCCCAACGCCTGGGTTCGTTGTCATTGGCTCCCGATGCCAAGAATCCGCTGGCGAAGGTGCAGGGGGAATTGCTGGAGGTTCGCGCCGTTCTGAAGCCCGGACAAGCGACCCACGTCGCGTTCAGCATTCGCGGGGTGCCTGTGGTTTACGACGTGAAGCAGCAAGAACTGGTGGTGGCTCAACATCGCGCGCCGGCGCCGCTGCACGACGGCACCTTGGACCTGATCATTTACTGCGACCGCACCGGCTTGGAGGTCTTCGCCAGCCGCGGGCTTTGCTACGTTCCCATGCCCGTCCAGCCGAAGCCCGAAGACCGTTCGCTTTCGCTGGAGGTCCAGGGAGGCACCGTCGCCTTCAAGAACCTTGAGGCTCATGAACTGCAATCTGCCTGGACTGCGCGGAAAGTCGTGACGCCGCCGGGTTCAGTTTCTCCGCCCCGTCCGGCGTTCCCAGCCAGCCCGACGCGGCCATGAACTTCGGATCCCGCCGCTACTTTTGCATCGGCCTCGGGGAAGTTCTGTGGGACCTCCTGCCGGGCGGTCGCCAATTGGGCGGAGCGCCCGCCAACTTCGCCTACCATGCGCATGCGCTCGGCGCTGAGTCTCTCGTGGTCTCTCGCGTGGGCCGTGACGATCTGGGTCGGGATCTCCTTGAGCGCCTGAATGCTCTGGGTCTGGCGACCTCCGGGATCTCCGTCGATCCAGTCGCGCCCACCGGGTCCGTCAGCGTGACCCTCGATCCGTCGGGGCAGCCCGCTTACACCATCCACACCGAGGTCGCCTGGGACCTCCTGGAGGCCGGGCTAGAGGTTTTGCGAGTCGCGGCTGCAGCGGATGCGGTGTGCTTCGGGACATTGGCCCAGCGCCACCCGGTGGCCCGCGAGTCCATCCGGCGCGTGCTGCAGGCGACTCGGCCCGATGCCTTGCGCATCTTCGACATCAACCTTCGCCAACGGTTTTGGTCGCGCGAGGTGATCGTCGAGTCTTTGGCATTGGCCACTGTGCTGAAGTTGAATGACGAGGAGTTGCCTATACTCGCGGACTTGCTCGGTTGGCCGGGTGACGACGACCAGGGACTGCTGGCGCGGTTGGCCCAGCAATTCGATTTGCGGGCTGTGGCCCTGACGCGAGGGGCTCGGGGCAGTCTCTTGTGGACGGCGGGCCGCAGTTGGGACTGGCCTGGTTCGGAGCTGAAGGTGGCCGACACCGTGGGTGCGGGCGACAGTTACACGGCGGCCCTCGCTCTGGGACTGCTGTCGGGGAAGGCTCCTGAAGACATTCTCCGCATCGCCCATCGAGTCGCAGATTTTGTCTGCACTCAGCCGGGAGCCACACCGCCCATGCCTGCGGATCTTGCCGCTGAATTGGTGGGCACGAGAAAAACCGAGGGGAATTCTTCGGGAAACCGAAGTTGAAGCTGGTGCGCGGGGCGGGGGTCGAACCCACAACCTTCGGCTTCGGAGACCAACGCTCTATCCAATTGAGCTACCCGCGCAACCGACACGCTCACCTTAAGAATCCACCCACGGCAGGGCAACTGTTAGTTCTGGCCCTTGTTGGTTCTGACCTGCTCGGCCCTGTCTGCGATGCCAAGTGAGGTTTCTCCGCCCGCCGAGGTCGGCCGCATTGAGGGCTGGACATCGGGCATCCACTGACGGTGGATCGACTGCATGATCCGGAACGTGCTGAGTACGAAGGCGGGAATCGTGTCCTTGATCGGCCTTCTCGGGATGGCCGTGTTGTCGCCGGCGGCCTGGTCGGCGGTCGACGTTCGCCCGGAGCGGGTCCCGGAAGGGGGGCTTCAACCCGATGCGCTCGTGGATGCACAGGGGCGGGTGCGCCTGATTTACCTGAGTGGCGATCCCAAGGCCGCGGACATCCATTGTGTGAGCCGTGAATCTGGACGTGGTGCTGCACGTGGAGAGTGGTCGCGACCTCAGACCGTCAATTCCGAGGCGGGTGCCGCGGTGGCCCTCGGCTCGGTGCGTGGGCCTCGATTGGCCTTGGGTGGTTCAGGAATCCTTCACGTGGTCTGGAATGGTTCATCGAAGGTGCCCGCCACCGCCGCGGGCTCGGCACCGCTCCTGTATTCCCGATCAAAGCCATCGGGTGAGGGATTCGAGCCCCAACGGGCCTTGGGTGGAACCACCCGCCACCTGGATGGCGGCGCGTCGGTGGCTGCCGACGGCAAGGGCACCGTTTGGGTGGTGTGGCACGCGGCGTTGCCGACCGCTCCAGCCGGAGGCGATGACGAAACCCATCGAGCGGTTTTTCTGAGCGTTTCGCGCGACGAGGGTGGGACCTTTGATGCCCCGCGCCGCATTGATCCGCCCGGCATGGGTGTTTGCGCCTGCTGCGCCCTGGATGCGGGGGTCGGGCCGGATGGATCGGGTTGGGTGCTCGTCCGTGGGGCAGCCGGAAAGTCGCAGCGGGGCATGCAGTTGCTCACCGCGGGTGCCGGTTCGTTGGACTTCCAACGGCGGGCCCTAGATAGTTGGGATTTAAATCAATGCCCCATGTCCACGGCCCGTTTGAGTGGGTCCGGTGGTCGATCTCTGGCTGTATGGATGTCTGAGGGACGCATTCGACTGGGTCGGATGGGGGTGACAGATTCGGTCCGTGCTCTGTCGGAATCGGGTCGCAAGGCCAACCATCCGGTCGTGGTGCCGCTCGAAGGCTCGGGCTCGTTGGTCGTGGCCTGGACGGAGGGAACAGCCTGGCAGCGCGGCGGCGATTTGGCCTGGCGCACCGTGGGAGCGGATGCGTCTCAAGACTCGCCGGTGCAACGACTGCCAGGGGTTCCCGTGTGGGGTTCCGTCGCGGCGTGGCGGGAGTCGGACGGTCATGTCACCGTCGTGTACTGAACCCGTCTGGCTGAGAGAGATTGGACCTCGGAGCTTCCGCCGGCTCTGGCTCATCATCCGATGCCGCAGGACGCCAGAAAGCCCGAGATCCGGACCTTCAGGGTTTCCTGTCTCGGAAGCTCTCGCGAATGAAGGTTACCACCGGCGCTGGATCGTCGAGCCCGTGGGGGTGGTGGCCTACGCCCGGCTTGTGGATCACTTGGATTCGCCCACCTAGGCCCTGATACCGGGACTCGATCAGGCCTGTGTTCTCGGCCACCGGCACCACATCGTCGATGTCGCCGACCACATGGATGAGTCGGACCTTGGCCTTGGCTAGCGGGGCGAGTCGGTCCACTGGGTTGCCGGTGAAGGCCAGCGCCTCTGCTTCGGTGGCAAAGCCGTAGTAGCGCTGCAGTTGAGACCAGTCTCCGGTGCTGCCCTTGCCGGTGCCCTTGCCACCGGGCCAACTCTTGAAATCGCACACGGGCGCGTCGCCATAAATGCACGCCACGCGTTCCGGGTTCTTGGCGGCAAAGCGGTAGGCGTAGAGACCGCCGCGGCTAATGCCCACCAGGGCCGCCTTGGGTCCGAGACCGCCACGCTGGAGCACTTGATAGAACGCCTCGAACTGTTCCAGCGCCCGAGGTGAACCAAAGGTGTTGCCGACCTCGAGGTGAACGTGGTGGAACCCGTGTTCCAGCAGTTGCAGGACACCGGTCCGATCCGTGAACGCGTCGGGGAATTCCAGACACCAGCTCCACGGTTTCCCGGGTGCTGCCTGACGCGGTTCGACGACCCATGCGGTCGCGCCATCCACGGCAAAGCGGTGTCGTACGAATCCGTGCCATGGGTCCACGCGGTCGCCAGGCCAGGGTGAGGCGGCCGGATCGCCCTTCGCAGCGGTGGCGGCAGAAGGAATTGTTGGGGTCGAGGTGGGCGAAGTTGTTTCCTTCGGATCAGCGGCTTTCAGGGCGGTCGATGCGATGAGTAAAAAAGCGCAGCAAAGCCACGGCGCGCAGGGCAGGAAGGGCATGTTTTACCCAGTATTTCCGCGGATTCGGAGTCTGTCCATGGGCCGTTCTCCGGAATATCGGCGGCTCTTGTCCGAAAAGTTTTTAGAGAATTTGAGACAAAAGCGTTGACGAAAGAGGGCAATAGAAAGCACCTTCCGCTCCCCAACGCGGGGGTGTAGCTCAATTGGTTAGAGCGCTGCCCTGTCACGGCAGAGGTTACGGGTTCGAGTCCCGCCACTCCCGCCATTTTCCCCAGCGTTGAAAAACCGGCCTCAAAGCCGGTTTTTTGCTGCCCAGAGCTTTTTGGCCTCCAGAGGTCTCCATCGACCTCCTGGGCCACAGGCCGGTGAGAACACGGGATTGAAACTGTTAAAATACGGGGTCTGCAGCGGAGTTTGAGAAAACCACCCGATCGGCTAAATACGCCCAGCGCCCAAATGATCCACCTGACTCTGGATCCAACTGGTTTCAAGCTCTTGTCGGCCACCGTCTGCACCTTAGAGACCGCGCGAACCAGACCGGTCGGCAGACTTTGCTGCTCCAGTACCTGCCATACCATGGATAATCGAACCCTCCCGGGGGCGATTCTGGAACATGGCGGTTTCAGCAATCGAAAGCCCAAGCAATTTGAGCGATGTCCGGAACCTGCCGACGGTCCTCAGATCCTCCGAATCGGGTCATTGACCCGTTTTGTAAAATGTAATATTTAGGAATAACTTGTTGATATCTGCATTCGTTTAGTAACATTTATTCACCATGACTGAAGCCGACCGAACCCTAGATTTGGTGAAGCGCTTGGGGCTGGTTCGTCCGAAAGACCTGAACCAACATGGCATCCCGGTCATCTACCTCCGGCGGTTGCTCCACCGCGGTGAACTCGTCCAACCAGCCCGAGGCGTTTACGCCGTCACGGGACACGAGCCCACGCTGCACCACAGTCTCGCGATGGTCAGCAAACGGATTCCCCGGGGCGTGGTGTGCTTGTTGAGTGCTCTTGCTTACCATGACATCGGCACCCAACTGCCCTCGGTCGTCTGGTTGGCGATCGACCAGCGCTCACGCCCGCTGGTTACCACCGATCTTCCCGCCAAGATCGTCCGTTTTTCGGCCCAGTCGCTCGTCGAAGGAGTCGAGGAGCACAGTGTCGAAGGTGTCACCGTGAGGATCACCAATCCGGCAAAAACCGTAGCCGATTGCTTCAAGTTCCGAAACAAGGTGGGCTTGGACATCGCCCTTGAAGCGCTGAGGGACGCGTGGCGCAAGCGTAAGGTTACTATGGTTGAACTAGACCGTTTTGCCGCAACCAACCGTGTGACGAACGTGATGCGACCCTACCTGGAGATGCTGACGTGAAGGAAAAGCCCATCCACAACTTGGCCGCTTCCGTCTACGACCGACTGCTCAAGCGGACCAGATCTGGCGCCGAGGACTTCCAATTCGTGCTCATGCGCCGCCCCAAATGCTCTGCCTGAACGTTCAACCCGTTCAGAATCGCCTCGGCGACCGGTTCCGGGAAGAGTTTGGGGATCTCGGCGCGCACTTTGTCTAAGACCCGGGGCGTCTGGTCGAGGATGTCGGCGATGATGGAGCGCATTCCAGGCATACCGCACCGGTTGGCTGTCTCAAGCCAGTGACGGCATTCGATCTCGGCGATCCGGTAATGGCGATTCTTGCCCAGGACCGCCATGGCCAAGGTTGCCTTTTGGGCGGACAGCTTCCCACGGCCATGTCCGATGACCGGATGGGCCGACAGCACGTCATAGCGCGGGGTGAGTTCGTAGTCGCCCTGCGGCAGCAGAAAGAGGCTGAAGTTCTTCGCATGCCCATCGATGGCCGCCAGCAGCCAGAAGATCACCTGGGTACGCAGGAAGCTCGTGCGGTCTTCGTCGGCCCGGAGGGATCCCTGCAGGAGGTTCATGATCTTCAGGATTCCCGGGCCACCATCGACCTCGTATTTGAGGTGGGGAGGCGTCGCCGTGGCCTGGCACAAGTCCTCTTGGGGAAGACGTAGCCACCGGGTTTTGTCGGATGACAACCGGCGGTCGAAGCGTTCGACCACGAGCACCTGATAGTCGCCGAACCGCCGAATTTTCGAATTCGCCGTCGGGATCCCGTAGGCCTTCAGGATCCGACCGCAAAGCCATTCATTCTCGACCGAGGAGGACAAATCGATGCTCTGCGGTCCGGCTCCGATCGGTAATTTGAGAATGTGCGTGGTAGGCGTGGCTCCGGTGGGTCGATGCCAGGCTCCCTCGTGCCAGAGCAGGGCCGTCTTTTCCTGCGCCCCGGCGAGGCTGATGCGGAAGTGATCCTCGGATGGAGGGTCTCCGTCCCGCGGGTCCGCCAGGGTTGCGGCCAGCAGCCGGGCGACCTGGGCAGAACCGAGTCGATCACCCGTGATCCGCGACAGGTCTCCGGGCAAGGCATCCTCCGGGAGCAGTTGCAGCGCCCCGACGCAGTCGCGTCCGACCGCTTGGAGCAAGTCGAAGGGGTCGATGCTGGGAACCTGGAACCGGCGCTGGATGCGTTCGCGGATCCCTCGGTTATCGGGAAGAAGATTGTCGAAGAACGCCTCGACTCCGTCTCGGAAGGGTTCGCCGGACGGTCGCAACGGCAGCGACAGCGAAATGGGCCGGGCATGGGGAGAACCCAGCCAACGGTCGTCATAGGCGAATGTATGGGTTCCCCGCGTGGGGGTCCGCCAAAGACCGACCCGCTCGCCGTTCATCCAAATGGACAGGGCTCTGGAATAACGAGGACGGGGCATGGGTCACCACTCGGTTTTCTGGCCGTCGGGGCCTTTGGGACGGACCACCAGTTCGAGATCCAAGGTCGAGAGGATCCGGTAAATTCGGGACAGGCTGGTGGTCGTGGGGTCCGACTCGATTTGTGAGAGTGCTGCTTGGGACAGGCCGCAATGGGAGCCGACCCCCTTTTGGGTCAGTTGCTGTTCATGACGGTATCCTCGAAGAATCGCCCCCAACTGCTCGGGAGTCCGCGCAACGAAATCAGTCATATTCGTTAAAGTAAATAACACTAGGAAATATCGTAAACAGAATAAACTAAAGGTATTCAGTTTAAGGTATCAAAAAACAACGCAGCGCCGTGCCGAGGAAAACCGGTGCCGGTGCAGCCACCCGATGCCTCTCACGTCCACGGTGGAGACACCGAACGAGGTCAGGTCACCGCCACCCGGTTCGGTGGGCGTCCGATTTTGCCGTTTTTTGGACAACTTCTTCAGCTCGCCGACAGACGGCCTTCAATGTGTGGCCGACGGTGGGGCGTTGGTTTATGCAGCGCGCTTGGATAGAACCACGTTGCGCCGCTGTTCCTGTTGTTTCAGGTATTCGTCCCAATCCACGGCCGGGACATTGGTGATGTCACTCCCCACCAGCACAACGGCGTGTCCGCCGAACTCATTCCTTTGGCCGTTCGGATACAAACCGCCCTTCAATTCCCACAACAGTGCGAGGTCTGGTTCATCGTCGGCCCGGAGGCCCTGCGCGTAAACCCAGCTGGTCGGTGATGGGTCCAGCGGAGAGCCATGGCTCAAGGCAGCAACGGTGGCTTCACCGTCGCCCGAGATCCCGGCCAGTTCGATGCCGGCCGCATACTGAGGATAAAGCTGCTGCAAAGCATCGAGACCTCCCTTTGCGCTGACGGGAAAGTTTCCGTCATGGTCGGCGGCGTAATTGCGCAGGTCCAAATACATGGAGAGCAGCGCTGCCGGGCGATGTCCGTGTGGATAGACGGATTTCCGGTAGAGAGAGACTCCGACGATGGTCATGAGTGCACCACCGCCGACCGCCAGCGCGACAAACTGCAGCTTGGGTGAAAGAGTCTTCATGTTGCCGATTGTTGGACGTCTCATTGAGGCCATTACAAGAATCGAGTCTTTCTGCCTGCAATGCTGAGAGGGCAGTTGAAACACCGATATCGGTGTTTCAACCGTATCAAAAAACCCATCAGCCAAGGAAGTTGGGAGAAGGTTCTGGAGCTGTTGGGCCAGTGGATGGGTTGGGTCTGTGGAACGGATTCTCGGGGCTGATCGATAGGTGGAGGTTCGTGTCGGTCGGGTGAGTCCATCGGCGGCTCCAGCCATCCTTGAACCCACCCTCGCCCCCACAACTTGACCCGCACCCGTGGCCGCGAGACCTTTGGGGCCTGCTCATGACGAATTTGTCCCGCGCCCTCCGACCCCTGCTTTACGCCCTGCTCCTGGCAGGCGGGGGCGGGTTGTGTGGGTTGCCTGGGTTGTCCGCCTCGGCCGGGCCAAACTCCGAGGTGCGGTTCGGGCCGCTGGCCGAGGAGTTCCCGCTGACGTTGCGCGCCGGGCATCGTGGGGAAGCGCTGGGGCCGCTCTTCCATTGGCAGGAGACGCCCGAGGCGTGGGGTTGGGGGTTTTCACCCTGGGTGTCCTACCAGCATGAACCGGGCGTCGAACGCAGGCAGGCCGAGTTCCTCTATCCGCTAGTGTCCTTCGATCAGTACGGCTCGCAGTACCGCTTCCACATCGTTCAGTTCCTGAGCTGGAGCGGGGGTGAGAGCGCTGTGGGCCCAGAAAAACGGCGCTTCACCGTGTTCCCGTTCTGGTTCAGCCAGCAGTCCGACGATCCCGCACAAGCCTACAAGGCGTTGGTGCCGTTCTACGGCCATCTCAAAGGCCGATTATTCCGCGACGAGGTGCGCTTTGCTGCGCTGCCATTTTGGGTCCAGACCCGAAAGCGCGACGTGGTCACCGACAATTATTTCGCCCCGTTCGTCCACGTGCGCACCGGTGCGGCTCAAGGGTGGCAGGTGTGGCCGCTGTACGGCCAAGAGCACCGCGCGCCGCTGGTGCGAACCAATGCGCTGAGTGACTTGCCCGAGGTGGTGCCCGGCCACGAGAAGCACTTTGTCGTCTGGCCCTTTTGGATCACCGATCGCCAGGGCATTGGCTCCGAGAATCCGGTCACCAACACCGTGTCGTTGCCGTTGTTCTCCAAACAACGTTCCAAGACTCGCGACAACACCACACTCCTGTGGCCCTTCTTCACCCATACGGTCGATCGGGAGCGCCAGTTCGAGGAATGGGGCGCGCCGTGGCCCTTCATCGGGTGGGCCGATGGTCCCGGAAAACACGCTCGCCGGGTGTGGCCGCTCTGGGGCCGGGCCACCAATGCCGAGCAGCAGAGTGAGTTCGTGCTATGGCCCTTCTACACCCACAAGCGGATGCTGACCGAGGACCTCGATCGCGAACAAACCCGCAGCGTGTTCTACCTGTGGGTCGATGTGGCAGAGCGCGACCGTCGCAATGGCGCAGAGTACCGCCGTCGCTCGCTCTGGCCGCTGTTCCATCATGCGCGCGATCGGCAGGGGCGCGAGCGTCTGCAAGTGCTTGCCTTGGCCGAGGGAGCGTTTCCTTCCAATGAAGGCATCGCCCGTAGTTGGTCACCGGTGTGGTCGCTCTACCGCCACGAACGCGATGCCAAGACCGGTCGGCAGAGCCGTTCGTTGCTGTGGAACTTATGGCGTCAGGAGTCGGGCCCCGAAGGAACGCGCAACGGCCTGTTCTTCGGGTTGTTCCACTGGGGGAACTCTGTGCCGGAAGTAAGCGCTCCAAAACCGAACGCTCTCAATTCGAAGGATTCAAAACCGAACGGTCCGAAGCCGTAGCCGGTTTCACGTCCGAAGCGGGAATTCTCTCGGAGTGCTCCGAGTGCTCCGAGCGACCCGTCTAGATCCGTTCGCCACCCTCCTAAGAGCCTGTCTGAAAATGGGGGGGTCTGTTTGGGAGGGAAGGGTTCGATTGGCAAGGCGCGAGGAGGAAGCAGACCCGCAGCGGTCTGTGACCGACAAGCAACGCCGCCAGCGGGTCCTTCCCTCCCCATTTTCAGACAGGCTCTACGCTCTTTAACCTCCCGCGAGCACTGTCTCGATCTTGTTCTGCAAATCGGCGCTGATGCGTTCCACCGGCCGTTCGGCGTCGATGAGGTCGAAGCCGTAGTGGCGTTGCATACGCCGGAAGGTGTCGCGCATGCGGCTCTGGTATTGCAGGAAGCTGTCGAACATGTCGCGCGACAGGCCTAGGTCCATGCCGCTTTCCCAGTAGTCGAGCGCCTGCTGCTTGGCGAAGACTCGCTGGACTAGTTTCTCGGGCCGCACCTCGAGGTAGAACACCGCATCGGGAACGAGCGCGATCCCGTACAAGTTGCGTAGCCACTTCTCGTCCACACCTCGGACGAGATCGCGCGCCATCAAGGTGTAGATGTAGCGGTCGGCCAGCACCATCGAGCCCGCCCTCAGCGCCGGCAGGATGGTGTTCTCGAGTTGGTCGGCGAAGTCGGTCGCGTAGAACAGCGAGAGCGTGGTGCGCGAGAGAATGTTGCCCTGCTGGGCGGCCTCGAGTTCTTCACTGACTAACGAGGAGCGTTTGAGACCCACTTGAATGGTGTGGTGGCCCGAGGCCTCCAGCCATTGGATGAGTCGGGCGATTTGGGTGGATCGGCCTGAGCCGTCGGCTCCCTCGACCACGATGAGTTTGCCGGAAAGTTTTTCGATCTCCACCCCGGGCAGACCCAGACCAAAGAAGCGCTTGGGCGTGACCTTCGGAACGAGCACTTCCGCGTCGTCCGTTGGAGAGAATTTGGGTTTCCTGGCCATATCTCGAGTTATTTGGTGGCGGTGAAGGTGGGTAGATCGATACGGGTCTCAACCAGGCGGCGGACGAGTCCCTGCTGCTCCTCAATGCGCTGGTTGGCATCCATGACCACGAAGTTGAACTCAGTGCTCATGGCCAAGTATTGCTCGAAGATGCGGCCCTGAAAGATGCGGAAGCTTTCGTACGGATCGCTGGAAAGGCCCAGGTCCATGCCCGCCTCGTGGTGCTTGAGGGTCGGTCGATTATCCAAGATGCGGTTGAGCGAGACTTCGAGATGCGAGCGGAAGAAGAAGGTGATGTCGGGCAGAGCAGCAAAGCTGTAGAGGCCGCGTACCCAGGCCTGGGGGCATCCGCGAACGACGTCCCGGGCGAAGGCCGTGAAGATGTACCGGTCGCAGAGCACCAAATACCCCGCCTTGAGCAGCGGCAAGAGTTGGCGCTCGTAGCGGTCAGCGAAGTCGGTGGCGTGGATGAGGGAAAATGTGGTCGGCGTCAGCAAGTTCTGCTTCTTGCCCTTGCTGGTGGCGCTTTTGACCAGTGCCGACGAATTCCACTCGCTGAAGAAGACTTTGAATCCGCGCATCTCCAACCAGCGCTTGAGGAGGTAAATCTGGGTGGATTTGCCCGAGCCATCGAGCCCCTCGACGGCAATGAGCCGACCCTCGAAGCCCAGTTCCGCGAACGTCTTCGTCATGACGCAGACGACTCTATCTGAAGCTACGGCCCGTGGATAGGGAGCAGTCAAATGGGTGTCGGATGGAAACACCGGCTCGATGATTTGTGACCCTAATGTCACTCGATCGTCAGCGATACTGTTGAGGATCCGGCTTGAGCGCCGGGATGCCGCGTTGCATCTTCTGAAATGGCCCATCGAGTAGAAGTGTCTTGTGGGTCTCCGTATAGACGGGGCTTCACTCTCATCGAATTGTTGGTGGTCATCGCCATCATCGCCATTTTGGCTTCATTGCTGTTGCCTTCGCTGGCTAAGGCCAAGGGGCGTGCCCAAGGCAGTGCTTGCTCCAGTAATTTCCGGCAGCTTCAGATTTGTGCGCAATTATACGCCGATGACAATTTAGACGTCCTCGCACCGAACGAGGCGTTCTTGTCCGGCGGCGGCGGTGGGCGGGAGGCGTGGAACATTCGTTCTACTTCTTGGCTTCAAGGCAATGCGTACACAGACACATCCGCGTCGAATCTCGCGGTGGGTGTCTTCTGGAAATACAATCAAACTCCGGGAATCTACCTGTGCCCGTCCGATCGTTCGACGGTCCGCGATCAGGGGTTTATCCGCCGCAATCGCAGCGTGTCCATGAGCGCGTACATGAATTTGGTGACGCAGCCCACGGATGAGAATTTCTCAAAGTGTTGGCATAAGATGAGTCAGATCACCGATCCAGGACCGTCACGGGCCTTGTATTTTATCGATGAGCACGAAAAAAGCATTCAGCAGGGTGCCTTCGGTATTAATGCGCCGAATCGGTGGACCCTCTTTGGGACGTCGTTGCCGACTTGGATTAGCTTTCCCGGATTGCGGCATGCAGGCGCGGCAACAGTGTCTTTTCCCGATGGGCATACGGAGTCTTGGCGCTGGCGGGATCCAGCGACCTTGGCCGCGGCCCAGAAATCCGGGTGGTTGGTACTTCAGCCTGGATCCGGTCCTGCTGATGTCGATCTCCAGCGCATCCAGGCGGCAGTGCCGGCTCAGGTGCCCATCCCGTGAGGGAATGGGTCGTCTACGGTGGGGGCTAAGAGTTTTGGGCTGACTTGCGTCGCAGCAAGTTCTTGAGGCAGAATTCGCCTCAATCCCCTAGAAGGTCCCTGATTTTTATCCTGACCATGAACACGCTCCATCGCCTCCGCTGTCTGGCAGTCGTGCTTGCCCTCTCGGCTACCTCCTCTGATGCCGCTGAGTTGCCCGTGTTGCCCGTGCCCGATTGGCAACCCTTTGCTGCTCAGGTGCGCCGGGTGTCCGAGGCGCTGACGCTGGCGGGATCTCCTCTCAATGCGAAGGAACGCGCCGATCTCGAGGCGGCACTCACGGATAAAAACCCCGACAAGGCCCGCACCCGTACCCAGCAAATCTTGGACGCCCATGTGCTGGTGGCCGTCCAAGTCACGCCGGAGATGCGGGTCAAAGCCGCGCCGGGACCCGCACCGGCCGTCCTCCATGAAACGGGTTGGGTGACCTTCTTGGTGAAGGTTCACAACGAGGCGGGGACCACCTCGGCCCTCCGGGTGAGTAGTCCTCAGGCGGCCCGATTGCATGGATCTCCCGCCGAGACGGTTCCCGACCGCTGGCTAGATGTTTCGCTGGTACAGGCCGCTCCTTTGAAGCCGGAACTGGGAGGGCTTCCCGTGGAGTACCGGCTTGTTCAGATTTATTCCCGGGATGCGGGTCGTCGCGAGGCGAAGTTGATCTTCGATGTCGGTCAGGGCTCCCAAGACCTGGGTTTTCGCAGCGAAGTGGACGCTCTCTTCACCTGCCAGCCCGCCGTCCCGGTGCATCTCGAGGTGCTGGATGAACACGGCAAGCCCACCACTGCAGCCTTACTCATCACCGATTCTCGGGGGCATGTGTTCCCGGCCCAGTCCAAGCGGTTGGCTCCGGACTTCTTCTTCCACCCGCAAGTTTATCGGAATGACGGCGAATCCATCGGTTTGCCGGCCGGCCAGTATTCGGTCGAATTCTCCCGCGGACCCGAATCGCTCATTCAGCGGCACGCATTGGAAGTCGCTGCCGGTAAAACCAATCGCTGGCGCTTCCAAGTGCGGCGGTGGATTGATCCCTCCACCCGCGGTTGGATTTCAGGTGATCACCACATTCATGCCGCCGGCTGCGCGCACTATGAAAAGCCGACCGAAGGAGTCCTCGCCGCGGACATGATGCGTCATGTGCTGGGTGAAGATCTCAAGATCGGAGCCAACCTCACATGGGGGCCGTGTTTCGACTACCAGAAGCAGTTTTTCACCGGATCCGATGACCCGGTCAGTCGTTGGCCCTACTTGCTGCGCTACGACGTGGAAGTCAGCGGGTTCGGGTCCCACAACTCGGGTCATTTGTGTTTGCTGCGCCTGCGTCAGCAACTGTACCCGGGCGGTGACTCCAAGAAGCACTGGCCGACGCTGGGGCTAAACACCCTCAAGTGGGCCAAGGCCCAGGGAGCCCTCACCGGCCCGGCGCACAGCGGTTGGGGACTGGAGCTCGACTCGACCGAGTTGCCCACTCAAAAGATCCCACCCTTCAGCGGCATCGGTGCCAATGAATACATCGTGGACGTGACCCACAACGTGCCGGGTCCGGATGGTAAACTCGTGCCCGCGGTAGACTTCATTAGCACCGTCGACACGCCCTATCCGTGGGAGTTGAACATTTGGTACCACACGCTCAATGCCGGCTATCGCACCCGCATTAGCGGCGAGACCGATTTCCCCTGCATCTACGGCGAGCGCGTGGGTTTGGGACGCAGCTATGTGAAGCTCCCAGAACGCTGGTCTTATGAAGACTGGTGCGAGGGAATCCGAGCCGGACGCAATTATGTCGGGGATGGGCGCAGTCACTTGATGGACTTCCGGGCCGACACGGTCGTCATGGGAGAGCAGGGGAGTTCTCTGCAATTGGCTAAGGGACGCCCGGTGGTGTTCCGGGTTCAGGCTGCGGCCCGGCTCAACGAGCAACCGCAGGTCGACATCCAGAGGCGCAAGTTTAGTGAGCAGCCTTACTGGCATATCGAGCGGGCTCGCATCGGTGCCAGCCGGAAGGTGCCGGTGGAATTAATCGAGAACGGCATCGCGGTAGCCCGCATGGAAATTGAGGCCGATGGAGCGCTGAAGCCCATCGAGATTTCTCACCCGGTGACGCGCAGCGGCTGGTACGCCCTGCGAATCTTGCCGAGTTCGCACACCAACCCGATCTTCATCGAGGTCGGCGGTCAGCCGATTCGCGAGCGACGTTCCATCCAGTGGTGTCTGGATTCGGTAGAACAGTGTTGGAAGCAGAAAGAGCGCTTCTTTACTGGGGCCGAGCACGGTCAGGCCGTCGCTGCTTTCGATTACGCTCGCCAGGAGTACCGCAGCCGTCTGGCAGCCGCGGGACCCTGAGGCCCGGAACCTGGCCCTGTTCGCCTGGTCGGTGTGATTTAAAAATCGGCCGACAGGGTCAGGCTGACCGTGATGCCGCGCTTGTAGCTGCGGAAGACGTACTGGTCGCCGTAGCGTTCCTCGCGGGTACCGAGGTCGTTGATGAGGGTCTGGCGGATCTCCGGATCCAGCAGGTTGCGCGCGCCGAAGCGCATTTTCCAACGCCGTCCGAGACGCTGGTTGACGAAGAAGTCGAGCGTGTTGATGGGTTGCTCGTAAATGTTCGGGCTGCCTTGGCCGCCATCGACCGCCAGTCGTTGGCCGCTGCGGGTGAAGGACACCGAGAAGGTGGTACGGCTCCGGGCGATTTCCCAGGCGAGGTCGGAGTTGAGGATGTACTTGGGTTGGTCGAACAACGGGCGATTGTAGAGGCCGACGCCATTACCCACCGGATAAAACACATCGACCTCGGAACTGATTAAGGCCGCGTTGCCGCCGAGAGTAATGCCCGCCAAAAGAGGGTCGAGGGCGGCCAAGTTCTTGCGCGCTTCAAACTCGAAACCCGAAACGATGGCGCTGGCATTGTTGGTGAAACTCACGATGCCTGCGGCGTTGTCGGCGATGTAGGGCTCAACCGGGTTGAGAATGTTTTTTCGGAAATAGGCCGCCGAGAGGAGTTCGCCGGGCCGGGGAAACCACTCTACCCGCGCATCGTAGTTCTCAATTTCTGAACGCTTGAGGTCGGCATTACCGCGGTAGGCCAAGCCGTCGAAGGTGTCAAAGTACTCGAAGGGGGCGAACTCGCGATAGGTGGGGCGAGCGATCGTCTGCGACCAGTTGAGCCGCAAATTGAAGTTGGAGGTGATCGGGAATACCCCACCGATGGAGGGAAGCACATCCGTTGTGGCGATGTTGCCGCTGGAGGAAGATCCCAGAATCCGGCTTCGAGGAAGCACTTCGGCCTTGAGGTCGGTTTGTTCGAATCGGGCCCCGCCCACGAGGCGGAACTTCGGTAGCACAAATAAATCAGCCATGGCGTACACGGCGGGAATGGACTGGGTTCCATCGTAGCCGTAGCCGTCGAAGGGCAATCCGGAGCGCAGGAAGGTGGCGTTGGGGAAGTAGTAGGCCGTGCGCGAGTTGGCTCCCGATCCCGTGGCGTTGGTGATGAATTGCTGGCCCTGGAAGTTGAGGACCGAGTTGGCGTAGCCGACCACATCGGGTTGATTGGCACCGGTGGTCTGGCTGATTTCGTACTCGAAGCGTTGTTCACGCAATCGGCGTTCGGATTCGAGGATGTTGCCGCCGACTTTGATGGAACTCTCGAGGCCATTTCCGGGCGTGAAGGGGATCGTGAGGTCGCTGCGGAAGTTCCAGCTCTTGTCCTGTGAGTCGCGGAAGAAGCGGGAAGGCTGGTTGATGTTGGGCAGCTCCGCCGACTGGGCGATGACGTTGGTGAAACCATTGCCCGACGGAGAGACGATCATCGGGAAGATGCGTTCGTCGGGGGAATTCTCGCCGGTGCCCGAACTCGAGAAGCTCCAGTCCAGTTGGGTGGATCCCACTTCGCGGAATTCATGGCGACCCTTGAACTGGAAGTTGCGCAAGTAGCGCTCGCGGTAGGTCAACTGCTCGATACGGGTCCGCTCTTCGGATCCCGGTTGGAACTGGTTGATCGTCTGCCCCGTCTCTTCGGTGATATATTGCTGGGCGCTTTGGTTGTTGAGGAAGCTGAAGGACAATTCATGCCCGGGCATCAACTCCATGGCGGTGCTGGCCACGGCACCCCATCCGACGTTTATGATCGACTGATCGCGTCGGAATTCGGAGGTGCGGATAAGTGGGCCCCCGTCTACCGGATCGGTGCCGTAAGAATAGCGACCGCGGAAGGCATTCTCGTAGAACTGGAATTGGCGATCGTGATTGAAGGTTCCGAACCAGCCAAAGCGTCGGCCGAAAAGCCACGTGGTGTCGCCGCTCGAGACCGCGAAATTGGAGTTTGGCCCCGGTTGGCCCATCGACGGGGCGAAGGTGGTGTTGTTGAAAGAACGCAAGGCCGCGTCGTACTTTTGGGCCAAGGCCAGTCGCTCGGCACCCGCTGCTTGCTGGGTGGTGTTGCGCCACGGACGCTGAGCATCGGTGATGATCGACGGATCGATGAGTGCCTTTGAGGGCAGCGCTCTGGAACCATCATCCATCGCCCAGAAATCATTGGCGCCACCCGGAATCTTCAAGAAGCCCTCGTTCATTGTTGCCGAGCTGTTGAGCCCGGTTCCGGCGGAGACCGTGGTGAAGCCCTTGGCTGGGAAGGATTTGGTGACGATGTTCACTGCGCCGCCGGCAAATCCGCCCTGAAGATCGGGAGTGAAGGTCTTGCTCACCACCACCCGGTCAATCATGGCGGCGGGGATTAGGTCAAGTTGAGGCGCCCGGCGTCGAGGGTCGGCACTCGGAAGCTCTGCACCATTCAGGGTGGCGATGTTGTACCGGTCATTCAGGCCGCGGATGACGATCTGGCGGTTGTCCGTCGCCACCACGCCGGTGATTTTGGTGGTGATTTGTGAGGCGTCGCCGCCACCGGTCCGCGCGATTTGCTCTGCGCTGATGGCTTCTTGTGACGTGGCCGCGTTCTTTCGCTCTTCCAACACGGCCGCCACGGTACTGGGCTTGGTGGTCGCGTCATCAAAGGCCGACTTGGCCGCGGTGGCGGAAGCGGTGGACTTAGAAGCACCCAAAGTGCCGGCACCTGTACCGGGTTTGCCCTGGATGGGGCGGACCGGTGCCGCGTCGGGCTTGCGGACTTCGGCCTTGAAGAAATTGCCCGCGCCGCCCCCTTGGGCGGGGGGCGCATCGGAACGGGCGGCCGTCGCGGTCGGCGGTGCGGCCGTGGCCGGCGCGGTGGCAGTCGGTGGGGCTGCGGTCTCCTCGACGATGTCGCTCGCTTTGGGCTTGGGAATCTCCGGTGAGGGTTCCGGAGGCTTGGGCTTCGGTTTGGGTTTCTCCGGCGGACGGATGCCGGTGATTTGATAAATCGCCTGCGGCACGAACCCAGCCCGGTGGGCCAAATAGGCCAGACCACCCAAGGCTAGGACGTGGACGATCATCGAGATGATCAGACTCGAGCGGTCCGTCTTCTTTTTGGCGTTGCGGGCCATGACGGTTCTTTATTTCGCAGCGCCCGCGGTGTCCGTCGCGAGGCCGATCTTGGTCACATTGGCCCGTGTTAGGATGTCGAGAACTTGAACCACCTTCTGGTAGTTCACGTTCTCGTCGCCACGCACCACGACGCTCAGGTCTGGGTTGCTCTTGCGGAAGCGGATGATCTCATCCTCAAGCTTCTTGAGGGTGATGGGCTCGGCGTTGAAGTAGATGTTTCCCGCGGCATCGACCGTGACATTGTTAATGTCTTGTTTGGTTTGGTTCTGCGGCGGCTGCTGCGCGGCCGAGGGCAGGTTGATGTCGATGTCGTTGGTCGAGGGCGCTGTGGTGATGATGAAGATCACCAGAAGCACGAAGGCCAAATCCAGCAGCGGGGTGATGTTGAGTTCACCCATCGCATGGTGATGGGATGCGGAATATTTTTTGCGTCCACGACGCCCGGCGGCTGCTGCGCTCATGGGCGATGGTTCGGATTTTGAGCCTGCTGACCGAAGTTAATGTTCCGCAGCGCGTCGGCGATTTCGTCCGCCAGAGCGCGGTTGTCGACGTACTGGTGCTCCAGGTCGGTCATCACCTCGGAGTTGAAGTTATCTAGCTCCTGCGTGATGCCGCGGATGGCGGTGATCATTAGGTTGTAGGCGAACATCGCAGGGATGGCCACGAAGAGACCGACGACCGTGGCGATGAGTGCGCCGGCGACACCCGGAGCCATCGCAGTGAGGCTCGCGCTGGCCGCCATGGCAATGCCAGAGAAGGTTTCCATCACGCCCCAAACCGTGCCTAGAAGACCGATGAAGGGGCCGCCCGAAACGGCTGTGGTCAGGATGATCATGCCCTTTTCTAGCGACAACGCCTCGGCGCTGACCGCTCGCTCTAGGGCCACTTGAACGGACTGGAAGGACTCGACACTAATGCGCTTCTTACCTTTTACCGTCACCGGGTTGTTCTCCAAGTGGTACTCCACTTCACCGCAACCGGAGGTGTAGATCTCGAAGGCCGGGGCTCCGGAAAACTCTCGCTTGTCGCGGAAGAGCGTCATCGGATCCTTGGACTCCCGATAGGCGGCCAGGAACTTCCTGCTCATGGCGCGGGCCTTCAAGATTTGACGGCCTTTGGTGATGATCACCGACCAGGAGACCATCGATACTAGGATCAGGGCCGAGATGGTCATCTTGCCCTCGATCGTCGCCTTCTCGAAAGCGAAGGTGAGGGCGTTGGCGAGGATGGGTTGGAACGGGTCCATGATCGATCGGTCTCTCGTTGAAAAAGTTTAGGGTGCTCGGCCGATTACTTCGCGGTGGCCCCAGCGGGCGCGTTTGTTCCGAAGAGGCTAGATCCGAAGTTGGACCGTTCGCCGAAGGACTCGACGGAGCCCTTTTGAATGCGCACCACGAATTCCTTCATGTCACCGACGCCCTTGTTGAGGAGGTTGTAGGTGAGGAACTCCACGTCGCCCTGGGCCGAGATGGCGTGTGGGCGACCCAGAGTCTTCACAACCTCGTCGCGAGACATTCCTAGGGAGAGATGGTTGAGCTTAGCCGAGGAGGAGGCGCAGCCGACCATCCATGCGGCGGCAGCGCAGGTGGCGGCGAGTACGGTGATCCGGCGGATCGAAGCGTTCATGCGGCAAGATCTTTGCAACTGCAGATGGCGGCAGTTTGTCGTGTTTGTGACAAACGTGATACGAATGCTACTCGAATTCGTTACACGATTGTCATGGATCTGGTACTGGAACGTTGAGATGCCTGCTGCTGTTGCCACTGAGTGGGCGCCATTCCGAACTGCCTTCGGAACCACGCCCGAAAAGCGTCTGCACCCTCGTAGCCGCAAGCCTTGGCCACCGAGGCGATGTCTGAGTCGGCTTGGGCCAGCATCGCGCAGGCCTTCACCTTGAGCCATTCCCGTTGTTGTCCCGGCAGGCTACCGCCGAAGCGTTCCCGGTAAATCAACAGCAGACGTCGGGTCTCGCAGTGGCAACGGCGGGCCAATTCCTCGACGGGCATAGTCATTAATTGCGCGTCGGTCAGTTGGTGGAGCAGTTCCTCCAGTCGATCTCCCGCATCCCGTGGTGAACCCACGGGTATGGAGGACTTGTAGGCAGGGGGAGACAGGACCGTAGACACCAACTCCAACAACCGCGCCCGTTGCTCCAGCGATCCGGTGTCGTTGGAGAGGTGGGTGTTGGTGAAGCGTTGAGCAGCGGGATTCTCCCGGTCGAGAACCCAAGGCAGAGTGGGGTCGATTTGATCCGGATGGTCGATCCGGCGACGCTCCAACAGCGTGAAGATCCCGAAGAGCGTGGTTGGATCTAGTCGAAACCAACGGAACGAAAGGCTGCCCAGTTGGCTGGCCCGTAGCCTCAGCAAACAGTTTCCGCCATGGATCGCGACCATCCCGGTGGACAAGGCGCGGCTAGGGGTCTCGCCCATTAGGTAGGCGTCCCCAGAAACCAGCCACAGGAAGGTCCAGCCTGAACTTGGAAAGTCCCACTCCTCCCCCCTGTTGAGGCGCCCTTCGTTGAGCAAGAGAGAGGAATCTAGACCCATCGTAATTTTTAGACTTTTTGGCCGACGCGTCACACAAGCATGACGCGCAGGAAACAGAACGGTGACATTTTGCGCCGAGGCCCTGCGCGTTTGGGAGCCGGGTATCCCTCAAAAGCAAAAGTCCCTCGCCGCAGGGGTGCGACGAGGGGTGATCTTAAAGCAACGTTGCAAACCTCAGCGTTGAGCCGAAGCGCGGCGCCGGAAGAGGAGGGCTCCGAACCCGGCCAATCCTACGAGGCTGAGGGCTACGGAACTGGGCTCAGGCACGGATGAGTACTGGATGTTGTCGTACAAGGCGCCGGAAGGCAGCAGCACCATGTCGACGCCGCTGATCGGTGCCGCCAAGGCGGCGGTGAAGCCGGGGCTCGTCTGATTGGCCGGAATGGACGCGAGCAAGGTGTTGCCAGTGGAACTAACTCGGTAGAACTGAATCGTTGCACCGGGGTCTCCATAGGTGTCCTTGTCCAGCGTCACCGAGAACTGGGCCAGCATTTGCGGTGAACTAAACCGCACGAGGGTCGGTTGGAACACTCCGTCGAGCGCCACCAACCCCGACGGAGCGCTACCGCGGTCGTAGAACGCCGGGTTGCGCACCAGGATAGGGCTGGAGCCGTCGAAGAGGCGCCAGCGTTCGGTGCCTGCGATTTCGTCGCCGTCAGTATTAAAGTCGGGAGACCATGTGGCCTCGCCGAAGCTAACACCCGTCGGCGCGGCCTGGTTGGCCGGTGTCCCGGAGTTCAGGGCATCGAAGGTGATCGAGATGGACTGCGCTTGGGACGCGGTCGCGAGGAGCAGGCCCGCCATCAGAGCGGCCGAGAATGAAGGGTTGATCATAGTGAAAG
Organism: uncultured Verrucomicrobiota bacterium; assembly: GCA_903854475.1. GTDB lineage: Bacteria > Verrucomicrobiota > Verrucomicrobiia > Limisphaerales > UBA9464 > SXXZ01. The sequence continues at coordinate 30,947 of CAINWP010000141.1, forward strand.
GTGGTTCGGGAGAAGCGCCCGATTCACTTGGTCACCGGCACGCCGCCCAAGACGGCCTGCATGACACTGAAAAACACATCGGTGTTGTCGATCGATCCCCGGAACAGGCTCGCGCCACGTCCTTCGGCATAGACCGGAATATCCGAGGCCGTGTGAACGGCCTGGCTGCCCGCCGCGGCGCTGGGAACCTGACCGGTGACGAGGAAGGTTCCGTTGGTGTCCCGATTCAACGGACCCGCCGGGTAAGTGCTCAAGGGGGCGACCTTGCCGAAGGGCTGCTGGCTGTCTTGCAGCGGCAGCGGATTGGTCAGCCAGTCTTCGTAGCGGTCGGCGTTGGCGGCGTAGCCGATGAGCATCTTGTTGTCGGGATCGGTGGTGGTCGGATAGCCGTCATCCGCCATCGTGTAAACCGGGAAACCGGCGTTGTCGTAGGTACCCACCACCGACTCGCGGATCGCGTTATTGGTGTTGCCAATGCCTTGGGACAGTTCGGTGAGCTTGGCGTTGGTGACGCGGGAGGCGCCGATGATGTTGACGCCCGCGCATTCATGGTCAGCGCAAACGACGATCAACGTGTCGGGGTCGGTGGCCAAAAATGCCCGGGCGGTCGCAACGGCACGGTCGAACTCCAAGGTGTCGAGGAGCCAGCGCTCGGTGTCCATGGCGTGGGCCTGCTTGTCGATTGAGGCGCCTTCCACCATCAGGGTGAATCCGTTTTTGTTCTTGGAGAGCACTTGCAAGGCCTTGGCGGTCATCTCGTCAAGCATGGGCTGGTCGGGGAAACCGAAATCATCCACGACGGTCGAGGCGCCGCGGCGCTTGTCGATCTTGTCCTTGGCCACGTTCATGTTGGAGAACGAGAACAGTCCCAGCAGGCGGGTGGTGTTCGAGGGCAGGAGGTCGAGCGAGGTCTTGTCTGGCGCATAGCTAAAACCCGCCTTGATGAAGTCGCTTAGCAAATCGCGTGAGGGATCGGAGGCACCCGCAGGGACTCCCCAGCGGCTGGCGATATCCTGCGGCAGGACGTAGTCACTGGAGGTGGCGCGAGCCGACCCATTGGTGCCGGCGCCCAAAAACCATTTACGTCCGCCGCCCAAGAGCACGCGGAGGCCGCGGTTGGTCACGCCCTCGTCCAGGTATTGATCGCAGATGCCGGTGCCGGCGCCGCGGTTGGAGGTGTGGATGGCGAAGGCGGCCGGAGTCGCGTCGAACACATCGGCCGTCGTGACGATGCCCAAGGTCTTGCCGGAGGTTCGCAATAAATAGGATCCGAGGTATTCGATGCGGGGATTGTCAAACGCCGCCGCCGTGTCATCGGGGAAAACGCCCTCTTCGTTGTTGTTGGCCTTGTTGCCAGTGGAGTAGCAGTGGGCGCCCGGGGCGGAATCCGTGATGATCGAGTTCAACGAGTGAGTCTGGGCGATCGCTGTGTAAGGCATCGAATCGATGGCCATCTTGGAGTTGGCTTTTCCGAGTTGCACCCCCTGGCCTATGATCCGCGCAGCCGTTCGGTGAGCGATCCCGAAGCCATCGCCGATCAGGTAAATAACATTCTTTGCGCGCCGACCCTGCGGAACGGCAGCAATGACCTCGAAATTACCAAAAGCTTGCACGGTCTTTCCATCCGACTGGGTCGCCGACACGCTGAAGGTGTGGATGCCCGGCTTGGTGTTGGAGTAGGCCCGGAAGGCGACCTGAACACTGTTGGTCACGGTGACCTTGTCTGCTTTTGTGAAGCTCAGCGACGCGTCGCTCACGGGAGCGCCGTCCACAGAAAATACAGAGCCGGTGATCGTGGTTCCGGCATCCGGCCGAACGGTTGCCGCCAAATCAAAACGTTGTCCGGCGAAGAACCGGGCGATGATCGGGGGTGTGGTGTCGCCGAAGCTGAACAGGGCGCTTGGCGGAGTGAGTCGGGAGACCGTCGGATCAGCGGAGGCGGTTCCGAGGGTGCCCAGGGTTGCTGCGCAGAGGCCCAGCGAACCCACTAGTCGGGTCAGGGAGTGTTTCATGAGTTTGAGTTTGTACGGATGAGTGCACGGGTTCGCCCAGTGGCGGCCGTGGTTTCAGCGTCGGAGGCCCTCCGAAGCAGAAAGGGGGTTGGTCGGTGCGGCTTCGCCTTGAAGTCCGGGCGTTGAGGCCGTCGAGGTGGAGTTGTCGCGGTCCAGATGGAGGCGGACTAACGAGTGCCGTCCATCCGGTTCTTCGCGGCTGCCCACTTCCAACCGACCGGTTAACAGGAATAAACCGCTCGAATGCGGGGTCAGAGGCTGGTGACCGCGGGGCAGGAGCACTCGAACCACGGTGGGCGGCAGGTCTTCGGCCAAGCCAAACTCCACTTCGTTGCTGACCAGAGGCATCGGGGCCAGCATCAAGGTCCAAGGAGTAGGGCGGCTTTGTTTGACTTGGTATCCGAGGATCCGGACGCGTTGGCCGGAAAGTTCCAGCAGCCGCGGTGAGAACTCCAAGCCCTTGGGTCCGATCGGACTTTGGAAAAACTCGTCAAAACGTAGGTCCGAGACACCTGCTGGGGCGGTGGGAAGCTGATCTATCCACGATTTCAGGGCTTCAGTGGGATGGCTTCGGGCAAGAACCTTGGCCGAAACCGGGCCGTTGGTGGCGGTGCCACTTCGCGGACGTCGGATGGGGGTAGAGGACTCCGCCACGACCCCTTCGCCGAAACCCATTACGAGGGCCAGAAGTGTGCAAACGGCTGCTTGCCGCCCAAAAAGCGACCGGGGGTAATCCATCGAAACACCGTGCCGAGGACCTGTTACCGAGAAGTGTCCGTTTGGACAACGGTGGGTGACCTTTCAGTGACCGTCGGGTGGCGGTGTTTCTCGAATGCCATTTAAGAGGGTTTGCCCTGTGCTTACAGACCGCTTGCCTCGAGCCACGGCCGGGCCAGGCGATTCAAGAGCAGGCCAGCGATGCGGAAGGCCATGCGCCGCCGTTCGGGCAGATGGCGATCGAAAACCGCGTTGTATTCGACTGTGGGCAAGGCACCTCGGCGGCGTTTGAATTCGCCCGCCCCGGAGCTGTAGTTGAGCAGTTGCTTTCGATGAGTCACCTCGCGGTGGATCCCGAGAAAGAGCTGTCGATAGAGGCCCAATTCTGGTGGTAACGTGGTGTCGTAGCCGATGAAGGGAACCGTCGTGATAGTGGTGTCGATGGTGAAGTATCCCCAAATACCCACCAATCGACCCAAGCGATCGCGAAGGCCGTGAAACTCCAGCCAGCGACCGCGGATGGCCGCACGGACAAAGGCCTCGTCATAGTGCGGATTCAGCCAAGAATGCTTTTCCAGGTAGAGCATTCGGTAGAGCTCAGCAATACGGGCTGCATCGGAGTCTAAGATCTCCGAGGGATGGACCCATCGGTAGCGGGTGTCACCGGCGAACTCCTTGCCGTCCCGGCGCAGCGTTGATGTGTTCCTTAAGGGTCTTTGACGGGCGTCAAAACAATGGACGATCCGACTGGTTAGCAGGCGGTAACCCTGTTGGACGAGCTGATCGGCCAGTCCCGGGGCGCCGACCTCGTCGACATTCCTTAGAACCACCGCATGCTCAGGGAACTCTTGCACCAATGAGCGGGTGATGGCCCCCACCGATCCCAAAAGCCCCTCAGGTACGGGGTTGGTTGAAAACATCCAACTGTTCCATTGAACGGTACGATCGGCCATAGCACCGCGCAGGATCGCCTCAAAGGCCACCAGACCGAATCGTGCACCCAGTCGCAGGGGACCGCTGGAAAGGTGGTCTAATTCAGCCCGCGGATAGTCGAGATATTGGGTCATCATCGACACCGGATAGGAGTCGGTGCGTCGACGATCGTGCACTGTGATGGGACAGCCAAAGGTGCCATGGGTCACCCATCCCGCGCGACCATTCAGGTTCATTGCCGGGCGGAAATGATCACCCACGACTCGCCGCCAGTAGGCGGGTGCCCCGCAGTCACCGCCACCGATTGCTCGAACGGCGTCGGTAGACCAGAGAATTTGAGCCGAGGGCTCAGGCGGCGAGGTGTGCGATATGGAAGCTGCCATAGGTGTGGACGCGATCCCGACGGTGGCAATCGGTGGCCAGGGCTCGATCGTACCTGATCAATTCACCCACGCGTGTCTGGCTTCCTTGGTGGCGGACAGGCACCGGATCTACGAAGTCAGCGGAGACCCCCCCGGACCGCCACAAAATTCGTGCACCCGCACTGGCCCGATCCACAATGGCCTGCCATTCGTCGGCCAGTGCCTCGGGATGCCGGTGGCTCAGCCAGTCCATGTGATCGAGGAGCACGAATCGAGACAGGGGACGGGTATGTTGGCGAAGAAAGCCGGTGAGGCTGTTGGTGTGGGTTTCGATCCGGTCGGCCAGGCCGGCTTTCAGTCGTTGAAAGTTCGGCTCGCGCAAGTATTCCGGGCAGCAGTCCTGGGTGTAGCGTCCAAAAAGATACAGGCGCCAGAAGTAGTTGTCGGTCACCGGTAGTCGTGTGCAGACCGTCTCCACACAGTCCTCCATGAAGGCCGCGATGTCTTGCCCGCAGGTCCGCTCCAAGTGATCTCTCTGAGCAGCAGGAACCCCCAAGAGACTGAGCGCGAAATCCGAGCGAAGGGCGCGGCGTATGGACGGTCGCCAGAACTTCTCACGGACGCGCCCGAAGTAGATGGCGCGTTGTTCCTCCAGGGATCCGGCTGAAAATAAACTTCGTAGGTCATCCAAGACTCCTGCCAATCGGAAGTAGCGCATCATGGATTTAGCAAAAACTCCGGTGGTGCCCCTGTGATAGAATGAGTCTGCGGTTTTGCGTCGCGCGAAAAAGTGGGTTCGATCATCCCAGTACTGTTGGGCAAAAAACGGTAGGTCACGCCGTAATCGTTGTTGGTACCAAGCCCGAAACGCCGGAGTTCCGCCGTCACCGAAGATCGCAAAAAACTCGTCGTGTTCCAGGTTTCGTATGCCGGCCAGCTTGAGCTCCAGCAGGGCATTTTGGCGGAAGTTCATGTCTACGGCATGAATCCGTCGAGGTCCGTCGAGCGCGTAGTCCAGAGCATTGCAGCCCGCCGAAGTAATTAGGACCAATTCATCCTGCGCACCCAGACCAAGAACTTCCCGATCGAGCCGGGGATCCTCCCAGCAGGTGTTGTAGACCAGATAGTTCCCGTGGACATAGTTGAAGAGGGTTTCCGTTGTCCAATTGGCCAGGGTTCTCATGCGATTGCTCAGCGAGTAATCTATCTGATCGGTGATTGGCCCGGCAACGCCTCCGAGTCAATGACTCGAAAATGTCACCCCAATGAAGCCTCTTGGACGCATGGGGAGAACAGGGTTGCACATATGGAGATTGCTTCCTCCAAAGTTTCTCCCTGGGTGATCAGAAAATACGCGTTGCTCGCCCTCGCTGCTCTGCGGCGAGAGGGCGTCTGCAATGGGGTGAGCCAATTAGTCGCCCAATGGTCTTTTGATCGTCGACACGGGCTGTCGGCATTCTTTCCACGGGAAGTTCGGCATGAAGCCAGCGAGCCCGAGTTTCGGATGTCCGATGCGATGCAGTATCAGGGAGTCGATCCGCGACTGGCGCTGGAGATCTTAAATCGGCTGCCGACGGAGTTGCGTTCGGAGGCGACGTTTGTGGACTACGGTTGTGGGAAAGGCCGGGGACTGGCCGTGGGTATCCTCGCTGGATTTCGCCAACTCATCGGAGTCGAAGTGTCTCGCGATCTAGCGACTCTGGCCGAACGAAACCTTCAAACGCTTCGATTGAGGCATCCGGAAGTTTGTATCGACATCCAGATTATGGATGCGGCCCGTTTTAAGCCCCCAGAAGGTCCGTTGGTGGTGTTTCTGTACAACCCGTTCGTCGGTTTGACCTTGGAGCGTGTGGTTCAACGTCTCGCACACCATGCGACCCGTAGCCCGGTCCATGTGGTCTACATTAATCCCCGGGGGCGCTCCGCGTTTCTGGATCATGGATTTCGGCAACGTGCCGCTTGGCCTGGCTCCCAAGGACTCGTACTCGAATCAGGGCTTGTGTCGGAGTTGTTGTAGTTTCGCAGCGTGAGTCCTCGGATCGCGCCGCTTGGGTAGTGTCTCAATTCAGGTTTTATTAAAATCCAACGATCGTGTCCTCTTTTGACCAGGGCGCATCTGAAGATTCCAATCGAGCTCTCCCCTGAGCGACGGTCAGAATTTCAGCGCCTGATCCAAGCGCCAAGAACGCCCAGTTTGCAGCAGGAATCCGCGATGTAGCCCGAAGAGCCTCCGAGTCCGACCCTGCTCCTAGGTAGGGACCGATCTCCGAGCGGTCCGCGTGTGCCGAC
>CAINWP010000142.1 GCA_903854475.1 uncultured Verrucomicrobiota bacterium
AACGATCCCGAGCCGGATTCCATCTTTAGTGCGTCATGGGCCATCCGGCTGTCACCAAGCCTTTGTAGCCACCGATGAGGGAACGGACATTCTGGTAGCCCATCTTCTGCGCCGCGTCGCAGGTCAGAGCACTGCGGTATCCCCCGCCACAGTACATCACGATTTCCGCCGACTTGTCGGGATACCGAACCTCGAGATCTCGTTCGAGGATACCCTTGCCCAGGTGGCTCGCTTGCGTCGCATGCCCGGCGGCCCACTCGCTCTCCTCGCGGACGTCGAGCAGGACCAACGACGGATTGGCCTTGAGGCGTTCACGCAAGGCGTCGATGGAGAGTTCCTGGATGCGGGTCTGGGCGTCTTGGACCAGGGCGAGAAAACCGGGAGAGTGATTCATGGAGACCAAATCCTCTGGCAACCTAGGCACTGACGAAAAGCCGTTTTGTGCAAGAATTCCAAACTGCGTCGGACTTCAACATTGAGTTTTTCTAACCAGATACCGAGCGTAGCCCCTCATCCAGTCCTCATGAGCACACTTGCGCGTTTCCTGCCTCTGGCCATCGCCACCGCAACCGCCTTCGCCGCTGGCGTCGGCTACGACAACACCCCGCAAATCCCGGGACAGAAGTGGAAGGTCCACGACAAAACCCGCCCCAACCCGCCCATCGTAGAACCGGGTGAGTCCTTCAGCCATCAGGCCCCGGCCCCGGCCGACGCCGTGGTCCTCTTTGACGGCAAAGACCTTTCGAAGTGGAAGGGCGGCAAAGACGGCAAGGCTCCCTGGAAAGTCGAGAACGGCTATTTCGAGGTCGTGAAAGGCACGGGCGACATCCAGACCCAAGAGAAGTTCAAAGACTTTCAGCTTCATTTCGAATGGTCCGCCCCGAATCCCCCCAAGGGTGAAAGCCAGGGCCGCGGCAATTCCGGGCTCTTCCTGCATGGCCTCTATGAGGTGCAGGTGCTCGACGTGTACAACAACAAGACCTACGCCGACGGTCAGGCCGGTGGTCTCTATGGCATGTGGCCCCCGCTGCATAACGCCATGAAGAAGCCCGGCCAATGGAACACCTACGACGTGATCTTCGAAGGCCCGCTGTTCGACACCGAAGGCAAGGTCACCCGCAAGGCCTCGGTCACGGTCATCCACAACGGCGTGGCACTGCACCACAAGCAGGAGTTCAACGGCCCCAGCGGCCACCAGAACACCCCGAAGTACTTCAAGTACGACGGCACCGGCCCCATCCGCCTGCAAGACCACGGAGATCCGGTCCGCTTCCGCAACATCTGGATCCGCCCGCTCGGCGAATACGATCAGCCGGAGAAGTGATCCGGGAGATCCAGTCTTTCTAAACGCACGAAAGCCCGGGCTGTGGCCCGGGCTTTTTTGTGCCGACCACCGCAATAGGCCCTCAGCCCACCGACTGAAGGACCACAGCTCGGTGAATCGCGCGAATCAGTACAACCAGCGTGCGATGCCCGAGTTGGCGTCGAGTTCGACGCCTTGACGACGGAAGGCCCAGCACATGTAGCTGACGCTCACGAAAAACGAAGCCGGCACCCGATTGGCTGCGGTGATCTTCACCCCCAGGAGGGTCGTCTTGCCGCCGAAGCCCATTGGGCCGATGCCCAATTCATTGGCGGTCTTCAGCACATCTTGCTCCAGCGCATCCAGAGCGGGATCCGGGTTGCGGTCGTCCAAGGTACGCAAGAACTGGGTTTTGCTCATCGCATAGCCCGTGGATCGATCGCCCCCGATGCAAATGCCGAGGATCCCGGGACCGCAGCCCTTGCCCTGCGCTTGCAACACAGCATCGAGGATCACCTTGCGGCACCCGTCGAGATCCCGGCTGGCGTGGAGTTTCTCCAAGGGCAACGAATACTGAGCGCCCACGTTCTCACAACCGCCCCCCTTGAGCATCAGGCGCACCTGCACCTCGGACGAACGATGCTGATGGAAATGAACCGACGGAGAGCCAGGCCCGACGTTGGTCCCGTCATTTTTGCCCGTCACCGAGTCCACCGAGTTCTGACGCAGATACCCTTTGCGGGTCGCCAAGGTCACTGCTTCCCGAGCCGTTTCCTCGAAAGTAATTTGGTCGAAGCCCACGGGGCAGTCCACGTAGAAGAGCACGCTGCCCGTGTCCTGGCAGAGCGGCTGGGACTTCCGTTTCGCCAGCTCGATGTTCTGTTCGATGATCTTGAGAGCACTCTCGGCAATGGTCCCCTTTTTCTCGGACTCCAACGAGCGGACCAACGCCGCATTCACGTCATCCGGAATCTCGGCAGACGAGCGGCGGATCAATTCAACCAACGAATCAAGCAACGCGGACATGGCCGCAAAAACTACGGAGACCTCCCACTCGCGTCAACGCAACCGGGAAGCGATCCGGGCAGTTCACCCACCACCGCCCCGGATCCCAAATTCCCATTCCCCATCAGCCCGTCCCCAACAAAAACTGATCCCCATCCGCACAGGAGAAGCTCTGCAAACCGCAGTTGGTCAACCGAATCGATCCTGCATAAGGTTGCCGAGTCCGATGCGCCTCCTCGACCGTTATCTGCTCCGGGAACTCCTGCTGCCACTGGGCGTATGCCTCAGTGGCTTCACGCTGTTCTGGATCGCCTTCGACCTTCTGGGCGACATGACCCGATTCCAAAAGGCCGGGCTGAGCCTGGTTGGAGTAATGGAGTTCTATCTCTGGGGTCTGCCCGAACTACTGAACACCACGCTGCCCATCGCACTGCTGCTGTCGCTGCTGTACACCCTGACCAACCACGCCCGATATCATGAATTGACAGCGATCCGGGCAGCCGGAATCAGCCTGTGGCGAACCATCGTGCCCTACCTCGCCGTCGGGTTGTTGCTCTCACTGGCACTGTATTGGAGCGGAGAAAACCTCATGCCGCAGGCCAAACGCCGGCAGGACAACCTGACCTCCAGAAAATCCAGCAGCGATAAACCCAAAGAAGCATGGCAATCCCAGTTCCACTTTGAGAACCAGACCGACCATCGCTCCTGGAGCATCAGTCGTTTCCTGCCTCCCACCGGCGACATGGTCGGAATCCGTCTGTTGATGCCACTAGGAACCGGAGCCCATCGCGAAGTGCGAATTCCTTCAGCCCAGTGGACCAACGGCGCCTGGAACTACTCGACGGCCGGCGAACGCTTGTGGCGCAGCGCCGAAGATTCCGATCCCGCCATCCGCGAAACCCGCTTCACCCCAATTCCACCCCTGCCCGGCACCAACCAATGGCTCGCGTGGCCCGGTTCGCTGCAGTCCTTCACCAACGGGGTGCTCATCACCAACATCGTCTTCCACGACACGACGACCCAAATCAACTGGTCGGCCACCTCGTTTGATACCCGAAGCGGTGAGCTCATCGGACTTGTGATCCAAGAACCCATTCGCCCCGGCGCCCAGCGCCAATTTCTGGCTGATGGCGCGGCATGGACGGGCTCGAACTGGCGCTTCACCAACGGCAACGAGTACGTCTTCAGAAATCATCAGGACCGCGAACCCCTCTGGCTCCCCGGAGTGGAAATCCTCAAAGAACTCAATGAGACGCCGGACATCATCCGCAGCGAATTGCGCATCGCCGATTTCAACCGGGCCAAACCGATGCAGCGGCCTCAATTGACGCTGCAGGAAATCGTCGACTACCAACAACTACACCCGGTGCTTAAGCCTGACCTGAAGGCATGGCTCGACACTCAGTTCCACGCACGATTGGCAGCACCCTGGACTTGCCTGGTGGTGGTGATCATCGCCGTGCCGTTTGCCGCTCCATCCGGGCGCAGAAACTTGTTCTTCGGGGTCGCCGGCAGCATTGGCTTGGCCTTCATCTTCTTCGTGGTCCAACGCGTGGGATTCGCCATGGGTCAGAATGGGATCGTTCCGGCGTGGCTTGGCGCCTGGCTGCCCAATCTCGTGTTCAGCGTCACCGGCCTGATTCTCACGGCGAGGGTCCGGTAACATCATGAATCCTGTGAATGAGCCCAACTCGACTCTCGACCTCCAGGCCCGCCTCTCCCGCCTAGAGTCGCTCCACCGGACCGCGCAGCGAGTGTACTCAACCCTCGATCTGCGAGAGTCGCTTCAAATACTGCTCGATGAAGTGGTCCGTCTGATGGACAGCAACTCAGGTTCCATCTGCCTCATCAATCCAACCAGTGGCTTCCTCGAAATCGAGGCCACTTGCGGCCTCCCTAGACACGCCAACCAATTCCGACTCCGCCTGGGCGAGGGCATCACTGGTGAGGTGGCCCGATCTGGGCGCACGATGCGCATCGACGATGTCTCCAAAGAACGCCGATACGTCCCCTTGCGGGACGGTGTGAGTTCAGAATTGGCCGTACCCTTGCGCGTCGGCGGAGACGTGCGCGGTGTCATCAATGTCGATTCCGACCGGCTCAACGCCTTCTCATTAGAACAACAGACCCTCCTAGAGGAACTCGCATCGCTGGCCTCTCCCGCCATCCGGAACACCTGGCTCTACGAGTCGGCACGCCAACGGGCCGGGTTGCTAGAATCTCTCCTCAAGGTGGGCCAACTCATCAACTCCACCCTCTCGGTCGACGACGCCCTCACCGTCATCACCCGAGAGGCCCGGGTCCTGATGCGGGCCAAGATGTGTTCACTAATGATGGTGGACCCCTCGGGCGAGTGGCTGGATCTCCGCGCCCATAATGGAGCCGGAAAGGCCTACGCCTCCAAACCTCGGGTGAGCCTGGCCGAAAGTGTGATGGGCATCGTCGCCCGGAGGCGCAAACCGCTTCAGGTCGACAACGTGCAAGTGTCGGGTTGCTACCAGAATGTCGGTATAGCCCGACACGAAGGACTCGTCTCACTCTTGAGCGTTCCTCTCCTCTTCTCGGAAAAGGCCATCGGCACGCTGAACATCTATTCGGGCGAGCCTCATGTCTTCTCGGACGAAGAGGTCCGCACCCTTTCGACCTATGCCGAACTGTCGGCCCTGGCCCTCGAAAAAGCCCGCCTCTACGACCGCATCATGTCCATCGAAGAGGCCCTCCGCCAAAGCGAACGCCTGAGCGCCCTGGGACTCTTGGCCGCCGAGATCGCCCATGAAATCCGCAATCCGCTAACGGTGATGAAAATGCTTCACCACTCGCTCGACTTACATTTTGGTCCCGGCGACCCCCGCCAAACCGATGTCCGCATCATGGGTGAGAAGATGGATCACCTAAACCGCATCGTGGATCGAGTTTTGGATTTCGCCCGTGGCGCCGAACCCCATCTAGAAGAGGTCAACGTGAACCAGGTCCTGGACGACTTGCTGATGCTGACCCGGGTCAAACTCCGTTCGGCCGGCGTCGAGCTCATACGAGAGCTGGATTCGCACCTACCACTGTTGATGGCTGACGCCACTCAACTAGAACAGGCGTTTATGAATCTCACCCTCAATGCGGTCGAGGCCATGCCAGACGGGGGCCGATTGAGCATTCGATCCCGCGCTCTACCGCTCGTTCGAAAGGGTCCGGCAACCCATGTCTTGGTTCGGTTTCGAGACAGCGGCATCGGCATGACCCGGGAGCAGGCGCAGAACGCTTTTTCGTCGTTGCTGCAAACCTCCAAGCCACGCGGCAACGGCCTGGGCATGGCAATTGTCGCCCGCGTGGTCGAGACCCACCGCGGTCAGGCCCGTATCCGTTCTAGCCCTGGCCGTGGCACAACCATCAGCCTAGTATTCCCCGTTTCCCGATAAGGGGCCCAGGGTATCCGTCCAATTGGGTGGGCATTCTTTAAAGCTCACCACACACGCTTCACCGTTCAGATCGGCTTGCTGAACAGACTGCCGATGGGTTTGCCGACACCATCACGGGTCACATAGAACGGGCGCTTTTCAATCTCATACGAAAGCTTGGGTGAAACCCCCATCGCCCGGTACAGCGTCGCGTGCAAATCCTCAATGCCGACGCGGTCCTTGATCGTCTTGCAGGGTCGCTCGTCGGCGGTCACACCATGGAGGTGCCCACGCTTCATTCCGCCGCCAAAGAGCAGCACGCTGCCCGCATCGGTGAAGTGTCGGTGCATGCCGTAGTTGACGGGTGAATCGATGCGCTGGGGCACCGGCACCTGATCTTGGATGGGTTTGTCCGGCTTGCCCTCCTGCATCATGTCGCGACTGAACTCGCTCGCCACCACCACCAGTGTCCTGTCGAGCATGCCTCGCTCCTCAAGATCGAGCACCAACTGCGAGATCGCCCCGTCGATGGCCATCTTCATGTGGACAAGTTTTTCGTGCCCTCGCTCGTGGGTATCCCAATTGAGGAACGGAATGTACTCGGTCGTCACCTCGATGTATCGGGCACCCGCCTCGGCCAAACGCCGGGCCAAGAGGCACCCCAAGCCAAAGCGCTGGAGATTGGCCTTTTCGTAAATTCCCTCCCGGGTCCGGTCGCCGCCCAATCGGCGACTGAAATCCCAGCCTCCGGGCGCGTATTTGGCGATGGTCTCCGGAGACTCCAGAGTCAAATCGAAGGCCTTGGCCGAAGGCGAGGCCAGCAGGCGATGGGCGTTGTCGAGCGAGCGCAGCAACGATTCCTTCTGGTACCCGCTGCCCAACTGACCCACCGGGGATGCCTCTACCAGCCGACGATAGAAACGGTCCCGGTTCTCGAAGCGGGACGGGCTCATCCCCTGAGGCGGCGTCACCACGTCCTTGGCGGCATCGGGGAACGGCACGTTGAAGGGACCGAACTCACTGCCCAGGAATCCGCCCGAAGTGAAGGCCTTGAGGTCCTCGCCCTCGCCGACATCCAAACGCTGGCCAATGTTGATGAAGGCAGGCACCGCGGGGTTCTTGGTCCCCAGTGTGCGCGACATCATGGCTCCGATGTGCGGGCAGGCAACCGACTGCGGTGGCGCGTAGCCGGTGTGCCAGTGAAACTGATGCCGCGAGTGGAGGATGAATCCCAGATCACCCGCCGTATAAGTCCGGATCAGGGTGCCGCGATCCATCACCTTGGCCACCTTCTCCAGCCCCTCACTCAAGCGTATGCCATCTACCGCCGTCGGGATGGACGGGAAGGTCGAGAGCACCGTGTTCGGGTTCATGCCCTTTTCGTAGGGCGTATAGCGCTTGGGATCGAAGGTCTCAGTGGAGGCCATGCCGCCACCCATCCACAGCACGATAATCGTGTCGGCCGTCGCCGGGGGCCTCAGGGTCTCGCCTTCGGCGCCCACCAGGGCCCTGGGATACCCGGCACCCAGGGCTCCCAGCGTGGCGGCGCTGAGTCCCTTGACGAAATCGCGGCGACTGAAATCGGGAGTCTTCATGAAAAGGTGTTTGGCGGTGAATCGATCGATGATGTCTGGGGAGCGGTCAATACTTCAGCTGGAATTGGTCAATACGTCAGCTGGAATTCAGGCAGCAAGGCGAGGCTCCACAAGAGGTCTTCGACGCCCTCCGATTGGGGCTTTGCACCCACCAATTCCAAGGTCAACGCCAACTCCTGACGGGTCGGCGGCCGGGACAAACCCTGCTGGAAAACCCGCTGAGCCAACACCCGTCCGTCGGGGTGCGCGGCCACCAGCTTCTCGGACCCCCGCTTGAGGAGTTTGGCCAGGCTTTCGCCATTGGTGAGCTCCAGCGCCTGAATCGTCGTGGCCATGGACTGCCGCGTGGTGATGACTTGCTCGCGATTGGGACGCCCCAAAGCCAAGGCCAGCGGATCGGCCGGGATCAACGAGGCCCGCACCGAGCCATAGACCTGACGGCCTGAAACGTTTTGCGCCAGAGTCGTTTCCACATTCCACGGCGACATTCCCGGCACTCCAAGAATGTCGGCGGCAACCCAACGTTCCGTAGACGAAGTCTGCCAATCACCCGAAGGATTCTTCTTCACCCGCCACGATGCATCGGACCCGAAGTCGAGAACGACTTCGGCAGGAGACCCGGTTTGCTTCTTGGATAGGGTCTCCTCCTGACGCACACGGGCATAGACCAACAGGCCCGCGGGATTGATCGAATCACCGCCGTTGACGGCCTCAATCGCCAGGATGTTGGTCCCGACGCGAAGCTGACCGCGCACATCGTACACGCTGGACTGCATCCATTCGGAGGACTCGGTGCCCCGCACCTTCTTGCCGTTCAAGAAGACCTTGGCCGAGTTGTCGGCGTGGACAAACAATGTGGCCTCCGTCGGAAGGGCTGACACCACCCAATCCTTGCGAAAGGCGTTGGTCTCCGGAGGCACACCCGTGGTTCCGGCGTGGGCATCGCTCCAGATCCAAAAAGCGTTCCCGCGCAACTTCTTCGAGGGGCCGGGTTCCGCGAGCAATCGATCCAAATCGCCCGATGGCTTGTCAGCCCAAATCCCGGTGATGGAACTCAAAGCATCCCGGAATTGCTCGGCCGTGAGGCGGCGAATGGCAGGCCCCTTGAAGGTGTACTCGGCCTCGGGTTTTTCCGGAACATTGACCGACGGCAACTGATAAGCCCGGGAGCTGAGGATGAGCTCCAGCGTGCGCTTGAGGTCCCATTGGTGGGCCACCAGGTCTTCGGCCAACCAATCCAGCAAGTCGGGGTCCCAGGCCGTGTTTTGCATCACGTCCAGCGGCTCCACCAAACCACGTCCCAACAACCGGGCCCAAAGGCGGTTGACGATGGTGCGGGACAGTCGCCCGTTTTCACGCTGCGTGATCAAGCGGGCCAATTGCTCGAGCCGGTTGGTTTTCGGAGCCTTGGGATCCACGGAACCGAGTTCGGGAAAGAGGAACTTCAGCGGAGCCACCTTCCCGGTGGGTTTGTCGCACAGGACCATTTCGAGGGCGCCATCGGCATAAATGCCCGCCAGGCCATAGGCATCGCTCAATTTCCAATCATCAATGAACGAGTCATGGCAGGAGGCGCACTTGAGGTTCACACCCATGAAGACTTGTCCAATGTTCTGGGCGGCCTGAAGCGGCGGCGTCATGGATGCGTTGACCGTGCCGCGCCAGACAATGCCCTTGGTAAAGCCCTCGCTCCCGTTGACCGGATTGACCAACTCCCGGACAAACTGGTCGTACGGCTTGTTGTCGAGCAAGGCTTGATAGAGCCAGAGACTGATTTGCTTGCGACCGCCATCGATGTACCCGGTTCCCTCATAGTCATTGCGAAGGAGATCGTTCCAGAAGGTCAACCAGTGCTGGGCGTAGCGAGGTTTGTCATCGAGCAACTGCCGAACATAGCGCGCCCGCTTGTCCTTGCGACGATCTTTGAGAAACACCTCCTGCGCCTCCGGGGTCGGCAAGAGCCCGGTGATGTCCAACGAAACCCGTCGCAAGAACATCCGGTCATCGACCGGCTTGGGAGCTTGGATTCCGTGCCGCGAAAAATATGCCTCAGTGAACCGATCCACCGGATGGGCTGCCCGGCCGGTCGGCAGCTCGGGACGACGGGGCTTAAGGTTGTTGGCGGGCGGCTGGGCGAACGAAACCTGCGGGTCCCATTTTAGCCCCTGATCGACCCATGCGCGCAGAATCCCCACCTGTTCCGGGTTCAATTTGGACCCCTTCTTGGGCATGGCAGAATCCGGATCGGTTCCGGCCACGAGATGAATGAAATAACTGTGTGCGCTATTGCCCACGACCACCGCCGGTCCTGACTCACCGGGCTGGAGAAAGGTCTCGCGCGTGTCGATTTTCCAATCGCCGTTGGCCTTGCCGCGACCGTGGCATTTGACGCAACTGGCTTCCAAAATGGGTTGAACATCCTTGCGGAAATCCACAGCTCGGCCGGCGGCCGACGGCAGTTTCTGGATGGCCTCGAGCGTGGGTGCGGCGGCAGACACAGCCATCCACTGGCCCAGGCTCAACAGGCCCAGGAACCAACGGAAAGCCACTGCGTAAAACGGACCGGTGGAATGCACGCTAGAGACTATCCGCGCGAGGTCGGGATTCGGCAAGTCCTTCGGGTAAAATGGGGCCTACCCTTGACCGCAATGCTGGGCCCACGTCGCCGACCGAAAAGCGACAGAGTCACTGAGCCCGAGTGCTGCGCTCAGCCATCCAATACACATCCGAGCGAGCCAGATTATCGCGGGCCGACACGTTCAAAGGAAGTGTCTGCCCCTTCTTGACGGGTTGCAGGAACTGAGAGGAACGCCAGCGATGGATCTCGGAATGACCGTCGGCGAAGGCGAATCCAGCCGCCCCGTTGTGATAAGATGCCGGAAAATCTACAACTTGCCGCGTTGAGGTGAGATTACCCTCCACAAATCCCGCCATATCCACCACGAAGTATCCATCGTTGATGGAGTCTTCACGCTCATCCACCAGCACCCAAGTGTTGGATGGCCCCGGAAGGTTGAGATCAGACTCTTTCGTATACACCTTCCACTGAGTACCGGAATTGCCCCAACCCGGACCTCCCACCCAATTGTTCATGGAGACGCTGCGAATGCGAGAGACGTACTTCTTCTCGCGCGTGTTGTAGGCCATCGTCATGTCGGCCGGACAATGCCAAATGCCGATAGACCCCCCGCAATAGGGCCAGAGGACACTCTTCTTGGTGTATGCCTCGTGATCCCAATTGTTTGGATCCCGCTCCATGGCTTTGGTGTTGTCCAACCAACTGCCGCCGGTCCAGTTGGGCACTTCCCGCCCCGCCCCAGGAGGAGTCCAACTGGCGGCCCCGGGAAAGCGGTCTCCGTTGTCGGCCGCATACAACTTCCACGCGAGCATCAACTGCTTGGTGTTGTTCATGCAGGAAATGCCCGTCGCTTTAGATTTTGCCTTGGCCAACGCCGGAAGGAGCATTCCCGCCAAAATCGCGATGATGGCGATGACCACCAGCAGTTCGATCAGGGTAAATCCCGGTGATCGAGGGAGGCGTTGTCCGCACAGGGGGGATGTTTTCATTGGGGTTCTCATTGGATAGTGAAGCAGGGATCTGAAGGCAAGGTCCTCGTTGCGCGCTCTCCACTCTCGAAGCGAGTTGATCTTCAATGTCCGTTCCTAACGTCCACCAGCCTGTCGGGGCGGGTCGCAACGATGGAATGCAACGGCCGGCTTCCTCACCGGTTTACCGGGACCGAAGAAACCCATCCCAAAGGAGTTTCCCAGCCAGCAGCGTCACCATGGTGAGGAAGATAGGGCGGATGAATCGCGCTCCTCCCTTCACTGCCACTCCAGCCCCCAGTCGCCCGCCGATCATCTGCCCCAGAGCCATCACACCACCCACCCCGAAACGCACATGACCCGTAGCGAGGAACAACCCCAGCGAGGCCAGATTGCTGGAGAGGTTCATGGCCTTCGTATAGGCCGTTGCTGTCAGCAAATTCCAGCCCATGCCTATTAAAGCTGCGATGGTCCAGAAGCTCCCGGTGCCCGGACCGAAGAACCCATCGTAAAACCCGATGAGCAACCCGCAACCCACGGCGAACACCCAACGGGTCTCGGCAACCGCGTCTTCGGAAATCCACCCACCGCCCCACCCCAATGACCGCCAGCGGAGCAACAGTCCGGTGAGAGTCGATGGCCGCGCCTCACGACCCAAATCCGGTTTTAGCCCCAGATACAGGGCAATGGTAACCAACAGGACCGGGATCACCGGACGCAATACCTGAGCATCCATCCGAGTGACGCAGGCCGCGCCCAGCAACGCACCGGAGGCCGTGGCCAAGACGCCTTGAGACACCTCACTCCACTTCAACAGTCCATGCCGCGCGTACTGGATCGTGGCCATAGTCGTTCCCATCGACGACTGGAACTTGTTGGTGCCCAGGGCGTCCTGCGGATCCATGCCCGTGGCCAGCAACATCGGCACGGTCAGAAGACCTCCTCCGCCAGCGATGGCGTCCACCCAACCTGCCACCAACCCGGTGACAAAGAGCACCGGATACCATTCCCAGGAGAGTTCCATGTCGAAGGTTTAATCAGCGCTGCTTTCGGCATTCGCTCAAGACGAACGCCACGAGTTCCGGTGATTGGAAAAACCCCGTCCACATGTTGTGTCCCTGCCCCGCTGGGACCACCCATTCGAACGTCCCGCCGAACGCCTGGTACCGCGATCGCACCAGGCCGGAGTTGGCCTCCAACGGCACCAGTTTGTCTTGGTCGCCATGGATCACAAAGAGCGGTACCCGGGCTCGGGCCAAGGGCTCCAATCGATCCACCGGATTGTGCCGGGTCAATTGCGCCTCGAGATCCGCCGGTTTGAGTCCGAAAGCCGGAGCGGCATTGGTGATGCCTGGGTAACTCGCCAAATTGCAAACCGGATAAATCCCTGCAAATCCAGCCACCTTGTCAGGGTTCTCGGCCGCCCAGGAGAGGGTCATCAAACCTCCGCGACTGCGACCCAACAGCATTACCTTCCGGGCAAATTGGCGGTGCGAGGTGAGTTCATCATGGAGTGCCGAATAGAGCACCCGCCCCGCGGCATTGCCGTAAGATTCCCCCACGTCGATGCCAGCAACCGCGATGCCCGCTTCGAGAAAGCGCTCGAACATCCACTTCTCTTCGGTGCCTGGAAGCCCCGGTAACGTCGGAGCATAGAGCACCCAGGGTATGATTTTCCCGGCCGATGGCGGAGCCAGAACAAAGGCCGTGTGTCCCCGGATGGACAGCACCTCACCGGGCAGCGGTAGCACCTTTTTGGGGGGCACCGCCGGCTTCGTCTCTTCGGCCCGGATGGACGCCCCCATCATTGCCAGAAAGACCCAAACCCCAAGACTCCATCGTATCGTTGTCATCATTGCTATTTCTCTTGGTTGAGCGTGGTTCCTTGAGGCCCGAAAACGGGCGACGACGGTGACGACGCGGATGCGGCCAACCGCTGCCTCTCGGCCGCTTTAGCAAAGGGCCAGTAAACCAGCATCGCTAAACCCAACGAAACAACACCCCAAACTGCTGCCCGCCAATCACCACCGGTCAGCAAGTAATGACCGATGACGGGCGGTGTGGTCCACGGGACGTTGACGAAGGGTTTTCGAATCCAACCCCAGTCCATCAGGCAATAAGTCGAGGCTGTCAGCAGCAATGCGTTGGCCACGTAAGGGATCATGAACCACGGATTGAGCACGATGGGGATGCCGAAGAAAATGGGCTCGTTGATTTGGAAGATTTGGGTCGGCAAGGACAGACGGCTAATTTTCCGGTAAACCGGGTCCTTGGACATCGCCAAAATTAACGCCAACCCCAGCGTCGCTCCGGTGCCGCCAACATTGACGAAGGTCGAAAAGAATCCATTGGCAGTGACATAGGGCATGGGCTGACCGCGGCCCACGGCCTCCACATTCTCAGCCAGGAATTGCAGGAAAATCGGTGCCACAAAGGCGTCAAGCGTGTTGTCGCCATTGATCCCCACCGACCACAGCAAGGTCACCAAAAAGGCGTACACCAGAATGCCCGGCAGGGTGTTTAAGGCGAAGACCAGCGGCTTGAAGAGCGTCTGGACGCCCGCATCGATGTCCACCCCCATCACAAACCTTAGGATCCAAAAAGCCACCACGAGGAACACGGTGGGGGTCAGTGAAATGAACGTATCCGAGACCACCTTGGGCACCGAATCCGGCAAGCGGATGACCCAATTGGCATCGGTGAAGGCCTTCTGGATGCGGACTGTCACTAGGGCGATGAGAATGGCCGTGAACAACCCCTTCGATCCCAGACCCTCCATGACCAGAGTTTGATCCTTCATCTCTAACTGGATGAGCAGGAAGACCAGCGCCGACTGGGTCGCGCTCAAGATGGCCTCTTGTTTGAGCCGCGTTCCCAGATCGTAGCCGATGGCCAGACAGACGAAGAGACCCAAGAGTCCGAAGGTGGCGGTGACCGGAATTTGCAGGAGCGGCAGGTGCGGAGCCATCCGGGCTTCCCACCCTGGGATGGGCAAATAAGCCACCACCATGAAGAGCCCGCCCAAAATGGTCAAAGGGACCACGGAAACCATCCCGGCGCGGATGGAGGCGAGATAGGTGTTCTCACTGAGCGCGGTCATCCGCGGGATCAGCCAGCGGTGAAGAAAGAGGGACAGCGAGTTCATGGCACGTGGGGCTAGGCGGTCTCACTTCTCACTCGAGGCCGGCGTAGGAACATTCAATCGGTGACCCAAATACAGGCAGCCTTCCATCCCCTCTCCAACCTGGATGAGCGGCTGGAATCCCAGCTTCCGGTAAAACCCCTGAGCCGAAACATTGGGCAAGCTCACCCCGAGATGCGCTCCCGGAGATCCGCGCTGACGCAGCAGCGCCAGCACTTCCGCCATCATCGCCCGACCGAGCCCTCGACCTTGGGCCCGTGGCAGCAAGTCGATGTGCACATGCGAGGGATATTGGTCGTAGGGCTCCGGGCAAAAATAATCCGGGTGGTGATAGACGTTGTGGATTTGCTGGACCCGGTTCCATCCGCCCGGGTCGCCGGTCGGAGCCGGATAAGCCCGGCACAACTCCGGCCGCCACTCGGCTTCATACCGAGCGTAAAACGCGTGGGAATCCATCGCCGCGAGCACGTACCCGCAAATACCCTGGTCATCTTCGAGGATCCGCGCCAACTCCGGCTCGTAGTCCAGATAGGGCCCAACGAATACCCGGCCCAACGCATCCGGGTCGTCGCGGTAAAACGACTCGCCATCCTGTCCGAAATTACCGGTCTTTAGGCACACCGCGTAGGCTCCTGCTCTGTCACCCGCTTGGGGTGGGCGCAACTGAAAGGGAAAAGGAATGGCTGGAGTCATACCGCCGATTCGGGTCCGGGGTTTATGGAGTTCCATTCCATCGAGCCGTCCGGCTTGGGTTTCAGGAACGACTGCAAGCGCACCACAAAGCCTCCGCGATACGTCTTCGGCCGGTGGAAGTCGGACTCGAACGGAGTGCCCGCGCGGGCCGGATCGATCTGGTGGCTCCACCAGCGGTCAATGAGGTCCAGTTCCTCGCGCAATTCCCAGACCCGCCGGTGGAACGCGTGGAACAGGCCGCGATCCTTCAAATCCACCAACCGCGCACAAAAGTCCTTCAACCGAAGCATCCGCGCTCGCACGGCCAGCGACTCCGGGTCCTCCGGCCGCCGGGGCGACGACAAACTCCGGGCGATGGCCTGCGCCAACGCATCCGCCTCAGGCCCCTCCTGATAAGGCAGATAGAAACAATCCGCGAAGGTCACCAAATCATCGAAACTCAACGGAGCCCCCACGGTGGCGAATCGAGGCCACCAAGCCTTCAAGCCCTCCAGGAAGGACGCCCTGGAATCCCACGCTCCGTCGGCCGCGAGGTAGGCCCCGAACGAATGGATCGGCACGAAGTTCAGCGGAAACTCCGTATTGGGATTCAGCAGAATTCCCCGCACCGCCTGTTTCAACTCCAGAGGTCTTCCGGCATACGGACCGCAGAAAAAGCGGCGACCATCGTAATCGTTGGCGAAGAGATTGTCCCAAATCAGCGGAGGACGCCGCAGGATCTTGGTCAAGCGAGCGAGCGGGTCCAAATCCAGCGTCTCGGAAATGATCTCCGGACCCGTCCAAAAAATGTCGATGTCAGGATGAAGACCCAGACCGAGTGTTTCCAAATACCCCTCACCTCCGTGACGTGCAGCAACCATCCGTGCGCAATAGGGCGTTGGGCACACCAGAAAGCGCCCCTGCGTGCGGGCGCGAGTCCAGGCGTACACCTCATTGACCCAGGCGGCTTGAGCCGCCGCCAGAGAGCCCCAGCGAGCCAGATCTTCCGAGCGCATCGCGTCTGGGATGTCATCGAGTAAGATGCAAACGTCGCTCAAGCCGGCGTCAAGCAATTGGGTCAAGCGGCCTTGGATCGCAGCCATGTCGGCGGGATCCGAATAAGTGACATCCAATCCCGGGCTACAGGCATAGATGAGACGCAAACCGCGCTGCCGGCATGCGGCCACTGCCTCCCGGACCTCCATCAACCCGGATTCATCATACGGCTGCCTCCAGATGGCTCGCTGGTGCAAATCATCCTTGGGACCATAGAAATAGGTGTTCAAGCCGCTGCGAACCATCCAATCCCAGAGTTGGTATCGCTCGGCTGAAGTCCACGGCGGGCCATAGAAACCCTCGATCACGCCGGATAAAAACTGGGGTTCGGAAGAGTCAGTCATCGGAGGAGTGGAGCGCTGCGCCGATCAAGCCCCCGGGTCACCGGCCCGGTCAAGCCTGTCCCCAACGAATCCGCACCTTCGACCATTCTGCCTACTTTGAACCTGTCACTCTATACGCAGCCACTGGAAGCCCGGCCGGCGCGACTCCCCAATCGAATCCTCACCCAACTCGATTCCAAACATTGAACCTGTCACTCTATTGCGGTTTCTACTTTGAACCTGTCACTCTATTTGATTTCTGGCTTCATCGAATCCTTGATTGAAACGGTAGGGATTCTAACTTCTCTCTCTGATGAAGCTGACCGTCCGCGGTGAATACGCCCTGCGCGCCCTGACCCACCTTGGGTTGCGCTATTCGCCCAAGGTCATCCAAATTTCGGCGATCTCATCGGCGGAAAACATCCCGAAGCGTTTCCTCGAGCAAATTCTCAACGACCTCCGGACAGGAGGGTTCGTCGAAAGCCGTCGCGGAGTCGCCGGAGGATACCGTCTGGCCAAACCGCCGGAGAAGATCGTCATCGCCGGGGTGATCCGACACATCGAAGGAGCTTTGGCTCCGATTGGCTGTGTTTCAGAAAACTATTACGAGAAATGCAACTGCCCCGATGAGGCCCGATGCGCCCTGCGCTCAATCATGAAGGAGGTCCGCGACTCCATCGCCCACCTCCTCGAAAAAACCACCCTCGCTAATCTGGTCACCCGCGCCGAAAAGCTCAAGGCCGCCGACCTAGCCGATGCGGACTTCGTGATCTGAGATTCAACCATCGCCTCAAATCACCGTGTTACGGCCCAACGCCGCTGCGGTATCCGCGCTAGTGACGCATTCCGAGCATGATGATCACTAATCATCACCACCCTCCTCTCGACTGCGGGCAGCTTGGCGACTCCCAATGCGGTGAAAAAGTCTGTCCCCGGGCACAAACCCTCGACGGGACCGGTCCCCAACGGGCTACCAGCCAGGCACGGCTCGCCTCCTGCTTCCGCGGGGATGTTAATTTCCTCAGTCACAAGAACACTTCCACCTCATGATCGAACGTTGGTTTCAACTGACCCACCACGGCAGCACGATCCGCAAGGAGATCATCGCCGGCATCACCACCTTCGCCGCCATGGCCTACATTCTGGCGGTGAACCCGGCGATTCTCGGGATGAGTGGCATGGACAAGGGAGCCCTCATCACCGCCACCGCCCTGGCCTCAGCCATCATGACTCTCGCCATGGCTCTAGCCACCAACTACCCCATCGCGCTGGCTCCGGGCATGGGCTTGAATGCGTTCTTCACTTTCGGCATTTGCCTCGGTGCCAAGATCCCTTGGCAGGCGGCCCTAGGACTGGTGTTTTACGGAGGCGTCCTGTTTATGGTCCTGAGTCTGACGGGCATCCGTCAGCGCTTGTTGGAGGCCATTCCCCAGGAACTTAAACTGGCTATCACCTGCGGTATCGGGCTTTTTATCGCCTTCATCGGCCTCAAGAACGGGGGGGTCATCGTGGACAATCCGGCCACACTGGTAGGCTTGGCCGCCTTCAACCAACCCAGCCCCCTGATGGTCATGGCCGGCGTTGTCGTGGCCGCGGCGTTGGTCTGGAGAAAAGTGCCCGGTGCAATCATCCTGACCGTGATCGGACTCACGATCTTGGGACTCTTCACCCAGACCTCCGACGGCAAGGGCGGACTCATTCCCATCACCCGGATGCCCGAGGCCTGGGTCTCCATGCCCGCCTCGCTGTCTCCGAGCTTTTTGAAACTAGACCTCGGTTATTTCTGGAGCCACTGGCGCCAATGCCTCCCCATCCTGCTCTCCCTGCTCTTCGTGGATCTCTTCGACAACATGGGTACCTTAATCGGCGTGTGCCACCGGGCCGGATTGCTCGATTCGAGGGGGCAGTTGCCGAAGATCGGTCGTGCCCTCATGGCCGACGCCTCGGCCGCCATGGTTGGATCGGTCTTGGGAACCAGCACCGTGACCAGCTACATCGAATCAGCCGCCGGCGTCGAAGCGGGCGGCCGTACCGGCCTGAGCGCCATTATCACGGCTGGGTGTTTCCTTGTGGCTTTGTTCCTGTCTCCGCTCATCGCCATCATTCCCGAGGTGGCAACAGCCCCGGTCTTGGTTCTGGTGGGCATCTTCATGATGCAGAGCATCGCTGAGTTGGACCTCAAAGACTTCTCCAAGGCCGTTCCTGCGGTCATTACCATGATCGCCATGCCCCTGACCTTCAGCATCGCCGAAGGCATTGCTCTCGGATTTGTGGCCTACATCGGCTTCAGCCTATTGACCGGACGTGCTCGCACCGTGCCCCCGCTCGCACACCTGCTGGGGCTACTCTTCTTGGCTCATCTGATTTTCCGATGAAACCGATTTGGCTCCTCTTGCTCTGTTTCGGATGCGGTTGCTCATCGGCCTCGCTGAAATCAGTTCGTGACCGACGTCCGGGTCCCTTCATCGCGGTGATGGCCGCCTACCCGCCGGAGATCGAAGCCAACGAATCCGTCCTGACCGAGGGCGGAACCCGTGTGGCCACCTGGCGGATCGACGGAATTGTCTTCCAGCATGTCCGCTTCGAAGGCCACGACCTCCTGCTCTTCCCTAGCGGCGTGAGCATGGTCAATGCTGCCATGAACACCCAGAAGGCGCTCGATCGCTTCAGGATCAGCCACGTGTTCTTCGCCGGAATCGCAGGCGGCATTAATCCAGAGCGACACATCGGTGATGTGGTCATCCCAGAACACTGGTACCACCACAGCGAGGCGGCCTACCTCAACCCGCGTCCCGATGGCACCGGTTACGTGCTGCCCGACTACTTCAAACCCAAACGGGAGAATTTTGGTTTCATCTTCCCTGACACCGTGGAAGTCATCCGCGAAGGCATGGCCAAACCGGAGTCCCGGGAAACATTTGATGCAGACCCTCAACTTCTGGCCATCGCCCAAAAGGCCATTCATCACGTTCCGCCCATCCAATTGGGTTCACGGACGGCTGAACTGACGGTCGGGGGCAACGGAATCTCCGGCCCCGTGTTCCTCGACAACCGCCAGTACCGCCAGTGGGCGTTTCGAGTCTGGAAGGCCGACTGCCTCGACATGGAATCAACCGCCATCGCACAGGTCTGTTGGGCCAACCAAACACCTTTCCTCATTGTCCGCAGTCTGAGCGACCTGGCGGGCGGACAAGAAGGCATCAACGACGCTGACCGAACGGAACGCCCTGTCTCCCGCCACGCCTCAATAGTCCTACGGGAAATCCTGAAGCGACTCCCGGCGCATCACTAATCTTCCTCCCGGTGGGGCTCACATAACCCACCGGAAATTTGGCGAGATCCGCCCGCAAGAATTTTGCCCGGAGGCATCCAGCATCGTGAGACAACTGAGACAACACAACTGCGTCACTGTGTCACTCTGTCGCATTCCATTCCCCTGACCGAACGAACTTATTCGTCACTAGCACTTCAAAAGTGACCAGAAATCGATGATTTCCATCGGTTTTTATCGAAATCCTAAATTTTCGTCGTCCCGCTGAAATCGGCATTCGCCTTGCAGGTGGCTGAGAACAACAGAGGCACTTAAACGGAAACCGACTATGGCAAAAGTTCTTGGAATCGATCTCGGCACTACCAACTCCTGCATGGCAGTTATGGAAGGCGGGGAGCCTTTGGTGCTGGAGAACTCGGAAGGAAAACGAACAACGCCCTCGGTGGTCGCCTTCGCAAAGAACGGTGAGCGTCTAGTGGGTGAAGCGGCCAAGCGTCAGGCCGTGACCAACCCTCGCAACACCGTCTACTCGGTCAAACGATTCATTGGCCGTAAGTTCGACGAGGTTCAAGAAGAGCTCAAGCGAGTGCCATACAAGGTCGTTCGCGCCGCCAACGGTGATGCCCACATTGAGGTCGAAGTCGAGGGCAAGCCCAAGGCGTTCAGCCCTCCAGAGATCAGCGCAATGATCTTGGCCAAGCTGAAGTCCGATGCCGAAGTTCGCTTGGGCGAGACCATCACCCAAGCCGTGATCACGGTGCCGGCCTATTTCAACGACACTCAGCGTCAGGCCACCAAAGATGCCGGCAAGATCGCGGGCTTGGAAGTCCTCCGGATCATCAACGAACCCACCGCAGCCTCGTTGGCCTACGGTCTCGATAAAAAGAAAGACGAAAAGATCGCTGTGTACGACCTCGGCGGCGGCACGTTCGATATCTCCGTCTTGGAAATCGGCGACGGTGTCTTCGAAGTGAAGGCCACCAACGGCGATACCCACTTGGGAGGCGACGACTGGGACAACGCCATCATCGACTGGATCTTGGCTGAATTCCAAAAAGACCAAGGAATTGATCTCCGCAAGCAGGCCGATGCGCTGCAACGCATTAAGGAAGAGGCCGAAAAGTCCAAGATCGCACTGTCCTCGTCCCAGCAATACGAGATCAACCTGCCCTTCATCACGGCCGATGCCTCCGGTCCGAAGCACATAGCCCTGAAGCTTTCCCGAGCCAAGATGGAGCAATTGTGTGACTCCCTCTTCGAGCGCACGATCACCCCGACTCAAGCCTGTTTGCGTGACGCCGGCATTTCGGCCGAAAAGATAGACGAATTGGTGTTGGTTGGAGGCATGACCCGCATGCCGCGGGTTGTCGAAACAGCCCGTGGACTGGTCAGCAAGCCGCCCCATCAGGGCGTCAACCCCGACGAGGTCGTTGCTATCGGTGCCGGTATTCAGGGCGGAGTGCTCAAAGGCGAGGTCAAGGGAGTCCTACTGCTCGACGTTACCCCGTTGTCCTTGGGCATCGAAACTCTGGGCGGCGTGTCCACCAAACTCATCGACCGCAATACAACCATCCCGAGCCGCAAGTCGGAAATCTTCTCGACGGCCAGCGACAACCAACCGGGTGTCGAAATCCACGTGCTCCAGGGCGAACGCCAGTTCTCCCGCGACAACAAGTCGCTGGGCAAATTCCAACTGGCCGATATTCCCCCCGCGGCCCGCGGCGTTCCCCAGATCGAAGTCACCTTCGACATCGACGCCAATGGCATCCTGAATGTCAGCGCCAAGGACCTCGGTACCGGCAAGAGTCAGAACATCGTCATCACCGCCTCCAGCGGCCTATCCAAGGACGAGGTCGAGAAGATGCGTCGCGATGCCGAGTCCCATGCCGAAGAAGACAAGGCTCGTCGCGAAGAAGTCGAACTGCGCAATGAAGCCGACAACACCGTGTACCGTTCCGAGAAATTCGTGAAGGACAACGGTGAGAAGCTCGGTGCCGCCAAGTCGGGCATCGATTCCGCTCTGGCTTCTGTTAAAGACTCCCTCAAGGGCTCTGATTCGGCCGCCATCCGCTCGGCGCTCGACAAGCTTAACGAAACGATCCAGACCGCCAGCGCAGGCATGTACCAAAAAGAGCCCGGCGCCGCCGGATCCGAACAGGCCGGCGGCCCAAGTGGCTCAGGCTCTTCTGCAGGTGGCGAACCCAAAGCAGGCGATCAGGGGCCCATCATCGACGCCGAGGTGGTCGATGAAAAGAAGAAGGCCTAATCCCCTCAAAACCCATTTGCCCTGCCGTTCCAACGGCGGGCTTCATCCGCACAACACAACACTACACTAGTAACCATCATATGGCACTGAACGTAAAACCCCTGGGCGATCGCGTCCTCGTGGAAATCGGCGAGGAAAAAGAAATCAAAAAGGGAGGAATCATCATCCCGGATTCCGCCAAGGAAAAACCGTCTGAGGGCCTCGTGAAGGCACTCGGAACCGGCAAGACTGGTGACGACGGCAAGAAGGTGGCCTTCGAGGTCAAGGTCGGTGATCGCGTTTTGGTTTCCAAGTACGGCGGCACCGAGGTCAAGATCGACGGCAAGGAATACAAGATCTTCAGCACCGACGACCTGATCGCAATCGTTGGCTAATCGCCAATCGGCTAATCCCTATTTGGCTGATTCCCACTCTCAACAACAACATTCACAACACACTCTAGAACATGGCAGCAAAACAACTTCTATTTGATGAAGCAGCCCGTCAGGAAATCCTGAAGGGCGTCGAGATCTTGGCCAAGGCGGTCAAGGCCACCCTCGGTCCCAAGGGCCGTAACGTGGTTATCGACAAAAAGTTCGGGTCCCCGACGATCACCAAGGACGGCGTGACCGTCGCCAAGGAGATCGAACTCGCGAACCCCTACCAGAACATTGGCGCCCAGCTGGTCCGCGAGGTCGCCAGCAAGACCAGCGACATCGCTGGTGACGGTACCACCACCGCCACGGTGTTGGCCGAAGCCATCTACCGCGAAGGTCTCAAGCACGTGACCGCCGGTGCCAACCCGATCTCGTTGCAGCGCGGCATCCAGAAGGCAGTCGACGCCGCCACGGAGCAGCTGGCCAAGATCTCCAAGAAGGTCAAGGACAAGGAAGAGATCAAGCAGGTCGCCACTGTCTCCGCCAACTGGGACACCGCGATCGGCGACATCATCGCCGAGGCCATGGATAAGGTCGGCAAAGACGGCACCATCACCGTTGAAGAAGCCAAGTCCATCGAGACCACCCTCGACGTGGTCGAGGGAATGCAGTTCGACAAGGGCTACCTCTCTCCCTACTTCGTCACCAACGCTGAGACCCTCGAGGTTAAGCAGGACGACGCCTATGTCCTCCTCTATGAGAAGAAGATCAGCTCCCTCAAGGACCTGCTCCCGATCCTCGAGAAGGTGGCCAAAACCGGCAAGCCGCTGTTGATCATCTCCGAAGAGGTCGAAGGCGAAGCCCTGGCCACCCTCGTGGTGAACAAGCTCCGTGGCACCATCAACGTCTGCGCCGTCAAGGCTCCGGGCTTCGGTGACCGCCGCAAGGCCATGATGGAAGACATCGCCATCCTCACCGGTGGTCGTTTGATCACCGAAGACCTCGGCATCAAGCTGGACAGCCTCGAGCTGGCCGATCTGGGCCGCGCCAAGAGCGTGTTGGTCGAGAAGGAAAACACCACGATCATCGAAGGTAACGGTAAGAACTCCGAGATCCAGGGCCGGGTTAACCAGATCCGCCGTCAGATCGAAGAGACCACCAGCGACTACGACCGCGAAAAACTCCAAGAGCGCCTCGCCAAGCTGGCTGGCGGCGTGGCCGTCATTCACGTCGGTGCCGCGACCGAGACCGAGATGAAGGAAAAGAAGGCTCGCGTTGAGGACGCCCTGCACGCGACCCGTGCAGCCGTCGAAGAAGGCATCGTCGCTGGTGGCGGCGTGGCTCTCATCCGCACCCTCCCGGCAATCGAGGCCCTCAAGCTGAGCATTGTTGACGAGCAGATCGGCGTGGACATCGTTCGCCGCGCTATCGAAGCCCCGCTTCGCGAGCTGGCCCGCAACGCCGGTGTCGAAGGCGGCCTGATCGTTCAGGAAGTCAAGCGCCGCAAGGGCAATGAAGGCTACAACGTCGCCACCGGCGAGTACGAAGACCTGGTCAAGGCCGGCGTCGTCGATCCGAAGAAGGTGACCCGTTCGGCCCTGCAGAATGCCGCTTCCATCGCGGGCCTGTTGCTCACGACCGAAGCCGTGATCACCGAGATCCCGGAAAAGAAGGAAAAGCCGGCCGGTGATCCTCACCACGGCGGCGGCGGAATGGACTACTAAGTCCCACACCGTTTCCTCTCGGACAGTTCAAAAGCGCGGCCTTCGTAGGAGGGTCGCGCTTTTTTCAATTCACCACAGCCCTGCGCCGATGGCGACGATTCGATCGCATCCAAAGCCCCGACCCATTAAACCACCGCTGCCTCCAGCAGGGACACCGTCTGCTTCTTGCCATCCACGCGAACCGGAATTCCCCAAGGCAGCGTGACCTTCCGCGGTACATGGCCATACGGAAACTGGGCCAGAATGGGTCCGGGGATTCCCTTCAGCACCGATTGCCACACCGCCTCCAAATCATGGAACGGGTGAGCCGGATCAGCCGCAGAGGTGTGCGTGAATTGCCCAAGCAACAACCCACTGGCCCGCCCCATCACACCGGCTAATCGCAATTGGGTCAGCATGCGATCCACCCGGTGGAACTGCTCATACACATCTTCCAAGGCCAACACCGCACCGGAATAGTTCGGCGAAAATGGCGTCCCTAACAAGGCCACCACCAGCGAGAGGCAACCTCCCAGCAACGGGCCTTCACCGGTACCGACCTGGCGTGTCTGCAAGGGATGATCTTCGGGCAGCGGCAGTCGCCCACGGGTACGCCGTGAAGTCACCAATCGCCAGAAGCTCTCCTCAGTTTCCGGATCCGGAGTACTCGCAAACTCCACTGCAGCGAGGGGCCCCGAAAAACTCACCAAACCGGTCTTGCGAAACAGAGCCAGTTGCAACGCGGTAATGTCGCTGTAGCCAACCACGATCTTGGGATCCCGCTGGACTGCCGAATAGTCGATTTGATCGAGCAGGCGCGGAGTACCATAGCCCCCTCGAAGGGCCATGATCGCCCGAACTCGCGAATCACGGAGCATTCCGTTGAGATCGGACAACCGCTCTTCATCAGTACCCGAGAAAGCGCCGTCGTGCCCCAGAGCATGGGTGCCGACTTCAACACGATACCCCCGCCCCTCGAGGTAGCGGACACACCCTTCCACTCGCTCGGGCCGCCATAGGGCCCCAGCTGGGGCCACCAGACCCACGACGTCACCGCGTCGCAACGCCCGTGGACGCAGGATGTTTTTCATTTTCGCGCCCGGACAAAGCGCTCCACATACTTGCCGAGCATGTCCGCCTCCAAATTGACCACATCGCCCACCAGCCTCTCCCTCAGCGCGGTCACCTCATAGGTGTGCGGGATGATCCAAATGCGAAATCCACCCCGAAACACATCGGCCACCGTGAGGCTGATTCCGTCCACAGCTACAGACCCCTTGAAGACGATGTAGCGCCTAATGGCCGCGGGCGCTGTGATTTCGAGAATATGATCCCGGCCGCGACGCTCCCAGGTGCGAATCGTTCCAGTGCCATCAATGTGTCCGGTGACAAAATGTCCACCGAGACGGTCCCCGGCGGCCAGAGATCGCTCCAAATTCACCGCCGAGCCGGGTTTCACTGCCGACAAGTTTGTGCGATCCCAGGTTTCTTGGAGAAGATCAAAGGCGAGGCAGGTCCCGGCACCCGCGGCCTTGCTCCCTCCGGCACGAATTGCTCGTCGCGCCACCACAGTGAGGCAGCACCCATTCACGGCAATGCTGTCTCCCAAGCGGGCCCCCTTGGCCGTCACTCGGGCATCCACCCACAGGCGAACAGAATCATCCTTTGGTTCTACCCGACGCACGGTTCCCGTCTCTTCAACCAATCCAGTGAACATGTCTTCTCCTTAGCTGAAACGATTCAGTAGGCCAGCGATCATCCGGCGGATCTTCCCCTCCTAGAAAAACTCAAGGTGAACGTCACCCATGGCTCGCCCTGAGGCAACCATCTGCGGCGCAAGCGCCCGCCGTCCAACGGAATCCTCCAGACTCAGCCCGATATCGCCCGAACCACACGCGCTGTGATGAACAAATCCTCACCAAAACGGCTTAATTCCACGTCGGTGAGACTGGGAGCTTCTGCCAACGAGCGAAACCCTCGTCCAGCGACCGACCGGCGAGATTCCTCACCGCCCAGTATTCGCGGCGCATAGAAAAACGCGGTCCGATGCACGAGACTGGCGGTAAAAAACGAGGCGAGCACCGTTCCTCCGCCCTCCACCAGCAGGTGCAGGACTCCCATGCGACCCAACTCAGGCATGAGCCACGCGAGGTCGATCCTTCCTTCTCGCTCCGGTGCCTGCAGCACAGTCACGCGCGTCTGCAAGGCTTCGACCGCCTCACGGGCAGCCGATTCACCGACCACCACGAGAGTGCTGGCCCTTTCATCATCGGAGACGAGACGACAACCCAGTGGGGTCCGAGCCCGAGTATCGAGAATGATCCTCCGCTTCATGGGAAGCCACCCCGGTCGGCGAAACCCCGGCTGAGTCCGCACTGTCAAACTAGGATCGTCTGCCAGAACCGTCTCAACGCCAACCAAGACGGCGTCGACACCCAGGCGCAAATGCTGGGCATGGGCTCGCGATTGCGGACCCGTGATCCACTTCGATTCACCCGAAGCGGTGGCGATCTTGCCGTCGAGAGTCATGGCCGACTTAGCCGTCACCCACGGAATCCGATGCACTATCCAGTGGTTAAATGCTTCGTTGATCCGGTTGGATTTTGCCTCAAGCACGCCAGAATCAACCGTGATCCCCGCTTCCCGTAGCAGCACCAAACCGTGGCCGGCATGGCGCGGATTGGGGTCTACTGCGGCAACCACCACCCGCGAAACCCCTGCCCTCATTAATGCCTCGGTGCAGGGAGGCGTGCGCCCGTGAGAACAGCAGGGCTCCAGGGTGACGTAAACCGTTGCGCCCGACACCGACCGCTGGCGACGAGCCGCATCGGCCAAGGCTTCTATCTCCGCATGTGGAGCACCCGCCCGATGATGCCATCCGCGGCCAATCACCTCGCCATCCTGGACTAAGACGGCTCCAACCAGTGGGTTCGGCGATGTCTGACCGTAAGCCCGCTTTGCCAACCTCAGGGCCTGAGCCATGAATTGCTCGTCGGGAGTCATGGATCCGTCTCAGAACGCGCTTAGCCCTTGGCTGAGAACAAAGCCTCGGCGAACTCCCGGGCATTGAAAGCCTGAAGGTCTGCGGCTTGTTCGCCCACTCCGATGAACTTCACCGGAATGCCCAACTCCCGCTGGATAGCCACGACCGCCCCGCCCTTGCTGGTGCCGTCCAGCTTGGTGATGACCAAGCCTGTCAGCTTCACCAACTTATGAAATTCCCGAGCCTGAACCATTGCATTCATGCCAGTGGAACCGTCCAGCACCAGCAGCACCTCATGCGGCGCCCCAGGGAGCTTGCGGTCGACCACCCGATGCACTTTTTGCAACTCTTGCATCAGGTTGTGTTTGGTATGCAAGCGACCGGCCGTGTCGATAAAGAGCCACCGGGCATTACGGGCCTGCGCAGCCACAACGGCGTCGTGGGCCACCGCCGCGGGATCGGCCTGGTAAGCCCCGGCGATGACAGGGATTTCCAATCGGCTTCCCCACAATTGGAGCTGCTCAATGGCGGCAGCGCGAAAGGTGTCGCAGGCTGCGAGGATCGCTGGCTCTCCGCGCTCAGCCATGCGCTTGGCCAACTTGGCACAGGTGGTCGTTTTTCCGGTTCCATTCACCCCCACCATCGAGACCACCGTCACGCCATCCGGCCGGGCTATCAGTGCCGGATCCATGCCTCCCAGACTCCGCTCGACTTCAGTGATGGCGATGTCCACGAAGTCCAAACCAGACTTTCCCTGAGTCTCGAAGGCGACACGGACTGCAGCCAGAATTTGCTGGGTCATGGGCAGACCCAGGTCGGCCGCCAATAAGGCCGATTCGAGTTCTTCGACACTCTGCGCCGTCAGCTTCGGAGATCGGGTAACAATCCGCTGGATCTCGTGAGCCAGCGATGTGGCGGTCTTGGTGAAGGCAGATTTAAGTTTGTCGAAGAATCCCATGGGGTCGGTCTGTATTCGCTACGAAACTCTTCGGGAACGCCGGGCACGCAAGGCCTCGACCTGAGGATAGGGCAGCTTGACCCGGCCGATGAGCGGTTGCCCTTTGGCCATGCCATGACAATCGCTGCCTCCTGTGGCGACCAAATCGAGATCGGCCGCCTTGCGGGAGTAGCTTTCACTCACCTCTGGAGAATGTCGGGTATGCCAACATTCCAAACCGTCGATACCTGCGTCCTTGAGCTTCCCGATGAGGCTATCGTTGCGATAAAGCCCTGGGTGAGCCAGCACGGCAACTCCGCCTGCCCCCTGAATCAACCCGACGGCATCCTGAGCTTTCATGCGAGCCTTGGGAACAAAACCTGGGCGTCCCCGCTTCAGGAACTTGTCGAAAGCCTGGTCATGATCACGAGCAAAGCCCTGTTGAACGAGGGCTCGCGCGACGTGCAGACGACCCGGGGCCTCGCACTGGGCCAAGGACAACACCAGCGACTCGCTCAGGTTGACGCCGTTGTCATTGAGTTGGGTGACCATCTCGCGCACTCGTCGCTGACGGACTCCCTGAAAATGTTGAAGCTCCACCCGAAGCCGCTCGGACGAGAGATCCATCCAGTACCCCAAGATGTGAACTTCTTGCCCGGTCACCTCGGCGGTTAATTCGGCCCCGGGGATGAACTCGAGGCCTTCTTTGGTGCAGGCCGTTTCCATCCGTTCACATCCCTCCACACTATCGTGATCGGTGAGGGCGACGGCATCCAAGCCTTGTGCCCGCGCGTGCGCTGCCAATTCTTCCGGCGAGTAGGTCCCGTCGGAGAAATGCGTGTGCAGGTGCAGGTCGGCGAGTTTCACTAGAGAGGCCTAGACTAAGGTTTCCTTGGCAGTTCGCGCGGGCCGGAGCAGGTCGGCTTTGACCTTATCGAGGATGCCATTGACAAACTTTCCACTGTCGGCTGTGGAAAACTTCTTCGCGACATCGACTGCCTCATTAATGCTCACCACAGGCGGAATATCGTCGCGGTGGAGCATTTCATGGATAGCCAGACGCATGACATTGCGATCGACGGCCGCCATTCGATGAAGGTCCCAATTCTTCGCGTGCTTGCGGATGATATCATCCAGTTGTTCTCGATGTTCCAACACACCTCGAACCAGACGTTCAGCAAAGAGCCTCGTGGCACTCTCCTCGGCATTCGGGGGCGGCAAGTGAACCCGTTCACCCCACGTGGGACCGTGCGATTCCAGAAAATCGCTCATCCTCTGGGCATCCCAGAATTGGTTAAGAGCCGATGCCAAATCCTCAGGTGGATTCAGGTCGTGCTGAAAGAGAAACTGCACCGCTCGTTCACGTGCCTCCCGGCGCTTGCGCATGCCGACACGATAGACCAAAGGCTGGGCAGACAAGAGTGTTTTATTGAACGGCCGCATCGGACGCCGAGCCGACACGCTGGGAACCGGCGTAAACGTTGAAGCGGCCCTCACGCAAAAAACCCACCAAGGTCTGTCCGGACTCGCTGGCAAATTGGACCGCAAGACTGGAAGGGGCCGAGACGGCGGCAATCATTGCAATGCCTGCTGCCAACGCCTTCTGGACAATTTCAAAGGAAACGCGACCGCTGACCATCAGCACCGAGGGCCCTGCTGGGAAGGCTCCATCCAGAAACCGTCGACCGATCACTTTATCCACGGCGTTGTGCCGGCCAACATCTTCGCGAACCACCCACAATTGGCCGCTCGGGCTAAAGAGCGCCGCCGCATGCAACCCTCCGGAGGCTGAGAATCCCGCTTGCGCCAAACGCAGTTGTCGAGGCAACGACAGCAACACTTCGGGGTCCATCTCAAATTGTTCTATCACCGGAGAAAACTGTCGCCTCAGCGCCGCGATGCTCGCCGTGCCGCAGAGCCCGCAACTGGAGGAGGCAAAGACATGCCGGGTGAGTGATGCAAAATCGCAGGTCACCGAATCATTCAAAAAAACATCAACCACGTTCCCGGTTTCGTTGCGCGAATAGGGACGAATCCCTTTGAGATCTGATGGAGCGCGGAGCAATCCCTCACTCACCAAGAAGCCGACCGCTAATTCGTCATCATGACCCGGAGTTCTCAGAGTTACGCTCACGCTGCGGGTCTCAACGCGGATTTCCAGAGGTTCCTCGGCCGCGACGAGGTCGGCTGAGGGGTCTTCCCACCGGCCTTGAATCCACCGCCGAATAGTGGTGGACCGGGTGGATGTCTCCGGCGAATTCACAGTGTTTGACTCAAGAATCCCCCATCCACGCGCACGTCGGTCCCGGTAACAAAACCTGCTGCCCGCGAACTCGCCAGAAACACCACCGCTCCACCCAACTCTTGGGAGGCACCGAAGCGAGCCATTGGGGTGTGGCTGAGGATGGCTTGGGCACGAGCGGTGGGACTGCCGTCCTCGTTGAAAAGAAGGCGACGATTCTGCTCAGCCGGAAAGAACCCCGGCGTGATGGAGTTGACCCGTACCCCGCTCGGGGCCCATTCGCGTGCCAAGAACTGGGTGAGGCTCAGAACGGCCGCCTTGGCCGCTGAATAGCTGACCACCCGAGACAGCGGAATATGCGCTGAAACGCTGGCAACATTAATCACCGTACCGCGGCGGCGAGCACAGAATCCCGGACCGAAGGTCTGGCAAGGCAACAAGACTCCGCCCACCAAATTGAGATCAAAATTGCCCCTCCAAGCATCCAAGCCAATCGCTTCGAACGGAAGATCTGCCGTCACAGTGGCTTTAGGATCATTACCCCCGGCGGCATTAACCAAGACTGAGGGAACCCCCAACTGGCTTTCCACCTCGGCCTCCACGCGCCGAAGATCATCGCGACTCATGGCATCGGCAGCGAAGAAAGCCGCCCGAATTCCCTGCTGCTCCAGCGATTCCACGCAGGCTTGTCCGCGCTCAACATTTCGTCCCACCACGGCGACCGCCGCCCCTGCCTGGCCTAAGGCTTGGGCCATAGCCCCACCCAGAGATCCGGTCGCACCGATGACCACCGCCACCTCTCCAGAAAGATCAAACAGGTTCATCCGTCAGACGGTGAACCAGGCCCGCAAGCGAGGGGAGCAGAAATCGGCAAATCTAGCATCCCAGCCGCACCGCCTCATCCGGAACGATCCAATGGGGATAGGAGTCATGGCGGAGGAGACTCTCTCCCAAGACTCTGCGTGAGCCAGGAGTCACCGGGCTGAGGCCCGTAACCAGCGGAGAACGAAGCTATGACGCAAACAGATGCAAGCGGCATGACCGAACCCAGTGAAATCATTGAAGCGAAGCACTCAATACTCGGATCGAGATAGCCCCTGCCCTACTCCTGCCACTTCCCAGTCGCCAACTTTTCAGGCCGGCAATCGCCTGCGAAATTCTCGGCAAGCCGCCGCGATATCGCCCTCGTTGAGGATGGCACTCACCACGCAGATGGATCGGGCTCCTGCCCTAACCACGGTATCGACGGTTTCAAGATTGATACCGCCGATGGCAAACCACGGGATCGAAACATTCTCGCGAGCCCACTGAACGTAATTGACCGTCACGGGGCGAGCGGTCGGCTTGGTGCCGGTGGCAAACACGGGGCCGATCGCCACGTAGTCAGCCCCTGCGGCGACGGCACGGGCGCATTGATCCGGCGCGTGGGTGGACAAACCAATCTGGCACCCGGCCTTCTTGCTGGAGAGTTCGCGAACATGATGGTGGCCCGCGTCAAAGAAATCTTCCTGACCCAGATGAACCCACGGAGCACCGACTTCCAAGGCAACCTCAGGATGATCGTTGATCACCAGACCGACACGGGCATCGCGCAGCACGGGTGCCAGTGCTTGAGCCAGACGGAGAACCTCCGCCGCAGGAAGTCCCTTGGCCCGCAGTTGGATCAGGTCTGATCCGCCGTCACACAGAGCCGCCGCCACGGCCACAGGGTCACGCCCGTTCAGGTAAGCGGTATCTACGAAGGTGTAGAGGCGGCAATCGGCAATCGATTTCATTCCGGATCCAAAATCAAACCGTCACCTCAACGGCGAACCGTGGTGTGTTCGCCGAGCCAAGTCATATCAGGCCGACTAGCGGTTCCCGGGTACCCGCTTCCGTGGACGCCGTGGTGATCCACATTGGAAGTCGGGTTATTGAACGTGCCACTGACCCATCGGTGAGATTCTGCATGACCGTCGGCGAAGGAGAAATTGGAACTCCGCCCGTGGTAATTGCCCGGTACGTGATACGCTCCGCCTGAGGTGGTCGCCATGTTCACTCCGAAGAATGGGCGGCAGATTGCCTTAGGATGAATTTCTCCATGAACAAAAATATCCGAGGCGGACAGCATGTCTGTAGTCTTTCGAAAATTGCGGTAAGTTCGATCGTCTCCGAGGGCGCTGGTCGCGTAGGGAGCATCATCGGCCCAATTGACCCAAGGATTCTGGCCGTAGGTACGAGGGTTACCCTGCTTGCGACCATTAACGATCTCGGTGTAACGATCCCCGGGGCACTTGAATGATCCCAAGGCCGGCAGATACGTTGCCAAAAGCGAAACCCGCGGATTGATGAGACTTGAGGCCGAGGAATCGACCAGATTATTCCCATCTCGTCCCTCGACCCAGTACTTGGGAACGTAGTTGGCAGGAGGATTTATGAGATTCACCGTTGGATCTCCGGCGCCATTCGGAGGGAAAAAATCTCGGTTTTCAACGACATAGAGCATCGAAGCCACCATCAACTGTTTCTCGTTGTTGATGCAGGCGATACCAGTGGCTTTTTGGCGCGCTTTGGCCAGCGCAGGCAAAAGCATTCCAGCCAAGATCGCAATGATGGCGATGACCACAAGCAGTTCAATCAATGTGAAGCCGGCGGACTGCTGCGAACGAGGGGAATTGATTCTCACGGTATTATTGGGGTAGCATTACTGAGCCTAAATGGGTCGCATCTGGGTTCAACCCCGAAAGAAGGTCTATCAACTCAGCCTCGGGACCCTCATGGTGCTGTTGACGAGCCAGTTGCAAGGCTCGTTCGAAGGCAGATCGTGCCGCTTCCGTGGATCCTTGAGCCAGATCGCACTTACCCAAAAGAATTTGGACCACCATCCAATCGGGCTTACGTCGGAGCGCGATCTCCAAATGTTCACGTGCTTCAGCAAAGTCACCGGCATCAAACAGTGCTCGACCTAAACTGAATCGGGCCAATTCGTTTTCAGGATACTGCCGAACCATTTCACGCTGCCGAGCAAAGAGATCACTCACGAGGGAAAGCTTACCTCAAGTTCTCATTCGAAGCAGCGTTGATTTTCAACCTGCAGCGCTCTCCAAGACTTCAACCCAAATTCCATTCACCCGATGGCATTGACACGGAGGTCGCGGAGGGTTTTGAGGTGAGGCAGAGGGACTCCACGGATGGGCCGAGCACCCTCGAGGCGTTTGGGGCCGAAGTGGGAGCGGTGGTGTGCGAAGATCTGATTAACGAAGTCCCTTGAGCCGATGGCGACGCCGGCTGAGAGGTGACGAACCCGGAGACGGAGGATTTCTGGGAGGCTCAAGCGTCCCCCGCGGGCTAATTCGGCGCGGATGGCGTCCCTATTGATGACCTGCTTATCGCTGTGGCCAGCGACCCCAGCGGTGGTGAAGAGATTCAGGCGGTATTCTGCGGCAGCGGCGCCCCAAGACCTGCCTGACAGGAAGCTCATCAGGCCACTGCGAACCACTAGATTTCCGGTTAGAGCGGCTGAATAGCCGCAGAATCGGTAGTCCTTCGGATCGGAGACTAAGCCAGCGCGGACGGGGTTGAGGTCGATATAGGAAGCGACTGTTTGGAGCGCGGTGGTGGAATCCTCGATGAGAGTGCTGGAGAAGCGTTCTGCCCAGAGCGTACCGAAGCGGCTGGAGTGGCGATTGAACCAGCGGCTGAAGCGTTGTTTAAACTCCTTCATGAACGCGGAGACATCGCCCATGCGTCTGGAGAGGGAGTGGCGGATGTGAGAGCTAATGGAGCCTGAGCGTTGGAGATCGGCCCTAGCTAGAGAAGGAAGGAGAGCCTGTTTGCCGTAGAAGAGTTCGGCCCGTTGGAGGAGGACAGAGTCTGGAATGCAGGTATCAGCGGGCGGTATTCGTATGAGCAAGTGGAAGTGGTTAGACATCATGCAGTAGGTGATGATTTCCACGCCACAGAACTGAGCTAGAGGGAAGAGCAGATCGACCAGGCGTTGTTTAGCGAGGTCATCGAGCAAGAACTGCCCCCCGACGGTCCGAGAAACGCAGTGATAAACCGCCCCTGCCTCCTTGATTCGCGCCCTTCGCATAACCTGAACCTAGCCAACCGCTTTCTCCAGTCAACAACAATGAACCTGTCACCATGTGCAAAATGGTGAGGTAGATGGAAGAAAAAGGCCTCCGCAGCTTTCGCTGCGGAGGCCTTACCCCAAATGAGTCAACCAACCAGGCTCTTCAACCCGGACACGACAGGTCAACAAATCCAGTACAGTGCCAAGTATTGGGGAGCCTAGAGAATCATACGGAATCAGCCCTCCGGATGGTCGAACTCTCAATCCCAACTAGAGGGGTGGAGGCCGGGGAACGGTTGATGTGCGAAGTTCACGCGTTCGATGCGCATCGGCCACGCCTACCGGGATAATCAAGGTCTATTCGTAGCGAAGGGCTTGTATCGGCTCAAGGCGGGCCGCCTTGATGGCCGGCAGGAAGCCTGCAAAAACACCGACGGATCCACTGAAGGCAACAGCGATGGCTTGGGCTTCCCAGGTGATAATCGGGGTGTTTCCTGTCGGCGCGATAAAGGACAGCAAATCCACGATCAACAGCGATGCTGCTAGACCCGCAATCGCGCCCAAAAGCGATAGCACCACGCTCTCAACGATGATCTGAACAAAAACATCGACCCCGGTGGCTCCCAATGCCTTGCAGGTACCAATCTCACGGACCCGCTCGTTGATGCTGGCCAACATAATATTCATGATGCCAATACCTCCCACCAAAAGACTAATTCCAGCGATAATTCCCCCGCTGAGTCGGGCATTCTTGATCTGCTTGTTGATGTTTTCAACCTGACTCTCTTGGGTCTGAAACGTGAAATCTTCAATGCCTCGATGGGTGACCAAAAGCACATTTTTGGCCTGTTGAAGAGCCAACTCCATCTGTTCCATGGACTTCACTTTAAGATCAATGTCGCTGAGCCGAGGGTCAGGAATGCCGTCCAGATCCCCCGCCATCCGGAACCGCACCCAAGCCGTGTTGAGTGGGATGTACAGGGTGTTGTTCTTGCGCCAAAAGGCCCAACCACCCTTCCTGCCCCACCCTCGGGATTTCTTGGTCTCAACCTTATTTGTGAATGCGTTGGCTTGCTTGCGCAGGGCACGAGCCTTCAGGTCTTGCTCGCTGGCATACTGTGTGAACATCCCAACGATGACGAAGGGTTGTCCATTGATCTGGATCGTTTCGCCGAGCGGAATGATCTCGCGCCCCACTTCATCCGGATCGCCAAATAGGGAGTCTCGTATCCCAGTTCCAATGACACAAACCGCATGCGCTTTCTCTTCGTCCAACGCATTGAAGAACCGGCCATGCTCCACGGTGTGGAGATTCATCTCCAATACTTCCGGCCAAACTCCCACGCATTCCTCAGGGCTAGCTCGTTTGTCTCCGCGGGAAACCATGGCGTCCGGCACGGCCATTTCTGGTGAAATCACCCGCAATAACGGGGCACCCTGTTTTAGGGCAATTACGTCTACCAAGGTCCTGCCAGGCGCCTGGTCGGCCAGATGCTCTTGGTAGGCCGGAACCGCCTGCCTCTGGAGGAGCACCTTGTCCGCCCCACCCATGGCAATCATCGATTCCCTCATGCCGTTCTCCATGCCCTTGATGATGGCACTCATGCCGACCAACGAGGCGACTCCCAGCACAACCCCAAACAGAGTGAGCAAGGATCGGAACTTATGGGCCCAAACTTCTTTGAGACCAATTAGGATCGCATTGAAAAGGTTCATCAGTCGTAACGAAGAGACTGAATGACATCCATCCGAGCCGCTTTCACGGCCGGGAATATGCCAGCCAAGAGACCAACAACCACAGCAAACCCGAAGGACAACGCCATGGCACCGCTGGTGATCACCGGATCATTGCCGGTGGGTGCCACCCAGGAGATACCCAGCACCACGAATCGGGAAAACGCCAACCCAAGAATCCCGCCCACCACAGCGATGACCGTGCTCTCTACAAGGATCTGAACGAAGATATCAAGCCCCCCTGCCCCGACGGCCTTGCGGATGCCAATCTCCCGGATGCGCTCAGAGATGCTCGCCAGCATGATGTTCATGATGCCGATGCCACCGACAAACAGGCTGATGCCGGCAATAAGCCCACCACTCATTCGGGCATTCTTGACGAAACGGTCGATGTCGGCGCTCCAATCCTCAAAGGTCCGGAAGGCAAAGTCCTCGATGCCGCGATGGTTCACCATCATGATGTTCCGAATTTTAGTCAGCGTTTGCTCGATCTGCGAGAAATCGCGGACTTTCAATTCTATATTACTCAGACGGGGCTCAGCTGGGGCATTGGAAAGGCCGGACTGGAACCGATGCCACATCGTGTTGAGGGGCATGTAAACGGTGTTGTTCTTAATCCAAAAAGCAAAGTTGCCGCTGCGCCCTTGCCCACGCACCGGTCCCTTGGGCGGAGCTTTGCCCTCGGATCTAAGCCTCTGACGCTCAACCTCTCGCTCTAAGCGCTGCTTGCGGTCCTGCTCACCCTCGTAGTGCTTAAACATTCCGATGATGGTGAAGGGCTGACCGTTGATGGTCATGGTGCGCCCCAAAGGGATCACCTCGGAGCCCGCTTCTTCGGGCCTACCGAAGAGTTCATCCCGGATGCCTGTGCCAATGACACACACCGGCCGAGCCTCCGATGCGTCAATGTCATTAAACATCCGACCATGCTCCACTTCGTGCTCCATGATCTTCACCTTCTCCGGCACAACCCCTCCGGTCATGAAGGTTCGATGAAACTTGCCGTTGGCCTGCAGCGTCGGATCCAAATCAAGTCGCATCTCGGGGGCGATGATTTCGATGTCAGGAACACCGGCCTTAAGAGCCTCGACATCTGCCAAGGTCATTCCGCGAGCCATGTCCCTGAGATGC
This sequence comes from uncultured Verrucomicrobiota bacterium, assembly GCA_903854475.1. Taxonomy (GTDB): domain Bacteria; phylum Verrucomicrobiota; class Verrucomicrobiia; order Limisphaerales; family UBA9464; genus SXXZ01. The sequence goes on from CAINWP010000142.1 coordinate 36,712, forward strand.
CGCTGCTCGACCGGTACGCGCTGGGCCTCCATGCGCACCTTCTGTAGACCACCAATGGCCAGCAACGCTTCACGCTGACCATTCTCCATGCCTTGAACCATCGCACTCATCGCCACGAGCGAGGACACCCCTAGCACAATCCCTAACATGGTTAGGGCACTGCGGAACTTGTGCGCCCAGATCTCCTTTAAACCGACCACCACAGCATTGCCCAAGCTCGTCTTACCAACAGGAAGATCTTGCAACGATAGCTCTGCTGACGAAACGCGCGGTAGTTCCAGACTCATGAAGCCTGCCCTTCGGTGAGCACTTTGGAAACCTTGTCCAGCCCTGCCAACTTTGAATCAACCTGGTGAGCGATCTTACCGTTGCGAATTTCGATGCGCCGTGGGGTTACCGCTGCGATCTCCGGATTGTGAGTTACCAAGATCACGGTGCGCCCCTCGGCCGCCAAACGCCGAAACAGAGCCAAAATCAACTCGCCCGTGTGGGTATCAAGGTTGCCGGTCGGCTCGTCGGCTAAGATAATCTTGGGATTGTTGACCAGAGCCCGGGCAATGGCCACGCGCTGTTGCTGACCGCCGGAAAGCTGATTCGGGCGATTCTTGAGGCGGTGGCTTAATTCCACCATTTCAAGAGCCTTCTCAGCGCGTTGCCGCCGCTCACGACTTCCGATGCCCGCATAGATCATCGGCAATTCAACATTCTGCAGCACGTTGAGTTTGGGCAGCAGGTTGAAGAACTGGAACACGAAGCCGATGGTGCGATTACGCACCCGGGCCAGTTCCCGGGCCGAAGCATGGGCAATATCGGTGCCTGCCAAAACCACATTACCCAAGGTCGGCGAATCCAAACAGCCCAAAATATGCATCAAGGTGGACTTACCGCTGCCGGAAGGACCGATGATGGATACAAATTCTCCCTGATCCAGATCGAGGGATACGTCGTCCAGAGCTCGGATCTCCTCCCCACCGAGATGGTAGATCTTGGAGACGTTGCGAAGTTCGAGCAGCGCCATGTTCAGGTTCAGTCTCAGCGTTGGGCCGCGGTCGCCTTTGTGGCTACCTTGACACTGTTGGTGGCACTGCCCATTCCCATCTCCTTGGCACGATCTTCCAAAGACACCACCTCGCCCGCCTGAAGCCCCGAGGTGACCTCCGCGAAAAAGTAATCACTGACACCGATCTTGATGGGGCGCCGTTCCCAGGTCTCCTCCTTGCGAACCCAGATGTGGCGCTCGATTTCACGGGTCGCCGGATTGGTTTCCGTAAACACCGCGGCCAGAGGTGTAGCCACCACATTGTCGGCACTGGCAACCGGTATGGAAATGTTGGCACTCATGCCCGGCCGAATCTGGCTATCGACATCCTTCAGCAGGATGCGCGCTGCAAAGCCCCGAATATTATTCTTCAGGGTCGATTGAGGAGCGATGCGCTCGACCTTGCCGACTACCTTAAGGCCGGAAACCGCCTCCACGCTGACCTCCACTTGCTGGTCCACGTGGAGCCGAGTCACATCCGCCTGATTGATGTGCGCATTGACAATAAGGTCATTGAGATTGGCGATGGTGAGCACTTCGGTGCCCGCATTGAAACCGCCCGATCCAGAAACGGCCTGCCCTACAGAGATGGGCCGGGTGAGAATCGTGGAATCGAACGGGGCCATCACCTCGGTTTTTCGCAGACGTTCGACGATGAGTTCCAGGGACTTCTCCCTCAAGGCCAACTCGTTCTTGGCCAAATCAAACTTAGTGCGGCTGTCTTCGAAGAGCTCCTGGGAGATGAGTTTGCCTTCAAAGAGCTGCTGCGCCCGCTTGTAGTCCCGTTCCGCCTGTCCCAGTTGTAAGCGGGAGCGCTCCACATTCTTGTCTTCCTGCTGCCTCTGGGTCTGCAATTCGCGGTCATCCAGCTTAAAGAGTAATTGGCCCGATTTGACCCGGTCACCCACATCGACTGGCAGCACTTCGATCTTGCCGTTGACCTCCGGCCGCACACTCACCTGCTCGGCCGGTGTGATGTCGCCCGCGGCGTTAATGGCAAACTTGATGTTGCGAGTCTCAATGACCGCGGTGTCCACCTTGGTACTGACCTGAGGTACTGACCCGGCCCGCTGCCTCTGGGTGTAAAACCACCCCCCGGCTCCCAGGGCTCCTACCAACAGGATAACAATCAGAATCTTCATCGACGATTTTCTCTTCTTACCACAATCGTACGAACACGTACAATCCACCAACGAAGTTTTCCCGCGTTGTCGGGAAGGCCTTCTGATGCTTGGCTGATTAAAGACGCTTTCAATGACTCCTTCATTCATCCTCCTTTTATCCCTGTCGTTGCTGGTGTTGCGCTGGCTAGGCCAATGGTTTCTGGACCGATTGAACCGCAACCACGTCCAGACCCATGCTCACCAACCGCCCGAGGCGGTCCGGGATATCATGGATGAGGCGACCTACCGCCGCTCCGTAGACTACACACTCGCCAAATCCCGCTTCGGCCAGATCGAGGAACTGTGGGGCTTGGCCATGAAGATCCTCTTTTTGAGCAGCGGATTCCTACACTGGAGCTTGAGCTTCTGGGCTGGTTGGGTCGGTTCAGGCGTGCTGGCCACCGCCGGCTGGCTCTTGGTGGTTTCGCTCGTGATGGGCTTGCCGGACCTTCCTCTAGAATGGTGGTCCCAATTTCGGCTCGAAGAACGCTTTGGGTTCAACAAGAGCACCCTCAAGATCTGGATCACCGACCACCTCAAGATGCTGGCCCTCAGCACGGCTTTGGGACTACCTCTGATCGCTGGAATCCTCAAACTCACTGATTGGATCGGAGACCAATGGTGGCTCTGGGCGTGGGTCCTCCTCATGGCTTTTCAGGCGGTGATGATGGTTCTGGCCCCCATTCTCATCCTACCCTTGTTCAATAAATTCACCCCTCTGCCAGAAGGTTCGCTGCGGGACCGCCTCCTAAAGCTGGGCGAACGCACCGGATTCTCCGCCAAGACCATTCAGGTGGCCGATGGCAGTCGACGCTCGGCCCACTCCAACGCGTACTTCACAGGCTTTGGGCGATTTCGGAAAATCGTGCTCTACGACACGTTGATCACCCAGTTGACCGAGGTGGAACTCGAAGCGGTGCTGGCCCACGAAATCGGCCATTACCGGCGCGGTCATATTCCCAAGATGCTCATTTGGGCCGGCGTTTCATCGCTCGTGAGCTTCGCATTGCTGGGCTGGTTGGCTCGCCAGTCGGTGTTCCTCGAAGCCTTTGGTTTCAAAGGATCGGCCGGGACCGCCCCGGTACTGCTCTTGGCCGGATTGCTGGGGGGTGCGGTCACCTTCTGGCTGACACCCTTGGGAACGCGTCGGTCACGACTGCACGAATTCGAGGCAGATACCTACGCCCGGAACGCAATGGGTGAAAGTGCTTCGCTCATCGGAGCCTTGCGCAAGCTACACGAAAAAAACTTGTCCAACCTAACGCCCCATCCGTGGTTCAGCGGGTTCTACTACTCGCACCCGACCTTGGTGGAGCGAGAGGCCTCCCTGCGTCTTGATTCGGGATCCACCGCTCCGGTCCACTGAACCGAAGGGCTTTTAGCGGTACATCCGCCCTTCGGCCAACGGGAAGGCATTGGGGATGTGCCGCACTTCGCGGACCTCGGCCCCGGCAAAGAGCACTTCAACGATGTCGAAGCGGAAGGCGACTTGAGGCCGGCCTAATTCGTTGAGGTAAGCCAACGCCGTGTCGGACAGCATGCGCTGCTTCGGCCGCCCGACTGCTTGGGCCGGACGCACCCAACTTTCCGACGACCGCGACTTCACCTCCACAAAAGCCAGCACTTCCCCGTCCCGAGCAATCAGGTCGATCTCCCCGCGCCCGTGCCGGTAGTTGGCGCACAAAATCTTCATCCCCAGCCTCTCCAATTCGCTCCGGGCGGCGTCTTCGCCATTCCGCCCCAAGCGGAGGTGGGCCCCGGGTTCGACAGTCTTGCCGGGTTTCCGTAATTGGCTCCAAAGGCTCATGTCAGGAATAACTCCGGCTCCGGCCGGCGCAACGGTGCAAAACTCAGGCGATGGATGGGACAAGGTCCCAGACGGGCGACGGCCTCTAGGTGTTCGGGTGTGGGATAACCCTTGTGACTGGCAAACCCATAACCGGGCCACCGCACCTCCGCCTCCCGCATCACCCGATCCCGAGTCACCTTGGCCAGCACCGAGGCGGCAGCGATGGAATAGCTCAGAGAATCTCCTTTCACCAAGGCTGTCTGGGGCCAGCGAAGACTGCGGACTGGGCGCCCGTCCACCAACGCGTGATCCACGTCGTCCCCCAAATCGGCCAATGCCTGATTCATCGCACGATGGGTGGCTTGCAAGATGTTGATTTCATCAATCACCGAAGGCTCCACCGCAGCGATGGCGAAACGAACGGCTGGATCTCCCGTTAGTCCGGCGAAGAACCGATCCCGCTGAGCTTCGGTCAATTGCTTGGAATCATTCAAATCGGCAAACGCATCTGGAATCCCTTCCAACACCCAAGCACGCGGCAAAATGACCGCGGCCGCAACCACCGGTCCGGCCAGCGGACCCCGACCCGCCTCATCTACTCCGGCCACACGTTCGATCCCAGATGCGAATCGGGCTCGCTCATGCAGAAACCGGTCTACAGCGGGGCGTCGCGGCATGCGCTCATCACACCGTCACGGGCGTCGGACGTCAAAGCCTGCCTTGATGGATCCAGCCCAACCAGGAGTGCAGCAACCGATCGCGGCGTGACACAAACCACACGGCAAACCGAAGTGCGCCCTGCCGGGCGCACAATAAAAAAGCCCGCCAATTGGCGGGCTTTGAAAATATTGTTTGAACCGGGAGCCTCAGCGAGCGTATGTGCTGCGCTCCTTCATCCAATTGAGGTCAATGCCGCGATCGGCCGGAGCTGCTCCGATGGTAGCACCCTTCTTAGTGACGTTACCGTCACGCCACCGCTTGATCTCAGAGTGACCATCTGCGAAGGACAGGCCACCCGCACCGTTGTGGTAGGTCGCCGGAATATCCACCCAATTTCCGGAAGTCGGATCGACTACGAACCATCCGTCGTTAATGGAAGCCGGGTTCTCATCAATGGTCACCCAAGTGTCGCTCGGGCGTTGGATCTGAGACTGACGACGGAAGCTAGTGATACCGGCACCCTGATAACCGCCGCTGCTGCTATCGGCGGCCCAAGCATTAATTGGGTTCATCCAAGCGTTCATCGACATGGAACGAACCGTCAAGATACCACCACCACCAAGAGGACGGCGGGTACCGCCCTGCCACGAATGACGATCTGACGGGCACTTGTAGGGCCCGAGAGCGTTCACAAACCCGTACATCGCCGAATGCATAATCAATGTACTATTGGTTGCCACATTGCCCACATCCATGGTGCCCATGCACCACTGGTTCAGTGGGTAATTGCGCGTCGCGCTCGTCACGGAAACCAAGGAATCCAGACCCGCAGTGCGACATACAGCATCAGAGTTATCACCGGAGTATAGGGTCCAGCCCAACATGAGCTGCTTGCCGTTGTTCATGCACATGATGCCTTGTGCCTTGGACTTAGCCTTGCCAAGTGCGGGCAGAAGCATACCGGCAAGAATGGCAATGATGGCAATAACTACCAACAGTTCAATGAGCGTAAAACCTTTGCGCTGGGTATCCACCGAAACCTTATGGGAGATCTTCATGTATTTTCTAACTAGGGTAGAGACATCTTCGAGCCGGAACTTCCGATTTGCAAGTTTAGAGGAAAATCTTCAGCCCAGGAGATGGCCTTCACACTGCTTCGGCCATGGGCTGAAAAAAGTCCTAGAGAGTCAACCCGCCCCACCGCCAGCCACCTGCTTGGGTTCCCCCTTGATGAGGGCCACGGCGTAATCGCGATTCATCCGGGCGATGAAGTCGAGGGAGATTTCTTTCGGGCAAACCGCCTCGCAGCTTCCCGTCACGGTGCAGGCTCCGAAACCCTCGGTATCCATTTGTTCCACCATGGATTTGACGCGCTTGTAACGCTCTGGCTGTCCCTGCGGCATCAAACCCAAATGGGATACCTTGGCGGCCACGAAGAGCATGGCGCTGGCGTTCTTGCAGGCGGCCACACAGGCTCCGCAGCCAATGCACTGGGCCGCGTCCATTGCCAGATCGGCATTCTCCTTCGGCACCGGGATGCTGTTGGCATCGGGCGCGCTGCCGGTGCGGACAGTGATGAATCCTCCGGCTTGCTGGATGCGGTCGAAGGACTTCCGGTCACACACCAAATCTTTAACGATGGGAAAAGCCTTGGCGCGCCAAGGCTCGATGACAATCTCGTCGCCATTGCTGAAGCTGCGCATGTAGGTCTGGCACGTGGCCACGCCCTTGTGAGGACCGTGGGGCTTGCCATCGATGACCAACGAGCAGGTGCCACAAATGCCCTCGCGGCAATCGTGGTCGAAGGCGATGGGATCTTCGCCCCGGTTAGAGAGTTCTTCGTTCACCACGTCGAGCATCTCCAGGAAAGACATGTTCGGATTCAGCTCGGGCGAGGTGTAGGTCTTAAATTCGCCCGCGGTGTTCGCGTTCTTCTGGCGCCAGACTTTCAGGCTAACTTTCATTGGCAGTAGGGAAAGGGTTGTGCAGGTGGCGAGTTATTTGTAGCTCCGGGTGCTCATCTTCACCTCTTCGTAGATGAGCGGCTCTTTGTTCAGGATCGGTGCTTTATCCGGCGCACCGGCATACTCCCAAGCCGCCACGAAGGCGAACTGATCGTCCCGCCGCTTGACGTCGCCCGTGTTGACCACGCCCTGCTGCACTTCAGGATCATTGGACGTGTATTGGTACTCTTCGCGGAAATGTCCGCCGCAACTCTCCTCGCGCATGAGGGCGTCACGACACATGAGCTCACCCAGTTCGATGAAGTCAGCCACACGACCGGCCTTTTCCAGCGGCTGATTCCAACCATTCGGCTCGCCCAGCACGTTCACGTTGGTTCGAAATTCCTCGCGGAGGTCGCCGATCAGTTGGATGGCTTTCTGCAAACCCGTCTCAGTGCGCGCCATGCCGCAGTAATCCCACATGATCTTGCCCAGCTGCTTGTGGAAACTATCCGGCGTACGCTTGCCGTTGCTCGAAGTGACTTGGCGGGTGAATTTTTGAACTTCTTCCTCAGCCTGTTTAAATTCCCCGCGATCGGTTGCCGGACGGCCCCCAGCCTTCACATTGGCCAAGTAGGTCGTGATGGTGCTTGGGAGTACGAAGTAACCGTCGGAGAGTCCCTGCATCAGGGCGCTGGCCCCAAGGCGGTTGGCGCCGTGATCGGAGAAGTTGGCCTCGCCCAGGACAAACAAGCCCGGAATGTTGCTCATCAGGTTGTAGTCCACCCAAAGACCACCCATGGTGTAGTGGACCGCCGGGTAGATACGCATCGGCGTCTTGTAGGCGTCCTCATTGGTGATCTCGTGGTACATGGCGAAGAGGTTGCCGTAGCGCTCCCGCACCTTGTTTTCGCCTAAACGCTGGATGGAGTCACCGAAATCCAGATAAACACCCAGCCCCGTATCGCCAATACCCCGACCTTCGTCGCAGACGGACTTGGCAGCGCGGCTGGCAACGTCGCGCGGAGCGAGATTGCCAAAGGCCGAGTACATCCGCTCCAGGTAGTAGTCGCGATCGCCCTCAGCAATTTCAGCGGGGTTCTTCTTGCAGTCTTCCTTGCGCTTCGGGACCCAAATGCGTCCGTCGTTGCGCAGCGACTCCGACATCAGGGTCAGCTTGGACTGATAGTCGCCCGACACCGGGATGCACGTCGGGTGAATTTGCGTGTAGCAGGGATTCCCGAAACAGGCACCCCGCTTGTAGGCGCGCCAACTGGCCGTAACATTGGAACCGCGGGCGTAAGTGGAAAGGTTGTAGACATTGCCGTACCCACCGGTGGCGAGAACGACTGCATCGGCGCTGTGCCGGGTGATTTCGCCTGTCTGCAAGTTGCGGACGATGATGCCCTTGGCGTGGCCATCCACCACCACCAGGTCGAGCATTTCGGAATGGGTGTAGGACTTGACTCCTCCCGCAGCTATCATCTTGTTGAGCGCCGAATAAGCGCCCAGCAGAAGCTGCTGACCCGTTTGGCCGCGGGCGTAGAAGGTTCGGGAAACTTGTGCACCGCCGAAGGACCGGTTGTCTAGCAACCCACCGTACTCACGAGCAAACGGGACACCCTGCGCAGCACACTGGTCGATGATGCTCACCGAAACCTCAGCCAGACGGTGTACGTTGGCCTCTCGGGCACGGTAGTCGCCACCCTTGATGGTGTCGTAGAACAGGCGATGCACCGAATCACCGTCGTTCTGGTAATTCTTGGCCGCGTTGATGCCACCTTGAGCCGCCACCGAATGGGCCCGACGGGGGGAACCGTGGAAAACGAAGTTGTGCACCTCGTAGCCCAACTCGGCCAAGGTCGCTGAGGCGCTGGAACCGGCCAATCCGGCTCCGACCACGATGACCTTGTATTTCCGCTTGTTGGCCGGATTGATCAGCTTGGAGCTGAACTTGTGTTTCTCCCACTTGTCAGCCAGAGGGCCGGAGGGAATCTGAGAATTGAGCGTGGCCATATCAGCGAAGAGTCTCCGTGTTGGTCGTCGGCGCTTTCATGAGGTTCTTAACGTAGTCGCCCCCCATGCCGGTCAGCACCGCCACCGGGATTGAAGCATATCCCAAAAAGACCGCGAAACTGGCCACTTGGGCAAAGGCGGCGATCCGAGATCCCCAAACATGGTTGCGTAAGCCCAGCGACTGGAACATCGAGGACAACCCATGGCCGAGGTGAACGAACAGCAAGGCCTGAGCAATCAGGTAGAAAAGAGAAACCCAACCCACCTGGAATCCGTGAACCATCATCGCGTACACATCCTGGACCTGGGTGCCATCGGCCAAACGGGTGGTCAGAGAATGGAAATCCAAACCACCCTTCACGCCGTTCACTGGGGTCAACTGCACAGTGTAGTGCAGCAGATGATAGATGACGAAGGCCATGATCACGAGACCGCTGACCAGCATGTAGCGCGAGCGCCAACTAGAGCCATAGGCTGACCCGCCCACATAGCCAACCGGACGCGCTGCCTTGTTGGCCGCGCTGAGGGTGAGCGCGGCGGCCACATGGATCGTCACCGTGGCCAACAACCCCAATCGGGCTCCCCACAGGAGTCCCGGTTTGGACTTCAGGAAGTGGGCGTAGGAGTTGATCAACTCCGGGTTACCGAACACCTGGAGATTACCTACCAGATGGCCGACGACGAAACCGAAGAGCGCCAGGCCGGTCAAGGCCATCAGGTACTTCTTCCCCAGGGAGGATCGCCAAACGCGTTGCAACAAATTCATTGGATCAAAGTCACCGAAGAAACTCGAGGTTTCAATAATTCCAAATATGCAGATACTTCCCTTACAACCCAACCGTCAAACGTTCCGGAACAGTATAAGGTCGGCTTGCAGCCATCTTAAGGGCTAGACCGGAAAATTGTGAGGGTCTAAAGCGCGAAGTTGAGCCCCCCTTAGCGCGCAGTCACCCGATAGAAAAAATTGCCAACCGGTGGCGTATGCACCCAACTCAGCCTCCCGGCGCTGCGGTCCACCAATCCGGCTCCGGACACCGACTGCCATGCTTCCAGCAATGAAGCGCGCCCTTGGAGCGCCCATTCTCGGGCAACCCCCGAGGTGAGTGCGAAATCAATAATCATTTGGCCGGACTCGTTCCGGCGGATTCCCTCAACCACCACTGTTCCGGAGGCAATGGCCGTTGGAGAAAACCGCACAACCAACGGAGGCGAGTACGGCAACACCTGGCCTCCGAAACGGGGACGGGCTTTTAGCTCGTAGGTTTCTCCGGTGCCGCCATTAAAGACAAAGGACTTGCCCACTGCCAGAGTGTGGCTGGCTGGCTCGGTACCCACCTGCGAGTTGATGAATTGAACATCGTCCAGAGACCATCCAAAGGACGGCTGAGTTTGGCTGTAAAACCGGGCACCCTCAATGGGTTCGACGAGGAAACGAAATCGAACCTCCAGTTCCACCCCAACCCAGGGGGCCAGCGAAACAGACTTGGCCACATAGCTACCGTTGGGGGGCACTGAAATTCCGCGTCCCCGCTCCTGCAAGAGCGCTGTCCAATCGATGCCATTGGTAGAAACGTCCACTGAGGCAATCTGGTTGGTGGTCGTGTAACCCAGGAAGGACTTAAGGCGAATCTCGGCGCCAGTGCCCGGGCGAATCCTCGGCTGGAACTGAAGAATCTGATCCAGCCCATTGGTGTGAACCAATTGGAAAGAGTGAGTCCCGGATGCCGGAGTTCCCAGCTTCACCGGATCCCAACCCTCTAGGCCACTGAACTGAAAGCGCACGCCTCCATCCTCGCCACCCTCGACCCCGGTGAACGCATCCCAGCGCATGGAAGCCCACTCGTAACCGGAGGCTCCCAACACGGGCTCGACCTGGAACATGTTCAGCCCGACGGACGACGCGGAAGTGGGGCCAAGCACTCGGGTCCCGCCGTAGGGCAGTACCCAGTCTTGCTTCACATTTTTTCCGGCAAGGACAGTCACCGCGCGGGTTCCAAGTTCGTGATCACCGCTCAAAAAAACAACCCTCTGGGTTCCCTCCGCTGCGGGAATAGCATAGCCCCCGGAACTTCGGGTTAGGGCGAACCAACCAGAAGCTTCCCCCTCCACTCGAACTCCCGGCACCCCCTCATCCACATCGTAGAAACCGTTGGTATTGAAGTCGTAATACACCACACCGGTTACCAGGGGTTGTGTTTCGGTACGGGCTCCGAAATCTAGTGTCACCAAGCTGGGACCCACGGTGTTGGTCAAGCTGGGACCCACGGTGTTGGTCACCGCCGGAGTGATGACCACGTTGGTCCCCACAATATTGGTGAACGGAGGGGTCACGCGGGAACGGGTTCCATGCACCACCCCGACTCCCAATTCCCGAAACGCTCCTTCGTGGTTGCTGTTACGATGTCCGGGCGGACGCTGAACACCGCCATCACCAAAGCCCCAGTCGACCTCGAAACTGGCGTGCCCCTCCAGTGGGGACTTAGCGTAGGCATAAACACTCTCACCCCCGGCGCTCAGGGGGTAACCCGTTCCCAGCAGACGGGAGGACGTCGTGTTAATAATAGCACCGGTCGCCGGATCTCGTTCCTCATGCTCTTGGACGGCATTTTGGAGCATGTACTCGCTGTGGCTGCGGGCTATTTTGATGAGTCGCGGCTCGAAGGACAGCGGCGGTTGAGGCGGATACGCCGCGACTTCATCAACGACCCGCTGGAGATCGACGCCAAAAAAACGATAGGTGAACTGAATCTCTGAATCGGAGCTTATCGCCAGCAAGTACCCTTCCTCCCAGGGCAAGGCGCGGGCTCGGTTGATGTATTCGAGATACATCTGCTCCTCAGAAGTCGGATCCCCGATAGAATACTCACGCCATGGAGCGACCACACCCGCACTCACGGTCTCGAGGCGCTTAGCTAAAGGTGCCTCCGCCAATCCCGGCGAGAGCCGAATCGCTGGAGGTGCTGGCTGCGGATCCACCGCCCCGACCCGGAGGGAAAGGAGCACCGTCAACGCCATTAGGAACATCCAAATCCGTCCGAGCATCATAATTCAACACTGTTGCATCTACAATACCCCGATCCAGCCCAAAACCCAATTACCAAAAAACACCCGGGGCGACTCCATCAGGCAGTAGCGGGACTGCCCAAACCAAGCCTCGGAGCCGCCCCCTCGCGCGCAACCCGCAGTTCTACTTCCCCAGAAACTCCTCAGCGAGCGAAGGCCTTGTCTTGCGGAGTCGCCAGTTCACCTACTTAAAGAAAATACGCGCTGCCCACCGACGAAAGTCCCCGTCACGCGCCCTTTCATGGGCCATCCGTGGAAGGGATTGTTCTGACTTAGACTCTCTGTGTCGCGGCGGTCACAAACCCAGGAAGCTTCCGGATCAAACAAGGTGATGTCGCCCCAGGCCCCCACCGAAAGCGTCCCTCGACCCTCGGACAGTTTAAGGAAACGCGCCGGATTAACCGTGAGTTTCTCGAGTACCCCGGAAAGCGAAAGCCGCCCGGTATGGTAAAGCTGCATGAGAGAAAGGGGCAGCTCGAGTTCCAAACCCACGATCCCGAAGGGCGCGTCGTCAAATTCGACCTCCTTCTCCGACTCGGTGTGCGGGGCGTGGTCGCTGGCAATAATCTCCAAGGTTCCATCAACCAACCCCTCGAGAATCGCCTCCCGATCCGCCGCAGTGCGCAACGGCGGATTCATCTTAAAGTGGGTGTGGTAAATGGGCCAAGTAGGCAGCGGGTGGCCCTGAAAGACACGCCGAGCCAATTCCTCGCCATCTCCGGACCAAAACTCTGCACTGCCAGCGATGGTCGAATCGGTGAGCGTAAAATGATGCGGACAGGCCTCTCCAGAAATCGGCACCCCCCGCTTCTTGGCTTCGCGAATCAGCCGAACGCTGCCCGCCGCACTCATGTGCTGACAGTGCACTGGTGTTCCAGTTTGTTCGGCCAAGAGGATGTTGCGGGCGACGATCAGCTCTTCACCGGCGGCAGGCCATCCGCGAAGTCCTAGGCGCAGGCTTTGAAGCCCCTCGTTCATCACGCCATTCATGACCATCCCGTAGTCTTGGCAGTGGTCCATCACGGGTAGTCCGAACTGACGGGCGTACTCCAGGGCTCTGCGCATCAGGTCGTTGTTCTGAATACAATGGCCGTCATCGGTCAATGCCACCACGCCAGCCTTGGCCAACGAACCAATCGACGCCAATTCTTCGCCCTGAATGCCCTTGCTCATCGCACCGGAGACCTCGATACGAATCACCGCCGTGCGGGCCTTTTCCTGAATGAGGGCGACGGTGCTGGCTGAATCAATCGACGGCTGCGTGTTCGGCATGCAAACCACCGTGGTAAAGCCACCGCGGGCAGCCGCCAGAGCGCCGGTGGCGATCGTCTCTTTGGAGGTCTGTCCCGGTTCACGAAAATGAACATGGAGGTCGATGAGTCCGGGACACACCACTTGCCCGGTGGCGTCAATCCGTTGGGCCTCCGCCGGGGCCTGCAGAGACGGGCCAACCCGGGCGATCCGCCCATCGGTCACTAGGACATCGGCCACACCGTCGAATCCATTGGCCGGATCCACCACCCGCCCGCCTGAAATCAGCAATGATCGCATTTCGGGCCCGACGCTAATGAACCCCTGGCCGTTCGGCAACGATGCCGGGGCCCACCTGCTAGAGAATCATTCTAGATCTTCAATGACGCCTTCGTCCTCAGTCTGAACTCCGTGACGAGCCATCGCGTCCCTCAATTGGGATCGAAACTCATACCGACGAGAGGGAGTGATCACAAACCACGGGAACACACCTGTGTTTCGCTCCAAGACCAAAACCCGGTGGCTATCAAAGAACCCATTGCGCCAATTCTCCGTCCTATGCCATGGGAGGCCTCCCCGAGGTTTTTGAATGCGCCGGATTTGTTCGAAAGGCACCCGCCGAACGGTGGTTTTACCAAAAACCACCCGCAGAGAGCTCTGACCGATGACGTAGCGCAAGCGAGTGCGGAACCAATACCAGACACCAACCCCAAGGGCCGCCACAGCGACACCCGTCAAAATCCATTGCAGGGGCGTCAGTAACATAATCATCCCCTTCGTCCCGCCCAAAGTAGGCCTACCGGAACGGCCAGACCCGCCAACAACCAGAACAGCACCCACCCTTTGCCGCGCACCGTCTTGAAAGCCAGAAAGACTCCCAGCGCCGTCGAGAGCAATACAGCCGCGGACATGGCACCGATGAGTCCCTGGAAGAGCTTCGGCGACGAAGGCCGACTAAATTCTCTGTCACCCGGATAAACTTGATCGGTGTGAACCACCCGAAATTTCTGCAGCAACGTCTCGGCATCACCGGCGGTCTTGAGCCGCTCTGGGTTGATCGTCTGATACCAACCCGTCGCCACGAAGAAAACTAGCAGCGGGGTGAAGAAAACCCCAAGAAACAAGTGCAGTCGGCGGATGAGTTTCATCGGTGGATTCGTGCTACTTAAACTGAGAAAGCCTGACTGAGCTTACTTGACCACCGGGATGCGAACTTTTTGTCCCGTGACCAGCCGCTCGGGGCGCAACTTGGGGTTGGCCTCAAGAACGTGCTTCAGGCGCACCTTCATTCCGTAGCCCTTGTTGTACTCATTAATGATTTGGCTCACCGATTGGTTCTCACGGACAACGTGCTCATAAAATTCGTAATCGGCCGGCAACGTCGGCTTAGGGACGTCCGCCTTGGGCTCGACTTTGGATTCAACCTTGGCAGACCCACCGGCACCCAAGCTGGGCTCTCCGGATGGCTTGCGACCTTTCGGTTTGGGATCATCGAAGCTTGGAGGCGGCGCTGTGGGCAGGTCTGCGAGTCGTTTAATTTGTTGCAGAACCTTTTCGTTGTCCTCCTGACGGCGGCGATCCAAATCCCGCAACTGGTCGAGCACCTTTTTGAGTTGCTCTTGGGTTACAGAATCCTTGCCCGCCGAAGCCGCGACAGATCGAACCTCTCCGAGTTGCGAGCGCAGTTCAGCGATGGTGGACTCCATCTTCTGCATCCGGGCCCGCAACCGTTCCTCGGATTCTTCGGCCTGTTGAAATCGGGTCTGCAACTGGCGAATGTCCTCTGGCGTGATCTCTGCCTGCAGGGACAGGATCCCACCTAGAATCATGGCCATCGACAGGGAACCAGCTCGGAGCAACCTCATACATTGCTATCCTAAGAGCGGCACCGAATCGGGCGCAAGGCTGGTGAAGGTTTCCCTGCATCTGTGACTCAAAGGATACACACACAAACTTGCGCCTCGATCCTACCGGCACCAACCTTTGGCGCTTAGTTCAACACATCTGTTCAGTTGCATGATCACTCGACGTCTCGCACTCAAGTCGGCCGGTGCCTTGGCTTTGGCCATGGCTGCGGCTCCGTTCCGGACCTTCGCGCAATCCGCCTCCGGCCCACACAAGTTGCCTCCGCTGGGATACGCCTTCGACGCGCTGGAGCCGTACATCGATGCCAAGACCATGGAAATCCACCATGGCAAGCATCACCAGACCTACGTCACCAAGCTCAACGAAGCCCTGGCGGATTACCCTGACCTGCAGAAACTCTCGGTGGAAGATTTGCTCAAGAACCTAAGCACCGTTCCTGAGAAGATCCGCTCCGCCGTCCGCAATCACGGTGGCGGCCACTATAACCACTCCCTCTTCTGGCAGTGCCTCAAGAAGGATTCGGCCCCGCTGACCGAAGGTGGACCGCTGATGAAGGCCTTCGGCGAACTCTTCAGCAGTGAAGACGAGGCCAAGGAAGAATTCCTCAAGCGCGCCATGGGCGTTTTCGGAAGCGGATGGCTCTGGATTGTGGTCACCAAGGACAAGAGCCTGAAGCTGGTCACCACAGCCAATCAGGACAGCCCGTTGTCCAACGGCGAGGCTCCGCTCTTCGGCATCGACCTGTGGGAGCATGCCTACTACCTGAAGCACCAGAATCGCCGCGCCGACTACGTGCAGGCCCTCTCGAAGGTGCTCAACTGGGAGTTCATCGAGGCCCGGTTCGAGAAGCTCACCGCCTGAACACCGCACCCTCCGGTCTTCGCGGACCGGCCGGGTTTCCATCCGATCACATCTGATCACGCCGGCGTGCACGCACTGTGCGCCGGCGTTGTCATTGTCACCGGGCCGATCTGACCGGTTTTTGGGCCAAACCACTCTCGACCAAGATCTTGAGGGAATCCTCGCTGGGACGGGCCGCCAACGCCACCGCGGCCGCGGTTTCCTCGAGCGGAAAGCGATGGGTGATGAGCTTTCGAACATCCAAGCGTCGGGAAAACACCCATCGGGCGACTTCTTTTTGCAGGGTGAAGTCCGAGGAATAACTGCCCATCAATCCTTTTTCATCCACGCAAAGCACCCCGAGGTCTACGGGTGCCATTTTGCCGCGCAAGGTGTGGGCAAAAAGCAGGGTCGCTCCCCCGCCCCGCAATGCGGCCTGAGCCTGGGCCACCACGGCATCCACCGGCACACAAACGACGGCGGCATCCAACCCGCGACCACGGGTCAGTGCGCGCAGCGCATCCACCAGGTTCGTATCCGCCCCATCCAAGGCCTTCCAAGCCCCCCAACGTCGGGCCAAGTGACGGCGGGATTCCATGAGGTCGGTCGCCACCACACGCATCCCCAGCTCGGAGAGCATTCCAATGAAGAGTAACCCGATCGGGCCCGCGCCGGCCACCCAGACGGTATCACCCTTGAGGAGAGGAAGACCGCGGATGCCTTTGAGCACCGTATTCACAGGCTCAAGCATGGCCCCTTCTTCCAAGCTGTTCTTGGCCGGAATCTTCACCACCCCGGGCAGGCAGAAATCCATGACCCGAACGAATTCAGCATAGCCGCCACCGGCCGGCTCGAAGCCCGCCGTGATGCCCGTGCGCTTGTAGGTTTCACATTGGGCAAAGGCCCGGTGCCGGCAGAAGTGGCAGTCCAGACACGGCACATGGTGGTGAAGCCCGACGCGGTCACCGACCGACCACCCTTGAACCCGTGCACCCACCTTGACGATGGTTCCGGCCGTTTCATGGCCGTAAATCCTCGGCGGTGTCTGGGTTCCGTGGTGGACTTTCTTGATGTCGGTGGGACACACGCCGCACACGCCGACCCGCACGAGGATTTCGCTGGAGCCAATCCGAGGCACCGGAACCTCCTCGATCCGCAAATCATTCACACCACGATACACCACCGCCCGCATGGTCTTGGGAATCGTCGCAGACACGCTCTAAAGCTTGAACCAAAGGCACGGGGGCGAAAACGGGATTTTGCCGGGAAAACCAGAAGGATGAACCGGGGTAATGAGACTCTTCGAAACCGCCTGACCCCGGGCATCCTTGATCCAACTCAGTCATTCCTAGACTGGAGACCCACGCACTCCTGAAATAATGTCTCCGTCCATGAGGCCCTCCGAAGCGCATCCCCTGTCTCTGGAATCCCTGCTCGGCGACATTTGGAGCCGCCTGAGCCAAGCCACTTCGGATCTGTCCCATCCGTGGCGGACGCCAACTTTGGCGACCGCCGGTCCGGATCATCCGGATGCGCGGATCGTGGTCCTGCGGGGAGTCGATCTCCATGAGCGGAGGCTGGTTTGTTTCTCGGACAGCCGGACCCACAAGGTCGCCGGTGTGCGGATTCAACCCGCGGCCACCTGGTGTTTCTACGACCCGGTCTCGCGCATTCAGTTGCGGGCCCGCGGAGAAACCCGCGTGCATGTCTACAACTCGGTGACGCGCTTGTATTGGGAAAAACTGCCCCACAGCAGCCGACGCCTGTATGCTACAGTGCCGCGTCCTGGAGAACGGATTCTAGCTCCGTGGGAAATCCCCTTCGGAGACCATCCCGTGGAGCAATTCGCCGTGCTGGTAACCACCGTTCATGAACTGGACTGGCTGCAGTTGAAGCCCGAACATCATGAGCGCGCCCGGTTCCGATGGGAGGCCGATTCCTGGGAAGCCCATTGGGCCTGCCCCTGAACCGACAGAGTTTTAGAGCCCTCACGCCAGACCGTCCGCATCCAGTCATTGTGCAATACCTCGCCCATGTCCACGGCGACGCAAAGGGAGCCTTTGCCGTCCGTCCCCGCACCACGGGGGAAATCATCCGTCGCGTCTCCGGCTACCTGCGGCCTTATCCGCTGCTGGCCTCGGGCACCATCGTCTGCGCCCTCTTGGGGCAACTGGCGACCTTCGCCTATCCCAAGCTGACCCGCTTCGTGATGGACGATGTGATTGGGGGTGGGCGGAAAGAACAATTGGGTGGCGCCATCCTCGGACTCCTGGCGGCCTTCGCACTCAGAGACGCCTTCAACTCGCTGCGAATCCGACTCAACAACCGCTTCGAACAGAACGTCATCTTCGACATCCGCTGCCAGGTCTATGGCCGGCTGCAGCAACTCGCCCCCAGCTGGTTCGACCACCGGGCTACCGGTGACCTGATGACCCGAGTCATCGAGGATGTCGGGGCCATGGAACGATTGCTCATCGATGGCACCGAACAAGGCGTTGTGGCTGTCTTGGGCGTACTGGGCGTGGCGACACTGCTCTTCCTTAACGATCCTGCTCTCGCCGCGGTCGCCCTCATTCCCGTGCCGCTGCTGGTGGCCGGTGGTGTCTGGTACACCCGGACCGCCGCCTCCCGCTACCGGGCCCGCAGTCAGGCCAGCAGCGCTATGAACGCCCTCTTGATGGACAACCTTCAAGGCATTCGGCAAATCAAACTCTTCGGCCGAGAGGCTCACGAGGACTCACGCTTCGCCCAACGAGCCGATGCGCTGCGCAAAGGAACGCTGACCGTGATGAAGGCCTGGGCGGGCTACAACCCGGCCATGCAGTTCGCCTCGGCTCTGGGCACAGTGCTGGTGTTATGGCTGGGCGGGCACAAGGTCATCGAGGGTTCCATGACCCCGGGCGCCCTTGTGGAGTTCTTGCTCTTTCTCGGAATGTTTTATGCCCCGCTGAATGTGCTGCATCAACTGAACCAAATGTCCCAATCGGCCCGGGCAGCCGGTGAACGCGTCTTTGATATTCTGGATGCCCCAGCGGAGGCCGCCACGGCCCCTTCCAATCCAACTCGCTCCAACCCCAACCCCTCTAATCCAACCAGCACGTCCCCGACCCGCCTCCGGGGAGAGGTCTCTTTCGAAGGTGTTTCGGCCGCCTACGAAGGACGCCCGGATGCGCTGAACGACATCGATCTGCAAGTGCACGCCGGCCAGACAATTGCCCTGGTAGGGCCCACCGGTGCGGGCAAATCGACTTTGGTAAACCTGCTGCCGCGCTTCTATCCAATCGCCAGAGGCCGGATCACGGTCGACGGTCAACCACTGGAATCCATCCCGCTGGTCCACCTGCGTTCCCAAATCGCGGTGGTGAGCCAAGAGCCCTTCCTCTTCAACGGCACAATCCGCGAAAATATTCTCTATGGTCGCCTCGATGCGACCGAAACCGAATTGATTGCGGCGGCCGAGACGGCCAACGCCGCCGAGTTCATCCGACGCTTGCCCGACGGGTTCGACACTCGGGTGGGCGAGCGGGGTATTCGCCTGAGCGTGGGCGAAAAACAGCGCATTAGTATCGCGCGAGCCCTGCTGAAGGATGCTCCCATCCTCATCCTCGATGAGGCCACAGCCAGCGTCGATACGGCCACCGAGCGGCTCATTCAGGAGGCACTCAAGCGGTTGATGAGCAACCGGACCAGCTTTGTGATCGCCCACCGGTTGGGCACGATCCGCGATGCGGATCTCATCGTGGTGCTCAAAGACGGCCGCATCGTGGAACGCGGCACCCACTTGGAGCTCCTGGCTGTCGACGGACTCTACACCCGCCTCCACCGGGCCCAGGAGGCTTCTGCGGCCATTCTCTGATCTTCGATCTCTGTAACCCCAAAGCCCCCATGGAAACCCTGATCGCGCAACTCGACCGCCATCTCCGCAAAAGCCCCGTGCTGGGGCGCGATGTCTACTTAGCCAAGACCGCAGTGGTGGTGGGTGATGTCTCCATCGGCGACGAATCCAGCGTCTGGTATGGGGCCGTGCTGCGCGGGGACATCAACCGCATTGAAATTGGCCGCGGCACCAACGTTCAGGACAACGCCGTCTTGCACCTCTCCGACGACCATCCGTGCATCCTCGGCGACTATGTCACGGTCGGCCACTCTGCCAATGTCCACGCCTGCACCATTGGCGACCGCTGTCTGATCGGCATGGGGGCCACGGTCCTGGACGGATCAGTCATCGGCGAGGAATGCCTCATCGGGGCCAACGCGTTGGTCACCCCAGGTTCCCGGATCCCGGCCGGTTCCATGGTCTTGGGAGCTCCCGCCAAGGTCGTCCGCCCGCTCACCTCGGAAGAACGCGCCGGCCTAAAGCACTGGGCCGACAAGTACGTGACCAACGGCGCCTACTGCCTCCGCCACGGCCTGCACGTGGGCCAACCGCTCTGACTCCGGGGTCGCATCTGGTCTCAGCCCGCGTTTTCTATGGGTAAGGCGCTGATCTCCAGCATCCGCTCGATGGGCTTGCGGGCGCGCTCGATGATGTCGGGCGGCAAGATGACTTGGGGCTCCAAGGTGGTCATGCAATCCCGGAGCTTCTCGAGGGTGTTCATCTTCATGAAATGACACTCGTTGCAGGCACAACGCTCCGTTGGGGCCGGGATGAAATGCTTGTCGGGGCACTCCTTTTGCAGGCGGTGCAACATGCCCGCCTCGGTGGCGATGATGATGTCCTTGGCCGGGGTCTTCCGGCACCAGGTGATCATCTTCTCGGTGGAGCAGACTTCGTCGGCCAGCATTCGCACCGATCGCGTGCACTCGGGGTGGGCCACGACCGGAGCCCCGGGAAACTGCTGACGAATCCGGGTGATGGCCTGATGGGTCCACTCGACATGAACATAGCAATTGCCCTTCCAGAGGGTCATCGGTCGCCCCGTCTGTTCCATCACCCAAGCTCCGAGGTTCTCGTCGGGCACGAACAGCAATGGCCGATCTTTCGGTGCGTGCTCGACAATTTTGACCGCATTGCCGCTGGTCACGATGCAGTCGCTCAAGGCCTTCACCTCGGCCGAGCAGTTAATATAAGCGATGGTGTAGAAATCGGGATTCGTCGCCTGGAGTTCCCGCAATTTTGCAGCCGGGCAACTCTCTTCGAGGGAACAACCGGCATCGCGATCCGGGAGAATGACCCGCTTGGTGGGATTCAGGATCTTGGCCGTCTCCGCCATGAAGTGCACCCCGCAGAAGACAATGACATCGGCCGAGGTCTTGGCCGCCTGCTGGGACAACCCCAGGGAATCACCTACGAAGTCGGCCACGTCCTGGATCTCCGGCACCTGATAGTTGTGGGCCAGAATCACGGCGTTGTGCCGGCGCTTCAGCTCCAGGATCTCCCGGGAAAGGGCATCGAACTGCGCCGGAGGCATCGGCTTGCGGACAGAGGCGATCAGCGGATCGGACGCGTGAACCATAGGTTGAGGTTAAGCCGCAGGAGCCTCGGTGCCAAGGGTTGGGTCGCTTTGTCCGAGCCAGGCTCCGAACTACCACCAGCAGCCTGGCTCTGGCCCAAGCGGCCCGGTCGTCCGAGCAGAGTGAGCCTGTCCCTAG
>CAINWP010000143.1 GCA_903854475.1 uncultured Verrucomicrobiota bacterium
AGTAATGTCAGGGGTTGAGTGTGTCGAAAGCGTGTCAGGCAGGTGAACCGTCGGTAGAGTTATGCTGCTTAGTGGAAACGATGCAGTTGGAAGCGCGATCGATCCAATTGAATCGGTCCGGAATAGCGAAAGGCTTCTGGAACGGAGTTAGCCATCCCGACTCTTTTGCGATCATTTAGAATTATCCACAGGACCTCGTCGGTCGAGTCGGTCCGTTTCAGGAAGTTCTCCCGAGCTAGATTAGCGGCCATGGCTTCGGTCATTTTGTGGCGAGGATCTCCTGATTGGCTGCGGGCGGGTTGGAAGATGCTAAGGGCCCTGCTAACGGATGGTCGGAGTCGCGAGAGGGGGCCGAAAGAATCCTCCTCAATGCGTTGTGAGCGGGAGGCCTCCATCGGTTTAAAGGCTATCGGCCATTATTGCTGGGGTTCGTCGCAGAATGTCCGGTCGGCGGCCTTCGTAAATGGCGGCGCACCAACTGCCGGGCGAACTCCACCAGCGGTCGATCTTCGATCAGGCTGCCAAAGCGCAGATGATCAGAGCCGCTTTGGGCTAAGCCGGTCAATTCGCCGACGCCCCGTAGCTTAAAATCCAGTTCGGCCAATTCGAATCCGTCGTCCGTCTCGGAGAAGGCCTTGAGCCGGGGATCCGGTGGGAGCGGAGCGGAGGGGCTGACCAACGCGGCCGAGGATGCCGATGCCTTGCCGCTCATTAAGATACAATGGCTCTCGGCAGCCCCACGGCCGATCCGCCCGCGCAATTGGTGCAACTGGGCGAGCCCGAATTGCTGGGCGTTCTCGATGAGCATGAGCGTGGCCTGCGGCACGTCGATGCCCACCTCAATGACCGAGGTAGCCACCAGGGTTTTGACTCGGCCGGCGCGGAACTCCCCAAGGATCCGCTCTTTTTCTTCGGGCGGCATCCGGCCGTGAAGCTTGCCGACGGCATAGGGCTCGAGGGCTTTGCAAATGCGCGGATACTCCGTTTCAACGGATTTGGCGTCCTCCTCGCCGTTGTCGAGGATGCGGGGATACACGATGTACGCCTGATGCCCGAGCTCGAGTTCCCGGCGAATGAAGGCCCAGACCTTGGGCAGCGCGTCGGGCGTCCGCAGGTGCGTCCGGATCTTGCCGCGGCCCGGGGGCTTCTCATCGAGCACGCTGATGTCGAGGTCGCCGTACAAGGTCAGCCCGAGGGTGCGGGGAATGGGCGTGGCGGTCATCACCAGCAGGTGGGGATAGCGACCCTTGCGCAGGAGCCGCTCCCGCTGGGCCACGCCGAAGCGGTGCTGTTCGTCGATAATCACCAAGCCCAGCCGCTCGGGCAGGAAGCTCGATTCGATGAGGGCGTGGGTGCCCACGGTGAGGCCTACGTCGCTGAGACCGAGGTTCAAGCCGGGTTCGGAGCGCGACTTCACGCTGGCGGTCCAAAGATGAACGGGAATTTGCAGCGGTTCGAGCCATCGCCGGAAGTTGGCGTGAAGCTGCTGGGCCAGGATTTCGGTGGGGGCCATCACCACGGCCGAATATCCGCTCTCGAGCGCCATCAGTGCCGCCGCGGCCGCCACTAGCGTCTTGCCCGAGCCCACGTCGCCCTGGAGCAGTCGGCGCATGGGCACGGTGCCGCCCATGTCTTCGCGGATCTCCCGCAACACCCGATTCTGAGCCTGAGTGGGGCGGAACCCGAGTCGCGCCAGGAAAGGGCGCATGAGCGAATTGTCGCCTTGGCAGGGCAGGGCGGTGGCCTTGGATTCCAGATTAAGACGGCGGCGCTGGATCTCGAATTGCAGCGCGATGAACTCGTCGAGCGCGAGCCGTTGCCGGGCCCGTTCGGCATCGGTGTCGGAGGCCGGGAAATGCAAATCCCGGATGGCCTGCGCCCGCGAAGGCCACTCTTGGGCGAGGAGCGGAATTTCTTGCTGGCCGTCCGCGG
Source organism: uncultured Verrucomicrobiota bacterium (assembly GCA_903854475.1). Lineage (GTDB taxonomy): Bacteria > Verrucomicrobiota > Verrucomicrobiia > Limisphaerales > UBA9464 > SXXZ01. The sequence goes on from CAINWP010000143.1 coordinate 1,933, forward strand.
AGGCTGTCCAGCCCGACCGGCTGGCTTCGACCAACAAGTCCGGATCCGCCTCCGGGATGCGCTCGCCGAAGGCTTTCAGCGCGTTCCAGGCGATCCAACGACGCGCCCGCTGGGTGAGTCCGTCGGTGAGGCTGTAGAGGGGCACCCACCGGCCCACGTGCAAGCTGGGTTCCTCGGCCGAATCGGCAGCCCCGGCGACCCCGGAAGCCCCAGCGGCTCCGGTAACGACGGTCTCCGGATCGGCCTCGCGAGTGACCGACGAGAGGGTCTCGGTCTCTGGGTGATCCATGGCCTTGGGTCGCAGCGAGCGGACCTTGCCGTGGACCACCAGTTCATCGCCCACATCGAAGAACCGTTCCATTTGGGGCAGGTTCCACCAGCGGCAATGGAGGTGAGCGCTTCCGTCGTCGAGGATGACTTCGAAGACGCTGCGCCCGGTGCGGGCGAAGGTCTTGTTGCCCATCGCGATGACCTTGCCCGACACCGTCGTCTTCTGGCCCTCCTGAAGATCGCGGATCTTGCTGAACTGGCGTCGGTCTTCGTGGCGTCGCGGCGCATCCAGCAGCAGATCGCCCACAGTGAGAATGCCCCGTTTGGCCAACAGGCGTGCCCGAGCCGAACCCACCCCGGCCACCGCCGAAACCGGCGATGCCAGTCCAGCCGTTTCCGCGGAGGCGTGCCCCTCGGTATCGGTCATGGTAGCAACGGGAGCAGCACCGAGTACCGATTTCGGCGCTGGTGCCTGCTTTGCTGTCGCGGCAATCTTGGTGTCTTTCTCCATGCAAGTCCCCGGCCAGACCCTCCGTCACCCCACCGATGGGGGGCAACCTAGAAGGCCATAGGCTTGATCCCTGAGATGGCATACCGGCTGCACGATAGCCATCGGTAGTGGAGGCAGTGTGAAGGCCGTTTGAGCAACGAACGACAGCCGACACTGGGGACTGCCCTCGTTCGGTTGATTTGGTAACGCGGTTACCCCGGAGGGATTCGGCGACCTACCACAACTTGCGACGGCCATGAACGAGGACATCCGACGGAGGTGAACCGTTGACTACAGATTCGTGATGGCAGTGTTTTCGAGTAACAAAAACAGATGAGTCTTCGTTACTCAGTGGCATCGCAGGCTGCCAGCAACAGGCCATGTGGAACCATTGGAGTGAAATCACTTCGGTTGCTGGTTGCCAAAGCCGCTTGAGACCGAATGGCCACAGCTGCGATGCAGCAATCCGCGTAGGTTTTGGTTCGGCGCCCGGTGCGGTTGAACAGGTTCGATGCCTTCTCTGCATCCATTCGTTCCAGCCCGACGGCGTCGGGAAAAAGGTGTCGCGAGAGTGCTTCAGCGGAAACAGAGATCGGTCCGCAAAGGAATTCGCCCCACGCCAGCGCACTGATACCCACCGTTTCACCGGCTTCAAGCCACGCGACCAGTTGAGCCTCTTGCGGACTCCCCGTCACGAGCGCATCGATCAGGAAATTGGTGTCCAAGTGAATCATGCTGTATTTGAGACCAATTGAACCTACCGACGGCCATCTTGGACTGCAGACTTCCAAACTGTAGCAGCAGTCGGGGTCAACCCAATCTCCCTCTGAAGTTCCCTGAAAATCTTCAACGATTCAGAAACTTGTTTGACCGGCTCGGGCACCGCTGCCAGACGACTTTCTAGCCACGTCAGAAGGGACTTCTGATCCTGTGGCGGCAAATCGGTAACCTCAGATTCGATCCGCAAGAGTGCGCTCATAGGGTGAATCTCCCCAATCCCTCGCGATGCGTCAACGGCGGCTTCCAATGGATCAGAATCACATTTTTTGACCCTCCTCGATCAGCCGATGAAGCAGGTCATCAACAACCCATTTAAGAGGGGCGCTACCAGCGGTGAACGCGACCTTGGAGGGCAACCTAAGCCTCGAGGGCCATTGGAGTTGGAGTTCCAGCCGATCCCATCGATCAAATTATGCAGCTTAGCCGCAGATCAGGGGCGGACCTTGAGACTCGCAGCCCGGGCGAGCCGGCGCTGGTTTTTGTCGAACGTGAGCAGTTCGGTCGCATCCAGGTGGAGCGCCGTGGCGACGTGGAGAATGTCGAGACCGCGGTGACCGCCGGTCTTCGTGTGTCGGCGCGAGAGCAGTTCTGCGCGGCTGAGCACATCGGGCCATTCGGCCGGAACCAGGACGACCGCACCGCTGTCGAGATCAGATTGAAGGTCAGCCAGGGCCTGATCGGCGTCGGTTTGTGGGAATCCTTTGGCCGGATTCTGCCGGTGCAGCCACGCCTGGAAGCGCATTCCCTGGCGGAATTCATACAGCAGCAGGGTCGATACATGCAGCGGCTCCTTCATGTCGGCAAAATGGGCGGCGGCCGCAGGAGAATTGTGCTGCCTCCGGTAGAGCGCACACAGAAACGAGGTGTCCGGGTAGGCGATCATCCTTCTTCGCCCCCCAACTCGGCCGCACGCATCGCCTCGACCTCCTTGGCGGAGAAGACCCGGTCGCCCCAGGTCTCGCGGAGCCGTGCCATAATGTCGGGCTTTACAAGCCTCGGGGGCGGAGCGGGTTGGGCAGGCACGAGGCGGGCGAAGAACTTGCCAGCCTTGGTGATGACGACCTCCTCTCCGTTCTCGATCCACGCGGCCACTCTGGCGAACTCGTTCCGAAGGTCTCTGACCGTGGCAGTCTTCATTGTGAGACGCAAAGTGTATCACAGCGGGTATGCTGTCAACGCGGTCACCCACTGGGCTACCGCAGGAGGATCGGTCGTGTGTCGGTGTGGCCGCTCACTCTATCGGGGACAAAGTGGGCAAATCGGGGAAATAGGTGCGGAGATAGCCGCGATCGATGGCGGCGAGACGGTCGGCCTGCACACTGGCGTGAGCGGCGATGAGAAAGTCCGGGATGAGGTGCTGTCGTGGCCCGCCGTCCCGCCGGTACCTTTGGAATATCTGGCCTGCGCGGTAAGCAGCAGCAGGGGTGATGGGATCATAGAAAATGTGGAGGCGGTCCAAGTCGGCGAGGGCCGATTCCACGCTGGGATAGGCGATGGAGAATTCGGCGAAAGCGACCGGGGAGATGATCAATTCGCCTTGAAGGGCCGCCAGTTGAAGGCTGTTTCGCCAAGCCTCCCAACCGGGTTGTTTCCGGTACAGGAGGATCAGGACCGAGCTGTCGAGGGCGGTGCGCATGGCGGCGGCTGTTCAAGGCTGAGCGGGTGAGGGCAATTCGACCGGTCCCCGTAATTGGTCCAGGACCTCTGGGATGCTCAATCCGGCCCACGGGTCCGTGGCATCGGTTCCAAATTCCTCCCAGGCTTCGGCCGGAATGGCCTTGGTGGCTTTCAAAAATGGAGAGGTTTCATCGAATTCTAGAATGTCGCCCGGCTTGAGGTGAAGACGGTTGCGGATGTCGATGGGGATGGTGATTTGGCCTTAGAGCCTGTCTGAAAATGGGGAGGGGTTCTGTTTGGGAGAGAAGGGCTCGATTGGCAAGGCGCGAGGAGGGAGCAGACCCGCAGCGGTCTGTGACCGACAAGCAACGCCGCCAGCGGGCCCTTTCCTCCCAAACCCTCCGGGCGGCGGGTCTTTCCGGCTTGGACTGCGTTGGTTCGGGCGGAACAGACCGCAGGAGGTCTGCCCCGCCGCTCACCGCCTTGCCCAACCCAGAATTCCCCAGCCGCAGAACCCCTCCCCATTTTCAGACAGACTCTTAGGAAGTAAGAGTGGCCTGCATTGGGAACAGGTAAGATTTAAATGTAAGGAATTTAACAGAGATCTGTGACCCAGGGCATTCACCGCTCGGCGCTGCTCCTCCTCTCCCTTTCGGGTTGGTCTGCGGAGTGGGCGGGGATACCGTTTCTTAATCCATGGCTACCATCGCTGTTTTGGGCACGTTTGACACGAAGGGGGAGGAGCATCGCTACGTGGCGGATCGCATCCGGGAGCACGGGCATTTGGTGCTGCTCATCGATGTGGGCACGCTCGGCCCGGCGACGTTGGAGGCCGATATTTCGCGCGAAGAGGTGGCCCATGAAGCCGGCGCCGATCTGGCCGCGGTGGTCGCTCGTCGGGATCGTGGCGAGGCGGTGGCCCTGATGACTCGCGCCGCTCCGTTGGTTCTGGCGCGGTTGCAGCGCGAGGGCCGCATCGACGGGGTGATCTCGCTGGGCGGCGGTGGCGGAACGGCCATTTGCACGGCGGCCATGCGCGCGCTGCCCGTGGGTTTTCCCAAGCTCATGGTTTCCACGTTGGCCAGTGGCAACACGGCTCCGTATGTCGGCGTGAAGGACATTGTGATGATGCCCAGCGTGGTGGATGTGGCGGGCATCAACCGGTTGTCGCGCGTGATCCTGGCCCAAGCGGCCGGGGCCATTTGTGGCATGGTGTCGGCCCGCCCATCCGAGGCCGTGCTAAAACCCGTGATCGTGGCCTCGCAGTTCGGCAACACCACGGCGTGCGTGACCCGTGCTCGCGAGATCCTGGAGGCCGCCGGCTATGAGGTGATGATTTTCGCAGCCACCGGTACCGGAGGGCGAACGCTGGAGTCGCTGGTGGAGAGCGGGCTTGTGTCCGGAGTGCTCGATATTACTACTACCGAGTGGGCCGATGAACTCGTGGGCGGAGTGTTAAATGCCGGCCCCACGCGCTGCGAGGCCGCCGCCCGCGCTGGGGTTCCGGCGATCGTGACACCTGGATGCCTCGACATGGTCAACTTCGGCGAACCGGCCACGGTGCCCGCCCGATTCGCGGACCGACGCTTCTACCACCACAACGCCCAAGTCACGCTCATGCGCACCAACCCGGAAGAGTGCGCCCAGTTGGGCAAAGTCCTGGCCGAGAAGTGCAATTTGTCGAAGGGCCCTATTCGGGTGTTCATCCCGCTGCGAGGCATCAGCGTCATCAGCGCCCCGGGGCAGCCTTTTTATTGGCCTGAAGCCGATGCCGCGCTCTTTGAGGCCTGGAAGTCGAACCTTCGCAAAGACATTCCCGTGACCGAGTACAACGGCAATATTAACGATCCAGAGTTTGCCCGCTTGTGCGCCGAGGGACTTCTGGCATTGATGGTCCGCTGACCGCGGGGCCCGTCTCGAAACCCACTCTCTGAACCGAAGCCACTCCCATGACGATCGTCCTTGATCCGCGCTGTACCGGCTACCATCAGCCCGGTCATCCCGAGAAACCCAACCGTGTGGCTCGGACGGTCGACTTGCTGCGCTTGCAGAAGTCCATCGCGCTGCAATGGGCCGAGCCTGCGGAGGTTTCCGATGCACTGCTGCTGCGGGGACACACGCCCGAACACCTCGCCCGCTTGAAGGTGGAGGCCGCCTTCGATGCGGATACTCCGTGGCAACCGGACATCGAGGGCCATGCGCGTCGTTCCGTCGGGGCCGCGGTGCGCGCGATGGAACTGGCGGCCTCAGGCGAACCAGGCTTCGCGCTAATGCGTCCGCCCGGACACCATGCCGAACGGAACCGGGCCATGGGGTTCTGTTACTATTCGTCGATGGCCCTGGCGGTGCTGGAAGCCAAGGCTCGAGGATTGGGTCCGGTTGCCGTGTTCGACTTCGATGTCCACCATGGCAATGGCACCGAAGACATCCTAAAGAATGTGGAAGGCGTGGCCTTCGCCTCGGTGCATCAAGGGGATACCTATCCCGGCACGGGCCAAGCGGATGTAGGTTCCAATTGCTTCAACCGTCCTTTGCCGGGAGGCGCTCCCAGGGCCGTCTGGCTGCGGACGCTGGAGACGGCGTGGCAGCGGCTCTTGGCCACCCAGCCGCGGTTGATCGGGTTGTCTGCAGGCTTCGATGCCTACAACAAAGACCCCCTGGCCAATGGTACCTTGGAACGCGAGGACTTTAACCTGCTGGGTCAGTGGGCCCGAGCCTCAGGCATCCCTACCTTTGCCATCCTCGAGGGCGGCTACAGCCTCGACCTGCCCGATTTGGTGCTGCATTTCCTGCTGGGCTGGGAAGGGAAGTGAGCGATGGAACTCGATCCAGACCAACTCAATACCCGGACGATGTACGAGTGGATGATCCACTCTATCCTGCCGCGGCCCATCGCCTGGGTGAGCACCGTGTCTGTGTCCGGGGTGACCAATTTGGCGCCGTTCAGTTTTTTTCAAGGAGTGTGTGCGCGTCCGCCCACCCTGATGTTTTGTCCGGTTAACCATCGGGATGGTTCCTCCAAGGACACCTTGCGGAATATCGAGGCCACCGGGGAGTTCGTGGTGAACACGGTCTCGGCCACGGATGCTGAGGCTATGAATGCCACGTCCGCGATGCTGGGTTTCGAGGAAAGCGAGTTCGAGCGGTTTGGGATTGCTGCGGCGCCGTCGGTGGGGGTCCGCCCGCCTCGGGTAGCCAGTGCATCGGTGGCCTTCGAATGCCGTTTGGACCGCATCATTCGCGTCAGTGAAGGCCCGGCCGGCGGCAACATTGTCCTGGGACGCATCGTGCGGATGCACGTGGCCGATGCCGTGATCGGTGCCAACGGATATCCGGATCCGGACCGACTCGATCTCGTGGGCCGCATGGGAGGCACCGAATACCTGCGAACCCGAGACCGCTTTTCGATCGATCGCCCGGCCTAAATTAAAGAGGACAATCCACAAGGTAGGGTGTTTTCTGCGAAAGCGCCGAGTGGGATGAGCGGCCGGCTCGGAGATCCAGCCCTACCTAGCACCGATGGGGCTGAGCGGCCGGCTCGGAGATCCAGCCCTACCCAGGGAAGGGCGGGGCGGCTCAGAGGGTAGGGCGATTTCTCCGAAAGCGCCGGTGGCACGTGCCGTCGCACAAAGATCCAGCCCTACCTGGGGAAGG
>CAINWP010000144.1 GCA_903854475.1 uncultured Verrucomicrobiota bacterium
AGTTATTGAGTCTACTGTCTTAGCGCTTGGCGCGGATGAACAGAGCTGCTCCGTCCACCGTGATCTCATCCCCGCTCTTAATCGCGGAGTCGGCAAAGGTGCCGTTGAGGGTGGTGGAGGTTTGGAGCGTTCCAGCGCCATCGAAGGTGATCTTCACCTTGCCGTTGGCACCCAAAGCAGCCTTCAGGTTACCAATGACGGCCGCCGGGGCGGCGTTGAAGTCCCAGTAAGCGATCAAGCCCTTGGCGGCCGGAAGGGCCGTCGGCAGGGTGCCCTTGGACAAGGCGACGACATCGGCCTCGACCAACTCCTTACCGAAGACGGAGAAGTCATCGATGATGGCGTGGCTCTGTTCAGCACCGTTGGCACCGGAGCCCATGTAAAAGGCGTCGATGTCCACAGGCAACTGGGCGGTGCTCTCACCCGAGAGGAACAGCTGGCCGTCGATCCAAATGTTCTTCGAAGCACCCTTCTTGGTGAACACAAACAAGTGGTAGGCGTTGGTCCACCAGGACGACTCACCGGAGTAAGCGGCGAAGGTCTTGATGTCGGCCGTGATGCGTTGGGTCGTGCCATCGCAGCAGCCTACGGTGTCGAAGTAGATGTTCTGATTGCTCCACGGCGCATGCGCATGGAAACCACGGTTATTCGGGCTACCCGGGGAGTTCATGGTGAACGCCGAGCTGTCGGCGACATCCAGCTTCTTCTGCCAGAAGGCAATCGTGAGCTCGTCGTTGGCGGTGGCCGCGTTGACCTTGGCCAAGAAGTCACGGTTGAAGCTGACCACGGGGCCACCCTTCATCGTCAGATTAATAGCCTTGTCGCCCGCCTTGCCCGTAGCACCAGCGGCATCGGCTGTGAACACCGAGGAGCCTGTCAACAGACCCGGGTATCCGCCCACCTTGTCCGCCGTCGAGCCGCTGTAGGCACCCGAGGTGAAGCTGTAGTCGTAGGTCGCGGCTTTGGCACCGGCATCGAGGTAACCGAGCGAGACAGTGTGGACCGCCAGGCTCGCCGACAGGGCCGGCGGGGTGTACTTGATGGTTATGACATTGCCGTCCTTGGTGACGGTCGGGATCACGGTCTGGCCGTCGTACTTCAGGCTTACGTTGGCGGCCGTCCACGCGGTCTTGCCGTCGCGGTGAACGATGGTCACGGAAGCCGCCGGGCTCACGCCCTTGGCGTTCGCGGCCGGGCTGATCTGGGTGTAGGCACCGGCCGGATCCGCCGGCAGGTCCACAGCCGAGCTCAGGAACTTGCCCGGGATCGGGGTCAGTTTACCAGCACTAGTGGTGTCACCTTCTTTACGCCAAGCGATCTGACCGTAGTCGCCGCCGCCGCCCTCTTTGTAAACCATGCGGACGAAGTACTTCTTGCCGGCGGTCAGTGCGACGGGTTCAGAAGTCCGGGCGCTGTCGGGCTCGGTGAAGTTGTTGCAGCAACCGGCCTCCTCAGCGACCTGGGCCAAGTTGGCCTCCTTGTCGTCGGAGCTGATGAAGAACTGCGAGGCGTCATCCGAGTAGATGAAGAAGCGGTAACTGCCGCTCTCGGTCGGGGTCAAGAAACCTTCGATGGACGCACCGTAGTTGTCCTTCGAGTCATTCGGGAGGGCATCGCGGCTGTTGAACGCGAAGACCGCCGCCGTCATGTCCGGAGAGGCCGGCCAGCGCGGATCCTGGTAGAGATTGTCCACCGGGGTGCCGGGGATGGCGCCCCAGAACGAGAACTTCAGGACGCCGTCCTTGACGTTCAAGAAGGAGTAGAACGAGGCCTTGCTGTTGGACACGACCGCATTCTTGGAGGTGTCGACCACGTTGTTGACCGTGACGGTGTAGGCCACAGCGCCCGGGGTCTGGGCAGCGGTGGTCAAGGTCACCACGTTCTTCTTCGCGGACGCCGCGGTGATCGCGAGGTTCGGGCTGAAGGCGTAGTTGGCCAAGGTGGTGGCGGAACCGGCTTCGACGGCTTCAGAGAAGGTCAGGGTGACCGTCTTGAAGTCGCCCGAGGTGGCCGCTGAGACGAGCACCGGCTTGGTTACGTCAACCGGGTTGGTACCCGCAGCGAACTCCTGAGCGTTGGTGGCGCCGTCCTTGTCGAAGTCCTTGGCGCCATCCGAGGCATCGTTGGGATTGAAGCCGTAATCGACTTCCCAAGTGTCCGGCATGCCGTCCTTGTCGGTATCCACCGGGGGGGCACCAATGGGCGCGCCTTTGGCGATGTCTTGGATTTGCTTCTGGGTCAGCGCACCCTTGAAAATTGCCAAGTCGTCGATGACGGCATCTGGGGAGTTCTTGTCGCTGGCCGAACCAATGTACAGCGCATTGAAGTCGGTGGGCAACGGACCCACACCCTCGGTTTGCTCGGCGAGCAACTCACCGTCGATGTAGATCTGCTTGGCCTCTTTGTTTTTGACGAATGCGTAGTGGTGCCAAGTGGTCCAGTCGAACCCATCGGGGCCGGCCTGATCCAGGCGCTGGGAGGGAGCTGCGCAGCAACCGTTGCTGTCGAGGTAGATGCGTCCGTTATCCCAAGGAACGTGGGCTTGGATACCACGACCCTGGCTGTCAGCGACGAACCAGAACGAGGAGCTGGCTACATTGGCAAAGTTCTTCTGCCAGAGCATGATGGTCACTGCATCATCGGCAGCGGCCAAGTTCATCGGATTGTCATCACCCGTGGCTTCCACAAGCAGGTATCCGCGGGAGCTTTCACGAGACACGTCGAAACCACGACCGCCACCGGGGCGACCGCCGCCGGCTTCGGTGATCTTGGCGGCATCATTGATGGTACCAACGTACTTGCCGTTGACTGATTTGACGGACACGCCGTCGGCTTCGACGCGTTCGAAGTCCCAGTGGGCGAGGACCGGAGGAACGGCTTGGGCTCGCGCCGCTACCGTGCCCAGGGTGAGGGCTGCCAGACCGGCGAGGAGCCGAAATGAGGCATTTTTGGGTTTTTGATTCATAACTTGTGAGTTGATGAGGTTGAAGCCCCTAAATTGTGATCCTGTTGACCAAAAAAACCCAGGCATGCGCGTGGAGCTTCCATCGGTCGATGGGATAAAAAACTTACGGGGTACCTTTTTATTTGCCCTCGAAGAGCATCGATTCACAAGAACAAAAGTTACGTTCTAATGAACAATGTTATTCACAGTCTGTACCCATAGGGCTGGTCGTTCACTCCTATCGTTTCCTAGCGTTGCCTCAATCCCTCCGGACTGATCACCACCGCCCGGGCACCCGCTGGCCACTCCGAGCGCTGAACCTTCCCTCCAGGCCACCGCACCTCCACCGCCGTCGGAGCCTGCGGGATCGCTAAAAGAATCACGGTTTGCCCAACGCGCTCACACGACGCAAATGTCGAAAGCAGTTCACGG
>CAINWP010000145.1 GCA_903854475.1 uncultured Verrucomicrobiota bacterium
CCGATCTCCGAGCGGTCCGTGTGTGCGGACGTGGCGCTTTCGGAGAAATCGCCCTACCTCGGAGGCGCTCAGGTGAGGCTGAGTTTGCAGAAGGACCCAGGGATGTAGCCCGAAGAGCCTCCGAGTCCGATCCTGCTCCTAGGTAGGGACCGATCTCCGAGCGGTCCGGCTCAGCCGACTTCGGAACCCAGTTCGACATTCCAATAAGCGACGTCCAGAAAATGCCGCCAACTGTCGGGCATTGTCGCACCGAAGCTCACCTGCACGAAGGGTCTCCATTTGGGTCGCTTGGGTTTACGCACCAAACCCATGCGGGCCTCAGCCGGAGTTCGGTTGGCCTTGCGCGTGTTGCAGGGGATGCAGGAGCAGACGATGTTTTCCCATGTCGTCGGCCCTCCTCGATCCCGCGGGATCACGTGGTCCAGGTTGAGGTCGTGCCGGTCAAAGACTCGGCCGCAGTACTGGCAGGTGTTCCGATCCCGCTCGAAGAGGTTGTGCCGTGTGAACTTGACCTCCTTCTTTGGGAAGCGGTCGAAGCCCATGAGCAGGATGACCCGGGGCACACGGATGCGGAAGGAGATCGTGCAGACCGTGCCGTCGGCTTCGGGATCGGCCGCAGACAGGTCGCGCCACTGTTGAAAATTCAGCGTTCGGTAGTCGCCCTCACCATCGCCGAACACCACTTGGGCGTTGCCTTCAAAGAGAAGCGTGAGCGCCCGACGGACTGAACAGACGTTGACCGCCTGCCAGAGCCGGTTGAGGACGAGAACCTGATCGTTCAGGACAGTGCTCATCGGACGCTTTCGAATAACTGTCCTCCCTACTAACCGCCGTCTAAGACGCTGTCAACGCGCCCCGGTGAACATTCGGTGAACAGTGTGCCAACCCATGGACTTTGAGAGCGTCGTCTTGGAAGTCTCAGCCGGTGGGTCGACCCCGGAGGAGGGGATCTCGATCGGACGCGGTGTTTGCCGGTAGGGTGCCGGGGTGTGGAACCGAATTTTCCCCGTACTTGTCCCCCTGAACCATTTCCGTATGGTAGCTCCTTTCGATGCACGAGCCTGCCATCACTCCGGAACTGGTCGCGAAGCACAACCTCACCCCAGAGGAGTACCAAAAGATCCTAGGGATTCTTGGACGCGCTCCCTCGTACACTGAGCTGGGCATCTTTTCAGTGATGTGGTCGGAGCACTGCTCTTACAAGAACACCCGACCGGTGCTGAAGACCTTCCCAACGAAGGGCGACAAGATCCTCGTCGGCGCGGGCGAAGAGAATGCCGGCATCATCGATGTGGGTGACGGCGTGGCCATCGCCTTCAAGATCGAATCGCATAACCATCCGAGCGCCGTGGAGCCCTTCCAAGGAGCGGCGACGGGCGTGGGTGGCATCATTCGCGACATCTTCACCATGGGCGCCCGTCCGATCGCTGCGCTCAATTCGCTGCGCTTCGGAGAACTATCTAATCCGGAGGTTCGCCGTCTTTTCACCGGTGTCGTGGGAGGCATCGCCCACTATGGCAATTGCTTCGGTATTCCGACGGTCGCGGGCGAGGTTTATTTCGATAAAAGCTACGAGGGCAACCCGCTGGTCAATGCCTTCGCCTTGGGTGTCTTGCGGCACGACCAAATTACTCGCGGCGCCGCCCATGGCATTGGTAACCCGGTGTTTTATGTCGGACCGGCGACGGGCCGTGACGGCCTGGCCGGTGCGGCCTTCGCCTCGCAGGACCTCACCGAAGAATCGGCGGAGCAGCAGCGCGGTGCGGTGCAGGTGGGCGATCCGTTCATGGAGAAGCTCGTTTGCGAGGCCTGCCTGGAGTTGCTGGCCACCGGATGTGTCGCCGGCATGCAGGACATGGGTGCGGCGGGTCTGACCTGCTCGACGTGTGAGACGGCCGCCCGCGCCGGAACCGGCATCGAGATCGAGTTGGATAAGGTGCCTCAACGGGCGCTGAATATGTCCAGCTACGAGATCATGCTCTCCGAGTCCCAGGAGCGGATGCTCATTGTCGTCCACAAAGGCCGCGAGGCCGAGGTGAAGGCGGTCTTCGATAAGTGGGACCTCCCCTGGGCCGAGATCGGCGTGGTGACCGACACCGGCCGCATGGTCGTCCGTCATGGAGGCCAGGTGGTTGTGGATCTGCCTGCCAAGCCCCTGGCAGACGAAGCCCCGGTGTATCAGCGCGAGTCCCGTGAGGCAGCCTACATGGCGGGGGTTCGCGCCTTCCGTCTCGATGGCATCGCTGACACCCAGAACCCGGTGGGCGATCTCAAGAGCCTTCTTTCCAATCACACCATCGCCTCCAAGAACTGGGTCTATGGCCAGTACGACCACATGGTTCGGGATGGCTCGGTGGTCTGCCCAGGCAGCGATGCGGCCGTGATCCGCATCAAGGCTGATAGTCTCCCGATCACCAAGGCCGAGTACGCCGCGGCCAAGTCGGGTGCGACCGATGGGTTCGAGTTGCCGGCCCCCTTGGCCGACAAGTACATCGCCTTCACCGTCGATTGCAACGGGGGCTACGTATACCTCGATCCCCACGAGGGCGGAAAAGCCGCCGTCACCGAGGCCTGCCGCAATCTTGCCTGTTCCGGGGCGGTCCCCGTGGGCTCGACCGACAACCTCAACTTCGGCAACCCACACAATCCTGAGATCTTCTGGCAGCTCAAGGAATCGGTCCGGGGTCTGGCGGAGGGTTGCCGGGCCTTCAACGCTCCGGTCACCGGGGGTAATGTTTCCCTCTACAACCAGCGCGGTGCCTTGGGATCCATTGATCCGACACCCACGGTGGCGGTGGTGGGAATCATCGAAAAACCCGAGCACATCACCACCCAGTGGTTCAAGGCGGCCGGGGACGTCATTTTGCTCCTCGGTACTCCTGTGGACTTGGCCGACCCATTGCAGGGCCTCGGTGGCAGTGCCTATCTGAAAAGCGTGCATGGCCAGAAAAATGGCTTGCCGCCTCGAGTCGATCTGCTGGCCGCCCAGACCTTGCACACCACGTTGCTCGGATTGATTCGCGAGGGCGTGGTGAAGAGTGCCCACGATTGCAGCGAAGGCGGCCTGGCCGTGACCTTGGCTGAATCGTGCTTCAGCCAGCAGGTGGCCCGTGAGAGCCACCGGTTCCTCGGAGCCACCGTGGACTTGAGCGCGTGCGCCGCAGGAGCCCGCCTCGATGCCCTCCTCTTTGGTGAGACCCAAAACCGCGTGGTGATTTCCGTGGCGGCCATTGATGCCGGTCGCGTTCTCAAGCAGGTTCGGACCATGGGGGTGCCTGTGTTCCAGATCGGTACCGTGGGCGGCGAGGCTCTATCCCTGAAAACACCGGCCGCTGAGTTTTCTGCCCCAGTGGCCGAACTCCACGACGGATGGTGGAACTCCATCGCCCGCGCCATGGCCTGAGTTCGGATTCCACGCTTTTCACGCGGACCTACTCCAACAACGATCTCACCCAGAATCCCATGAGTTCCAATCCCGCCCCAGCGGCTGCCTGGCCCGGAGTTATTCGACGTTACGCCCGCTTCCTGCCGGTGACGGCGGAGACCCCCATCGTCACCCTTCTGGAGGGCAATACCCCGTTGATCCCGGTGCCCAACTTCGTGGCGGCCATCGGTGCCAATTTTGACCTACGCCTCAAGTATGAGGCCATGAACCCGACCTGTTCCTTTAAGGATCGGGGCATGACCATGGCCATCACCAAGGCCAAGGAGCGGGGTGCCAAGATTGTCGTCTGCGCCAGCACTGGCAACACCTCGGCCAGTGCCGCCGCCTACGCCGCGCGGGCCGGCCTCAAGTGCGTGGTCATCTTGCCTCAGGGAAAAATCGCCCACGGCAAGATGTCTCAGGCCCTGCTGTACGGGGCCACCACCGTGAGCATCGAGGGTAATTTCGATGACGCGCTGAATATCGTCCGCGAGCTCGGCGAGACTGGGTTGGTTGAAGTGGTTAACTCGGTCAATCCGGTGCGCATTGAGGGTCAGAAGACGGCCGCCTTTGAAATTTGCGATGCCTTGGGTGATGCACCCGACTTTCATTTCTTGCCGGTGGGCAATGCCGGCAACATCACGGCCTACTGGCGCGGTTTCCGCGAATACGCCGAGGCCGGTCTTTCCGATACCCTGCCCCGCATGATGGGCTGGCAGGCCGCGGGAGCCGCACCGCTGGTGCTCGGTCATCCAGTGGCCCACCCCGAGACCGTGGCCACGGCCATCCGTATTGGTAACCCGGCCAGTTGGCAGGGTGCGATGGACGCCGCGCGCGAATCCTCAGGCTCCATCCGCTCGGTGACCGACGAAGAAATTCTCCACGCCTACAAGCTCCTGGCCCGCACCGAGGGTGTGATGGTCGAGCCCGCGTGTGCCGCCCCATTGGCCGGCTTGATCAAAGCCATTCGCGCCGGCGAGATCCCCGATGGTTCACTGGTGACGGCCACCATGACCGGCCACGGCCTCAAAGATCCGGACACCGCCATTCGCGTCGCCGGCTTCGAGCCCATCTTGGTCAAGGCCACCATGCAAGCCGTGATGGCGGCCGTCGGTCTGGCCTGAGTCTGTCTAGCCAGAGTGGGTCTAGCTCTGAAGAGCGGGAGGAGGCCCTTTAAACTCCCTTCTGGGGAGTCCTCGCTCAGCACTGGCCCGTTGAGGTTCAACAGGACTCGGGAAGAGTAGGCAACCCGCGTTCCGGATGATTCACTGGGGTTGTCGTATCGATTGCTTTCGTCCGGAACTGCCATGTCCCAACCGCTTCCGATTTCCGTTTATTTCGTCTCAGGAGCCGAAGCCCATCGCATCGGGGCCGCACTCGAGAGCGTGCAGGGCTGGGCGGCCGAGATCGTGGTCATTCTCCAGCAAGATGTGTCGGACGGCACCGAAGAGTTGGCCCGCGCCCGCGGTGCCATTGTGGTTCGCGAGCCCTGGAAAGGGTTCGTGGGCCAGAAGGCTTCGGCCCTAGACAAGACCTCCTCTGCGTGGACGCTCAATTTGGATGCCGATGAGGTGGTCACTCCAGAATTGAGGGAGGAGATTTCCCGGGCTATCGCCGAGGCCGGACCGGAGATCGGTGCTTTCAACTTCCCGCGCTGCACCCAATTCCTGGGCCGTTGGATTCGTCACGGCGACTGGTATCCCGACCGTGTGATTCGTCTGGCCCGTCGCGGTCGGGCGCACTGGGGTGGCGAGGAACCGCATGCCCAGCTCCAAGTGGCAGGGCGCATCGGCCGTTTGCGATCGGATCTCCTGCACTACAGCAACGAGAGCATCGACCGCCAGGTTACCAAGATCCCTCCTTACAGTACCGCCTTCGTCCAAGCCTCGCGGCATTCCGGTCGGCATGCCACCTGGGTCGATTTGCTCTTCCGTCCGGGTTGGCGGTTTCTGCGGGGATACCTCTTCAAGGGCGGGTTCCTCGACGGTCTTCCCGGTTATTACATCGCCTGGGCCAATGCCTTCACCGTGGCCACCCGCTACACCAAGCTGCGCGCGGTCGATCAAGGTCTCGAGTCGGTGTCCGATCGGGCACCCCGCACCCCTCGCTGAGAACCCGACGGGAGAAGTATCTGGGCCACGAGGGCGCTGAACGCGTCACGGGTAATTTCAGTGATCCCACGCCTTGGGATCAATGCCTCACCTATTTGCGGCGGGTGACCACCAGCAATTGCTCGCTGAAGAGCATCGCCGGATCGGAGAGCCAGCGATTCAGGGACTTCTCAGTTTGTTTGAGCACCGGATTGCGGCGGGCGTCCTTGTCGACGGTCAGGCGGCAGGCCAGCCAGACCAACGGCCAAAGGGGTGAGAGCAGCACCGACTTGAACTTCAACTGGGTGAGTCCGAGGCGCAGGATTTGAAAACCCTCCCAACCGAGTACGGCATGGATGAGGGAAAAATCCACGGGCCCGATGTGGAAGGCGTAGCGATCGGAGGCCTTCTGGTCCCAGCCCACTCGCCGGCGAATGAGCTTATGCTTGCCAGTCAAAAAGAACTGCAGCCGCGAATGCAAGCGTTGCAGGTTCGGGGTGCTGAAGACAAAAAACCCGCCGCTCCGCACGACCCGCGATACTTCGGCGACGATGTGGAATTGCGAATCGAGATGTTCCAAAACCTCAGTCATGAGCACGACATCGAAGGAGCCGTCCTCGAAAGGCAGTCGGTGTTGGAGGTCCACACCGGTGGTGATGGGAATGGCGTCCAGACGAACGCGGTTCTCGATGATGTAGTCGTCGTCGCGGAAGTGGGTGCCGTGAATGCGGCATCCGTCGGCGGCCAGTTGCGACAGCACCTCTCCCTCGCCACAGCTCAGATCGAGGATTGAAAGGTTGGGGTAGCCTTTCAGTTGGCGGACTTCCCGGACCACGGCATCGACGATGAAGGCTTGCGGCATCGGTCTTCATCAAGCCGTTCGAGACCCAGCCGCGGCAACCCCGAAAAAGTCAGGTTTTCCAACTGCGCTTTCACTCCCTTTGCGACTTGCCCACTGACGCCCCCGGAAAACCGCCTGCCGGTTCCCATCCGAGCGGGAGAACTTCGGTACCGTGCTGCCTCAGACTCGCACCTGATTCATCCGTGACTGGGAAGGCAGGCTCGCAGCAGGCACTTTGAGCCCGGTGGGCCGGGGCAATTGTTACCATCTTTTCCTTGCTCCACGGCTGGGGTTGCCAGCCTGATGAGCTCGGTAAACGCATGACCGAAACCATCAAACAGGATGTCATCGTCGGGGTGGATCTGGGGGGGACCAAGATCTTGGCCGGAATATTTACCCCCCAGCTCCGGTTGCTCCAGACGGTCAAATTGAGCACCAAGGCCTCGCGGGGTTTTGAATCCGTGGTGGAGCGCGTTGCGCGGTGTGTCCGGGATGCGGTGGACGAGGCCGACCTTTCGCTCAAGCAAGTTCGCGGGGTCGGGATCGGAGCCCCCGGGGCCATCAACCCCGAATCCGGTGAGGTGATTTTTGCGCCGAACCTCCAGTGGAAGAATGCGCCGCTGCAAAAAGCCCTAGAAAAACACTTGGGTGTCCCGGTGTTTGTTGAGAACGACTGCAATGCCTGCACGCTGGGTATTCATGAGGTGGAGCTGAAGGGCAGGTCCCGCAGTTTGCTGGGTATTTTCTTAGGCACCGGTATCGGCGGCGGCCTCATCTTGGATGGCCAACTCTATTCGGGTTTCAACCGCACGGCGGGTGAGGTGGGGCACATGGTCATCCAAGTGGGCGGTCCCAAATGCAGTTGTGGCAACAGTGGCTGCTTTGAGGCCTTGGCCAGTCGGACCTCCATTTTCCGTGAATTGGCCCGACGGGTGAAGGAAGGCGAGAAGACTTTGCTCACTGAGTCGTTGAAGGAAGGGGAGAGCATCGTTGATCTCAAGAGCGGCGACTTGCGCAAGGCTCTCCGCAAAGGAGACAAGTTGGCAGCCAAGGTGCTCCAGGAAGCGGCCAAACATACGGGCATCGCCGTGGCCAACCTTGTGAATATTTTGAGTCCGCAAACGGTGGTCTTGGGCGGCGGTGTGATGGATGCCCTAGAGGACGACCTTATGCCGATTATCCTGGAGACAGCTCGCAATTACGCCATGCCCGGCACTCTCAAGGATGTTGAGATCCTCGCCAGCAAGCTGGGCGACGCGGCCGGAATCACGGGCGCGGCAGTGTTAGTCCGCCAGCGCCTCAAACTGACGGACTAACCCAGAACGATTCAAAGGGATCCTTCCGTCGAATCCGCTTCAGAATCGGTTTCGAGGTCGGTTTCAGTTTCGTGGTCGGTTTCATCCAAGTCGTTGCCGCTGAGTGGGGCGCCCTCCGCATTGCTGCCGGTGCTGCCGGTGCTGCCGCCGGCTCCGATCATCACCACAAACTCCCCCTTGCGCGGGCGTCGGCTCCACTCAGCAAGCAATTCCTCAGGGGTGCCGCGCAGCCACTCTTCAAACTTCTTGGTTAACTCGCGGGCCAGCACCACCCGACGCCCCGGCAGGATCCGTTGGAGTTCTCCCAGCAGGCGCTCCACGCGGAAGGGGGATTCGTAGAGAACGAGGGTTCCTGGGATAGTACCCAGTTCCGCCAGACGTCGGGCCCGTTGGCCCGATTTGTGAGGCAGGAAACCCGCAAAGTGGAAGGATTCGGTCGGCAGTCCGCTGGCGGTCAGACCTGCCACCAGTGCGCAGGCCCCGGGAATGGACTCCACCCGAAGCCCTGAGGCCAGAACCTCGGCCACGATGCGTTCTCCCGGATCGCTAATTCCGGGGGATCCGGCGTCGGTCACCAGCGCTACGGTTTCGCCACAGCGCAACCGGTCGAGAATTTCCGCGCCCCGTCGGGCCTCATTGAAACGGAAATAGCTGATCATTTGTTTTCGAAGCCCGAAATGGGTCAGCAATTGGCCGG
The DNA here is from genome assembly GCA_903854475.1 of uncultured Verrucomicrobiota bacterium. Taxonomy (GTDB): domain Bacteria; phylum Verrucomicrobiota; class Verrucomicrobiia; order Limisphaerales; family UBA9464; genus SXXZ01. The sequence continues at coordinate 8,369 of CAINWP010000145.1, forward strand.
TGTGGCGGGTGTCTTCGGCGGCGACCACCGAGCACTCTCGAAGCACCCGCAGGGCCCGCAAGGTGATGTCCTCCAGGTTTCCGATGGGTGTGGCCACCAGGTACAGCGTACCGGGGACGAGCGGGGCCGAGGCCGCTGGGTTGGCCTGAACGGGGCCCGAGGGTGGTGGCACTGTCTCCATGCCTCCAGCTTACCGTCGGAGTCCGTACCGGTGACATCAGAAAAACCCGGGAGGGAGAGCGCATCGGCCAATCTACTCTGGAAACCCCAATAAAAGCCCTCGTTGCCGCGTTGCAGGCGCAGGCCCATCGTTTAGCATCCGGCCATGCCAAGTTTCGACATCGTCTCTAAGGTCAGTTCAATGGAGGTGGAAAACGCCATCAGCCAAGCTCAGAAGGAATTGCTGACCCGCTTCGATTTCAAGGGGTCCGGTGCGGAGATCGTTTTGGAGAAGAGCGAGATCAAGATGCGGGCTCCCGATGCCTTCAAGATGACGGCCCTGGTTGAGATCGTGATGCTCAAGTTGGCCAAACGGAGTATCTCCGCCAAGAACATCGACGCCGGCGAGGCCGAGTTGTCGCCCCTAGGGCATGCTCGTCAGACCATTAAGATCAAGCAGGGTATTGAAAGCGCCGCCGCCAAAGAGATTAGCAATTTTGTCCGGAGTTTGGGTCTCAAGGTAACCGCGTCCATCCAGGGCGATGAGCTGCGGGTCGCCGGCAAAAACCGGGATGATTTGCAGGCCGTGATGACCGCCTGCCGGGGGCACGATTTTCCGGTAGCCCTCAATTTTGTGAACTTCCGCGACTGACCCGCCGACTTCCAACCCCTAGACTTTTTACTTTCACGTCATGGCCACCTTATCAACCGAGCAACAAGCAACCGCCCGCCAGTGGATCGCCGAGGGCATGAAGATCTCCGATTTTCAGCGCCGGCTGGAAACCGACTTCGCCCTCAAACTGACCTACATGGAGGCGCGTTTCCTAATCGATGACCTGAAAGTGATTCCGAAGGATCCAGAGCCGCCGGCTCCTCCGGTCGCTCCCGCTGTCCCCGCTGCGTCGGCTCCCCCTGCCGGCACCATCGAGCCCGACGAGGTGGTGCCGCCGGAGGGAAATCTGGGAGGCGGCGATGTCCAGGTCACCGTGGATGCCGTGACCCGCCCCAACGCCATGGTGAGCGGCCGGGTTCGGTTCTCCGATGGTAAAGGTGCGGCCTGGCTCATCGACATGCAGGGTCGCCCCGGCCTGGTTGCCGACGAGAAGGGTTATCGCCCTTCCCAGCCGGACTTGATGGCGTTTCAGGTCAGCTTGGAGCGCGAACTGGCCAAGCTGGGGTATTGATTAGCCGTGAGTGATTCCGCAGCCGTTAGTTCTCCGGCTTCCCCTCGTTTGCCCGTTGTGACGGGCTCCGGGGCGGCGACGGTGATCCTCCTGCGCAATCGTCAGAAAGACCGCCCGTTGCGGGTGAGAGCCCTTCGCCAGATCACCTTGGACCTCCTGGAGGCCATGGGCTTAGAGGCTGAGGTGGGATTTCATTTTGTCTCCCCGAGGGAGATGGCCCGGGTGAACTGGCGATTTCTCCGGCACGAGGGATCGACCGATGTCATTACCTTCGACCATGGCTCGACGCCCGAACGTGTGTATGGCGAGTGCTTTATTTCGGTCGCCGACGCCGTGGATCAGGCTCAAGCCTTCCGAACGACCTGGACCCAAGAAGTGGTCCGATATGTCATCCACGGCCTCTTGCACCTTCGCGGATACGATGACTTGGAGCCGGTATTGCGGCGTTCCATGAAGCGGGAGGAGAACCGCTGGGTCCGCTGGGTAGACGGGCGTCACCACGATCTGGAGAGGCCACTGGCCACCCCGATTCGATCGGCCTCCCGACCTGGCGCGACGACTGCCCCATGATCGCCCAACGATCCGAAGGCATCGTCATCCGCCTGCGCCCCCTCGGCGACACCAGCCTAATCGTCCACTGGTTGACTCCTGAACACGGTCGTCTGGCCACCGTGGCCAAGGGAGCCCGCGGGCCGAAGTCGGTCTTTCGCGGTAAGCTCGATTGGTGCTTCGAGAGCGAGTTCTCCTTCCGCCGTAACCCCAAGGGTAATCTCCATTCGTTGAGTGAAGTCGTTGTCCGGAACACTCATGGCTCCCTGCGACGGGAGCTCGTCTCCCTAGAGTTGATCGCTCATGCGGTGGCCACGCTGGAGCAGGTCACGGAAACGGAAACCCCCCAACCTGAGGCGCATCGGCTCTTCCTTGAGTTCCTGGCATTCTTAGAGATCCAGGGTCCCATGGCCCGGGCCCAGTTCGCATGGGATTTGCGCTTTTTGGCCATTCAAGGTCTTCAGCCCGATCCCGAAGGGTTGACCCCGGAAGCCGGTGCCTTGATGGAAACGTTGTTGGAGGCGAACTGGAGCGAACTGGCGGCACTCGAAGTCCCTCAGGAGACCGTTCGGAGTCTTCGTCAGTTCCTGCACGGATTCTGGATTCATCACTTCGGCCGCTCGCCCGGCAATCGCAATGCCCGCCGCTGACCGGTGCCCTGGCTGCCGACGGGCGACCGCTGACGGGCGGGCTTTGAGCGGGTACCTGACTTCAAAAAGAAAACCCGGAGGGCGGTGGAACGACCTCCGGGCCAGAATCTTCAGAAGCACCGGTTCAAGCCTGTTTGCCAGAACCGTTCGGGGATGGGGGTGGGACGGGTGCCGGAACCATGATGGCCCCGGCGGCGGGGAGTGATCCGAGTCCTGCTTGCGCGGGTTTTGAGATCCTTGTTTCCACGTCTTCAACTAAGCTTAAGCCTTGCCATCGTGGTTTAGTGAGTGCCGCCACTCACCAAAACGCCCAAGGACTGCCTAATTATTGTCGGAATGCCCGTTTTTGACCAAACCCCCGTGGACCCTATCGAGCCAAAGCCCTGCCTCGGACCTGTCCCTCAGGTGCTTCTAGCGGTGGATTGTTTCTGCAAAGGCTGTGCTGCCCTTGAGACGACACGCCCAGGTGCTTGTTGCCGGAGCGATTGGTTCGCATAGTTGCCAACGCGATGCCCGCCGACTTCGCCCATCTGCACCTTCACACCGAGTTCTCCCTGCTCGACGCTGCCTGCCGCCTCGACCGGTTGATGGCCCGGGCGAAGGAGTTAGACTTCCCCGCTGTCGCCATGACGGATCATGGCAACATGTTCGGGGCGATCGAGTTCTACTCGGCGGCCAAAAAAGCCGGCATCAAACCCATCCTCGGTTGCGAGGTGTATATTGCTCCCGGATCGCGCCTGGAGAAGAAACAAGGCTCTGGGGGAATGCGCGATGTCTATCACCACCTGGTGCTGCTGGCCCGCGATGAGATCGGTTACAAGAACTTGATCAAGCTGGTCACCTCCGCCCATTTGGAGGGGTATTATTACAAGCCCCGCATCGACAAGGAGATCCTAGCCGCGCATGGACAAGGCCTGATCGGCTTGAGCGGTTGTCTGGCCAGTGAGATTCCAGAGGCCATTCTCAAGGACGATCTCAAGCGCGCCCGGAACACGATCGATTTCTTCAAGCAGACCTTCGGGCCCGGAAACTTCTACCTCGAACTCCAGAATCACGGCATTCCGGAACAGGCCAAGGTCAACCGACAGCTCATTCCCTGGGCCAAAGAGTTCGGGCTCAAGTGCGTCGCCACCAACGACGTTCACTATGTTCAGAAGGACCACTCGCGGGCGCACGACTGTCTCATTTGCATCGGCACCCAGTCGCAGTTGAGCGACGCCAAGCGGATGCGCTACCAGCAGGAGCAGTTCTTCCTGCGGTCGGCTCAAGAAATGAAGCACCTCTTCACCGAGGTGCCTGAAGCGGTCCTCAACACCGTAGAGGTGGCCGAGAAATGCAATTTGGAGATCCGCTACGGCAAGGGCGCGGAGCACTATCCGGTGTTCCAGCCGCCCGAGACGTGGACCCGTGAGGGATACTTGCGCAAGCTCCTCTGCGACGGCCTGCGGCTCCGCTATTCCATCCAGGCCCATGTCGACGGCTCGACCATCGTGGTCGAGGCTGTGACCCACCCGGAACGGTTGGTGTTCCTCTTTCCCCCACCGCCCGCCCCGGAGGTCGATGCCGCCGCTAGCCCGATCAGTCCGGCCCCAGAGGCGTCATCGGTCCCACAGGCCCCGCCGGATCCGGTCTTAGTTGAAGCGGCTGTACGCAAAATTCTTGATCGCCTCGAGCTGGAACTCGGGGTCATCGAGAAGACCGGCTATGTTTCGTACTTCTTAATCGTCGGTGACTTTGTTCGTTGGGGCCGCGACCACGGTATCGCCTGCGTGGCGCGCGGATCGGCCGCCGGATCGATGGTTACCTATTTGCTGGAGATCGCGAACGTCGACCCGCTGCGCTATGGGTTGCTCTTCGAGCGATTCCTGAATCCGGAGCGTGTCAGCCCGCCCGATATCGACATCGACTTCGCCGACGACCGTCGCGCGGAGGTAATCCGCTACGTTCGGGACAAGTACGGCCGCGATGCCGTCGCTCAAATCATCACCTTCGGAACCATGGGCGCGAAGTCGGTCATTCGCGATGTGGGTCGCATCATGGGATTGGCGGTCGGTGACGCCGACCGACTGGCCAAGATGATCACCGACGTGAAGTGGGGCCTGAAGGACGCGCTCCAGAAGAACGCCGAGTTTAAGCAGGCTTACGACGAGGAAGAGGTTACTCGCGAACTCATCGACACGGCCCTCCTCCTAGAAGACCAGACCCGCAGCGTCGGCGTTCATGCGGCCGGCGTGGTCATCGGGGCCCAGCCGCTGGTGAACCTCCTGCCGCTCAAGCTGGACGACGAGGGCGATATCGTCACCCAGTATGCCATGGGGCCGGTCGGCGACCTGGGACTTCTCAAGATGGATTTCTTGGGTCTCAAGACCCTGACGGTCATCCGCAATACCGCTGAGATGGTCCGGAAGTCCACCGGTCTCCAGCTCGATCTCGATAACCTGCCGCTCGATGACACCAAGACCTACGACTTGCTGAACAACGCCCAGACTCTCGGGGTGTTCCAGTTGGAATCCGGGGGCATGCGCGACCTGTGCAAAAAGTTCAAAATCGCCTCGGTCGAGCACATCACCGCGCTCATTTCGCTCTACCGGCCGGGTCCGATGGACCTAATCCCAGATTTCATCAAGCGACGCCACGGTGAACAGGAGATTGTCTATCCCCATCCCCTGCTGGAGCCCATCGCTCGCGAAACCTATGGGATCCTGATTTATCAGGAGCAGGTGATGCAGGCGACGCAGATCCTGGCCGGCTACACCCTCGGAGGAGCCGATTTGCTCCGTCGGGCCATGGGCAAAAAGAAGCTCGAGGAGATGGTTCTGCAGCGCGAGACGTTCGTGAAAGGCTGCGCGGACACCAATGGCATCCCGGCCCCCAAGGCCAACGAGGTCTTCGACTTGCTGGAGAAATTCGCGGGCTACGGCTTCAATAAATCGCACGCGGCAGCCTATGCTGTCGTGGCCTATCAAACGGCCTGGCTGAAGACGAACTACCCGGTGGAGTTCCTGAGTGCGATGATGACCAACGATCAGGGCGACACCGCCAAGTTGAGTCAGTATATCGCTGAGGCCAAGACCCTCGGCATCGAGACCTTGGGTCCGGACATCAATGCTTCGGGTCTTCACTTTGCCCCCGCCGCGGCCGAGGGAGGACGCCGGGTCATCCGCTTCGGTTTGGCGGCCATCAAGGGAGTCGGTGAGGCCGCCGTTGAAGCGTTGCTCGCGGCCCGTTCTCTGGGAGGTACTTTCATCAACCTGGAAGACCTGTGTGGTCGGGTGGAAACCAAGGCCATTAACCGCAAAGCCCTCGAGTCCCTCATCAAGGCGGGAGCCTGCGATTCCGTCGGGCCTAATCGCGCCACCGTGTTCCACCAGATCGATGGTTCGATGGCCCGCGCCACGGCCAACGCGTCGGACAAATCCCGGGGTCAGGTTTCTTTTTTCGACACGTTTGAGGCGGCACCGGCCGCCCGGCAGCGGGTGGAAAACCCCGTGGTCCAAGAAGACTGGCCGGTGGCCCAGAAGCTGGCAGACGAAAAGGAACTGGTAGGCTTCTACGTCAGCGGGCATCCACTGGGTCCGTACGAGAAGCTACTCTCCCGGCATACTACGCATACGATTGAGGAGCTGGCGGCATTGCCGAATCGGTCAATGATCCGGATCGGGGGACTGGTCTCCGCCGTCCAGAAAGGGGTGTCAAAAAAGACAGGCAAGCCCTACGCGATGGTCACACTCGAGGATATGACCGGCACGGTCACCGCGTTGGCCATGAATGAATCGTACGACCGTTATACCGAACTCTTCGTGGTGAATCAGGCGTTGCTGGTCACCGCGGAGGTCAGCACTGGCGAGGAACGGCCCAAGTTGTTCCCGCAGGAGATTCTGCCGCTCGATGCCGCGCCGAAGAAATTTACCAAGCGGGTCCAACTGCGCCTCCGGTCGGACCAACTGGGTGACACGCGGCTTGCTGATCTGAAGGCCTTGATCGAAGCCCACTCTGGCTCGGTGGTGGTGTACCTTTGCATTCGCATGCCGGGTGGAGAGTCGGTTTGGATCGAGCCGAACGATCGCTATCAAGTCACCCCGTCCCGAGAGTTTGAAGCAGCGATCACCGGTCTTTTCGGACCAGAATCCTACCAGGTTAAGGTGGACAACTCTCTGCCCGAACGCGCCCCGCGGCGTTGGGAAAAACGTGGCAACGGTGGCGGTGGCGGTGGCGGCGACGAATAAACGGTGACGAATTAATCCACGAAATTAAAAAGGGCCTCGGGATAACCCGAGACCCTTGTTGTAACTCAGAGAACGGAACGCGGTGCGTTCCTGCACGTCATTCGTATTTGAACACCAAATTGGCGCCGCTGGTCGAGATGCTGACCTTCGAGGCCCCGCTGAGGCGGTAGAAGGACGAACTCGTCGGAGCCGGGATGGTGATGGTCTTGGCCGCGGCGTCGACGCTCGCTCCGGTCACTGCCGAGAAGGCACCACCGAGGGCCGCAGAGCTCAGCAGAGAGACGGCCGAGGGGGCCGCTGGGACACCCCGGATAATCATGCCGCTGATGCCGCCGGAGTTGTCTTCCATCTCGGCGAACCACAGGTATTCACCGGCCTTCACGTCCACAACCACCGTCCTGGGCTGTCCCAAAGGCAGCACATCTCCAGCGTCGTTCTTGCCGGCAAAATTGCCGGTGTTTTGGTCCGCCGGTTCTTTCAAACCTTTGATGTCATCCACCCATACTTTGCCGGCTCGGAAGGCGTCCGTGGTGCGTCCCTCGAAGACCGTCACCTTGTATTTGCCAGGGTTGAGTCCGGCGAAACGCATGAGGGTCTCGCTTCGGTCGGTGTCCGGATTGCGGTACATGTAGTCGTCCTTCACCGAGGCGGGAACGAGGATGCCATCGTACATGACCGCAATCCCTTCCTTGGTGGGATTGTTGGCGCTTTGACCCAGAGCCGGTGGGAACGAGTTGGCCTCGTTCTGGGCTACGTTGTTGAGCATCGTCACCGTGACGTTCTTGTTCGCGTCTTTGGAGAAGTCGGTGAGGTTCCAAGTGACTGCCGTGGCGTCAGCATTGGCGGTGCCTTTGATGCTGGCTGATCCAGCCGTCACGTTCGAATTCGGATCGGCGAAGGTCCACGTGGGGATCACGTTCCAATCGGTCAAAGGAGGCGGGGCGGAAGCATCTTCGCCGGCCTGGTCTTTGTTTGCGTTGGTGATCTTGGTGACCCGCTCGTTTTCCAGTTCGCCGAAATCGAGCTTAAACAACCCCTTCGAGTCTGCCGGATCGATCACGGAACGAATGACCATGCCGCTGATGCCGCCAGAGTTGTCCTCCATCTCGGCGAACCAAAGGTATTCACCGGCATTCACCTTCACGGTGACGGTCCGGGGTTGGCCGTCGAGCAGCACGTCTCCAGCGTCGTTCTTGCCCGCGTAGTTGCCTGTGTTCTCGCTGGCGGGTTCCTTCAAGCCCTTGATATCATCCACCCAGACCTTGCCGGTTCGCTTGCCGTCTGTGGTGCGACCTTCGAACACCGTGACATTGTAGGTTCCGGGGTCGAGATTGGCGATACGCATCAACGTCTCGGAGCCGTCGGTATCCGGATTCCGGTACAGGTAATCGTCTTTGACGATACCGGGAACGCGGACGCCGTCATACACCACGTCCCGGCCTTCCTTGGTGGGATTATTACCGGTCTGGCCCAGCATGTAGGGCGGTGCGTCCGACGAGAGTTTTTCGGCGAGTGTTCTGTTGTCCAACATCGTCAGCGTGACGTTGTTGTTAGGAGTCACTGAAACGTCCTTCAGTTTCCAGGTGACCGAGGTCCCATCGGCGCTGGCAACGCCGAGAACGCTCGCGGAATCCGGAGCGACGTTGGCATTGGGATCCGCGAAGGTCCAATTGGGGATGACGTTCCAATCGAGCAGGAGGGGCTGGGGACCGAGTGGAATGCCATTGGCATCAGTGAGTGGATTGTCACTCGCATCGACGGGTGCCCGTTCATTTTCCAGAGAACCGAAGTCGATCTTGAAGAGACCTGCCTGCGTGGTGAGGGATGTCTGGAGCAACGCCGCTGCCACAGCCGCTGCCAAGAGACCTTGATGTTTTGTCGAATGCTTCATGGTAAGGGGATAAGAATCTGATCCCCCGCTGGATCCACTCATCGATGGACGATCTGGAACACACTTCGTGCGTGGGGCCAGAACGGCATTGGTGAAAAACTCTGACGGGGTATAACGCTATAAGTGCAAAGATCTTGGTTCTGTCCAGACAAAACCAAGATTCCCCCCAAAGAAGAGTCGAAGACCCAATTGCCTGCCTCAAAGCCTGCCTCAAGAACCCAGTCAAACCCACCCGACTCGGATTGGGTTTGATGGGTCTCCAAAGGTCCCCGTCTCAGCGACTGAGGAAGCCTTTGACGCGGAGCTCGGGCTTGTCTGGTGCGAAGGGCAAACGGTCTGGGGTCACGTAAACGGCCGTGGTGAGCTTCAGCGGAGCGGCGGCACCGAGGTCGTAGGTCAGCTCCACCATGGCCGCGGTCCAACCGGCCGAAGGGGGGGTGATTTGGCCCAGATACTGACCGTGTGCGTCGGGGGTCAGCGAGGTCGAGGTCCATGCCGCACCAATGGTTTCGAGGCGAAAGTCACGCGCCTTGGGGTTGTGCGCCTGCCACAGTTTTACGCTTTTCGGCACATCGGTCGCTTGGACACGGATGCGGCCCGGGGCCTCCTGCTTCCAGGTGAAGCGGGGCAGCGGCGTCCGGTTGATCGTCGCATGGTGCCAGGCCATGAGCGTCGGGTAGGCGTCCGATCCTTTGAGGGAATGGTCGGTGTTGGGGATGTAGCGCAGGTATTTTGGGCCCTGGAGTTCGTCGAAGTAAAATTGCGACGAGTCCGGCAAGAAGAACTGGTCGCCGCAAGCGTTCATGATGAGCTTGGGCTGAGTGAGCCGATCGCGGTACTCGAAGGGTTCCTCGATTTTCATGAGGGCCCGGTATTCCGGAGTTCCTTGCCAGTTCATGATCCCTTGCTCGACGTAATTGCCCACGGCCGGGGCGTAGTTGCCATAGGCTTGGAAGTGATGCCTGAAGGACGGTTCGATGTTCAGCATATCGATGACGATGGGGCAGAGGGCGATGACCCGCTTGTCCACCGCTGCGGTCGTCCAGGTCGTCCAGCCCCGCTTGGACCCCCCGGCCACCACGTAGGTTTCCACCGCCTGGGCTCCTCCGGCGGGTGTTGCGGTGAAGGCGCTGACTGCATCCATGGCGCGGACCACCGCCTTGGTCATGGGCAGGCGGGCTGGCCAACGAGTGTCACCGGTGCGGAGGAATTGATCCCACGTGTAGGCGATAAGATCATCCTCGACCCGTTCCTTGCCATCCCGGTGGAAGACGAGAGGTTGATTGGGGATCATCTTCAACTCCACCACCACCGAGCGAGTCGCCTCGGCGATCTGGGTCAGCTCAGCACTGGGCTTGGGCAGTTCCCCTTCCCGATTGGCTCCCCCAGCGATGACGAGCAAGGCCGTCTTGTGCGCTAAGTCCTTCGGACGGGCCACGGTCAACCAGTGTCTCCAGAGCGTTCGGTTCACCTCATTGGTCGTGAGCCACGTCTGGGAAGTCAGATCGATGACGGTGACCTGACAACGGCCGAGGTTGGTGGTTGCGGCCACTTTCCAGGCGAACGAGGCGTCCGGTTGAGCCACATACCGATCGAGGGCCGTCTCTGGGCTGTGGAACGGGGCCGGAGTGGAAGCGGCCCAAGTGCGGGACACAACGCCGCCCACGGCCAGCAAGCCGGCGGCGACTAGGAGAAAGCGGGACGGTATGGGCATCGGCCTTAGAATGCCATCGACCGCCGGCCAGGCAATGCCGGAGCCATGGGGTCAACGAGCCTTGAGAATCGACTCGGTCCATTGTTGTCCATCGTCCGTCGGGTCGCCGGGAATACCGCCTGATGTTGCGACCTTCGGTGAACTGGTCACCCTCGGGTGGACGGGAGAGAAACCCTCCGAACGCCAGCGGGCCTTCGTCTGCGCTGAATGGCGGAGGACATCCTGCCGTCGGGAGTTTCGCACATGCATGGTCGAGTCGTATTGTTGTTCTTGAGTGTGGTCTGGGGGTCGCTTTGGGCCGCGGACTTCCATCAAGACCTCTTGCCGCAATTGCAGAAGCATTGCTGGGATTGCCACAATGGCCGCAAGGCCAAGGGCGGGGTGCGTCTCGACGGCTTCACTAACCTCGCCTCAATTTATCGCCATCCCAAGCTGTGGGAAACGGCCGTGCGTCAGGTTGAGGAGCGCCTCATGCCGCCGGAGAGTCGTAAGGTCCAACCGAGTCAGGAAGAACGGCTGGCTCTCAGTGAAGGCCTCCGGGACTTGCTCGATAATCCGGCTCCAGGCGTCATCGCGTTGGATCCGGGGCCGAAGATCGCCCACCGACTGAGCCGCACCGAATACAACCACACGGTTCGCGACCTCCTCGGCATCAGCCTGCGGCCTGCGGATGATTTTCCCGCCGATGGCGGCGGCGGCGGTGGGTTTGACAACAACGCCAGCACGCTGTTCGTGCCGCCGCTGCTGCTGGAAAAATACCTCACGGCCGCCGAGGAAGTTTTGGCGGCGGCGGCGCCCGAGGCGCTCTTTCGCCATCCGGTGACCTGGTACCGTTCCGAAACCGCGGCCGCGACCGGGGATCTCCGCGACCTGGCCCGACGAGCGTGGCGACGTCCGGTGTCCGCGCCGGAAATGGCCCGACTTGTGGAGTTCTATCAGCGGACGCGGCGGCGCGGCGCGGATTCGCGCACCGCAACTCTGGCGGCAGCCAAGGCGGTGTTGGTGTCGCCGAACTTCCTGTTCCGCATCGAAAAAGACCCGCCCGGCCCGACGCCAGCGGCCATTGACGATCATGCCTTGGCCAGTCGCCTGAGCTATTTCCTGTGGTCGTCCATGCCGGACGCCACGCTCTTCGCCCTGGCCGACGCCGGTCGTTTGTCTCAGCCCAAGGTTCTTGAGGCACAAGTGATGCGAATGCTGGCCGACCCCAAGGCTCGCGCGTTATCCGAACAGTTTGTGGGTCAATGGCTCGGTATTCGAACATTGGGCTCGGTAGCCGCTCCTGATCCTCAAAAGTTCCCTGAGTTCACGCCGGCTTTGAGGGAAGCGATGGTGGCCGAGCCCACCGAGTTTTTCGCCGGATTGGTGCGCGAGGACCGCAGCCTGCTGGAGTTGCTCGACAGCGACTACACGTGGGTGAACGCCGACCTGGCCCGGCATTACGGTATCCCCGGGGTGAGTGGCTCGACCTTTACCCGTGTCTCATTGTCCGACCGCCGCCGGGGTGGCGTCACGGGCATGGCGGCAGTGCTGACCCAGACTAGTTATCCTCAGCGCACGAGTCCTGTGTTGCGCGGAAAGTGGTTACTGGAAGAAGTGTTCGGAACCCCGCCGCCGCCCCCGCCGCCGTTGGTTGCTACGCTGTCACCCAATGATGAGAAGAGTGAGGGCCTCACCTTTCGTCAGCGCCTGGAGAAGCACCGCAAGGATCCCAACTGCGCGGCCTGTCATGCGCGCCTGGATCCCCTGGGCTTCGCCCTGGAGAATTTCGATCCCATCGGTCGATGGCGCACCCAGGTGTCGGGAGAGTGGGTCGATGCCAGCGGAGAATTGCCGGGCGGTGTGGTCATCGTGGGCCCGGAGGCTCTCAAACAACTCCTACTGAATCGCAAGCTACTCTTCGTGCGTCACCTCACCGAAAAGATGCTGGCCTATGCCTTGGGCCGAGGCGTGGAGTACTACGATAGCCCCGCGGTGAAACAAATCGCTGAGGCTGTGGCGAGCGATGGGCATCGAGCGCCTCGCCTGATTCTGGAAATTGTCCGCAGCGCCCCGTTCCGACTGCGACGCGGTGGTGAGTTTCAGGAAGCGGACGGGTCTCCGTAGTGACCGCTCGCCGGGCTCTCGAAACGGCGGTGTCTACTCATTCAAGCCAACCCGGATGGCCCGCGACAGGCGATCTATTTGACTTCGAGAATGGGTCGCTTTGAGGGCAATGCGAAAAAACCCACCACCGGGCCCACCCGGATAGCGGATCCACGGCGGGACAAAGCCCGCTTGGGTCAGGGCTTCAGTGAGTCGTTGGGCTTGGGCCGCATCGAGGGGATGGATGGCGGTCACCGGAGTCAGGGAATCGTTGAGGATTTCGGGCCGAGACGGCAACGCGTTTGAAAAACGGCGGGCGAGCTCCTGCAACCGACGGACGCGGCTCGGAAGCCGATGCACCCGGACCACAGCAGCCGTGATGGCTGCAGCGATGGCCAGCGGTGGAGCCGAGGATCCCAAATAGGCTCCGGCTCGAGTGCGAACGTGTTCCATGAGGGAGTCGTCGCCAATGACAGCTCCACCCGCGACTGCCAAGGCTTTTGAAAACGTGACGCTTCGGATGAGTCGGGAATCTCGGAGGCCAAAAAATTCGGGTGATCCTCGACCGGTTGGGCCCACGGATCCAAGGCCATGGGCGTCGTCTACCCAGAGCCAGCCTGAGGCGGGCAGCGCTAGTAGGTACTCGTTCAACGGGGCCATGCCGCCCCGGATGCCGTACACCCCATCGGTGGCCACCAGTGGGCGGGCCGACGGCGGCAGGTTGCTCAGCACCGAGCGCAACGCGCGGGCATCGCCGGAGGCAAAGGAGAGGATCGGCAATCCACTCAAGCGAGCACCGTCTTGGACGCAGTTGTGTGCAGAAGCATCCACGACCACATGGGTGGCCTGATCCCGCAACCCTTGCGCCACCGCCAGCGATGCGAGGTAACCCGTGGCCGTGAGGACCGCCGCGGGTTCATTCAGGAAGTCCGCGATCGTTTTCTCTGCGCGGCGGTACAGGGGGTGATCACCGGTCGTCGCTCGAGAAGCCCCGGTTTGAAGAGGCCCGCTGGCTGAGGCGTTGAGCCATGCTTCTCGGATCACCGCATCGTCCGACAACCCGAGATAATCGCAGCCTGAGATCACGATTTGTTCGGATTGCGCGGTTCCGGAGGCCTGCGGCAGTGCCGGTTGTTCGGGCCGGTCTTGGAGGGGCGGTAACGGTGTGCGGAGCCCGGTGACCCTCGGTCGTCTTCGGGCCGTTCGTTGCGGCTTCGGGATTTTCATGGCGGAACGGCGCCAGCGATCACTCCACCTTTTGGACCAGACAGTCCTGACATTCCTTCACGCCCCAGTGGCGGGCGTGTTCGAGTGCGCGTTCGAAGAATTGTTTGCGGGCCTTGTCCGAGGCGTTGGATTCACCACCACCACCGGCGACTTTGTGGGCCTTGGCGTGCAATGCACTGCGCTCTTCTTGGAGCGCTTTCACCCGAGCTGCCTCAGCCGAGAGTTTGAAGTAGCAGCGACCATCCACCCAGGTCTCGAGGCAGCGAGTTGCAGAGTCTAGCGGTGAGCCGCTCCAGATCACGAAGTCGGCGTCCTTGCCGGGTTCCAGGGAACCCACCCGATGATCGATTCCCAGTTGCTTGGCCGGATTGAGTGTCACGAATTTCAGCGCCTCGGCCTCGGGGGTGTCTCCGTACTTCACGGCCTTGGCTGCCTCGAAATTGAGCCGTCGGGCGTGGTCGCTGGAATCCGAATTGAAGCTCACCGTCACCCCGCGCTCCCGCATCAGGCTTCCGGCATAAGGGATCGCATCGATGACCTCGTACTTGTAGGCCCACCAATCGGCGAAGGCGCTGGCGCCGGCCCCGTGCCGGGCAATTTCGTCGGCCACCTTGTAGCCTTCGAGGATGTGCTGGAGCGACGCTACGCGGACCCCGAAGGACTCCATCACGCGCAGGAAGGCCAGAATTTCGTCTTGGCGGTAGCTGTGGCAGTGGATGAGTCGGGTGCCTTCGATGATTTCCATGAGGGCCTCGAGTTCAAGATCTCGCCGGACCGGTGAGCCATCGGAGTGGTGTCCTTTGCGGAACGCATCACGGTACTGCTGGGCCGCAGTGAATCGATTGCGATAAAAGGTGCCGACACCCATCCGCGTTTGCGGGAATCGGGTCACGGCCTTGTCGCCCCAGCCCGACTGTTTGACGTTCTCACCCAGGGCGAACTTGATACCACCCGGGGCCGGCTCGAATTTCAGCGCCTCGGGGCTGGCTCCTTCGCGCAGTTTGATCACGCAGTTCTGGCCGCCGATGGGGTTGGCTGACCCGTGCAACAAGTTCACTAGCGTTGTGCCGCCGGCCAGTTGCTGGTGGATGTTCTCGCTCTCTGAATTGACCACGTCAGCAATGCGGACCATTGCCGCGCTGGGCAGCGTTGCCTCATTAACGGCTCCGAGGACCATGGAGTGCGAATGGCAGTCGAGGATACCCGGAGTGACATGCAGCCCGGTGCCATCGATTTGTTGGACCGACGGACCTGCGGCCAGTGAAGAACCCACGGCCTGAATCCTCCCGGCAGCCACGAGCAAATCGGCCCGCACAAGAGTACCCTGGGGTCCGCTCGTCCAGATTGTGGCGTTGCGAATAATCACCGAACCCGGTTGAGCGATGGGACCGCGGCCTTCCATGGGAGGATGAGCCACGCGTCGAGCCACCAGTTGGCGCTCTTCGGCCTTCTTGGCCTCCGCTTCCAGATTGGGTTCCTTGCGCTCGGGGGTCTTCAGGGCGGCATCGGTCTCGTAGGCCACGCCATCGATCCACACGGCCGTGACTCGGGAAGCAGGATCAAAGAATCCGCCGCCGGGTTCCACCACGGTGAGGTGGGCCAGTTTCCCTGATTCAATGGTACCCAGGGAATCACTGAGTCCGCACAAAGCCGCCGGAGTGGTGGTCAGTCCAGCCAAGGCATTCGATTCGGAGAGGCCCCGATCGAGAGCCATACGCAATTGCGAGCGGAAGGATTTGCGGTCCGGCAGCGCGTGGGTAGTCAGGGCGATGGTTAGACCAGAACGGACCAGCACTGCTGGGTTTTCCGGGGCCCAATCCCAGGTCCGCAGCACGTCGAGGGAGACAGAATCCCACGCGGATTCTTCAGGGAACTTTGGCAACGCCGGGAAGTTGAGCGGCACGATGAACGGAACGGCGGCCTTGGCCATGGGTGTCAGGAGATCCGGCCGTCGCCATTCCTGACCGCTGGCCACCAGCTGCGGTCGTACCCCCGCCTCGGAGGCCACACGGAAAGCCCGGTCTTGCATCAGCACACTACCGGCTTCGAAGACGACGGGTTGGGAGCCCGCAGCCGCCGGGTTTCCGAGCGTCGGCTGGAGCGCAGCGAGAGCCGCATTGAACTCGGGCCGCGGGCGAGCGCTGGAACGTCCTGCTGAAACGTAATCGGCCTGATCGGCGCGGTACCACGCCGCATCCATCCAGGACTGCCTCACCGTGGCGATGACTCCCATGAGCGATTTGGGATAAGCGTCGCCGCCGCCGCCTCCGACGGCGAAGGCGACGTGCTGGGCGGTATCGGGCTTGAGGATCGCCCGGTTCGGAGACACGTCCGAGAGGCTGATGGCCACGGATTGTCCACGCAGGATCCCCTTGGCCGGAACGACATTGGCGGCGGTAAAGCCTAGCTCACGCAGTGTGGCCAACTCTTTGAGATCTGGAGACAAGCCTTCGATCATCCGCCGTTCGGGTGTCACCTCGGCGATGCCGTGGGCCGGGCCGGGCGATCCGGGATCGCGTTCCTGACCGGGCACTCCAAAAAAACGGGGGGCCCCGGAGGTGAGGGATCCCGAGCCGGTCGCCGGGAAATCAGAGCCCTGTGTGGTCACCGCGCCGGCCGTCGATCCGAGCGTCAGGTAGGGATCAATGAATCCGGCGTAGACGTGCGCGCCGGGCAGGTTCCAAGTCCGGGCCGAGGCGGGGATGTTGAGTCCGACACCGACCGAGGCGATTCGGCCATCGCTAATGAGGAGTGTGGCGTTGGTTAGGGTTACTCCAGGACGCACATGGGCCAAAATGCCCGTCAGCGCGTGTTCACCCCGAGATTCGGGAGTAAATCCGGGGGCAGGCAGGTCGGCCGCGGTGGAAGGCCCGATCGCGGTACCGATTACCAATCCCAAGGCAACACTCCATGCCGCTGGGCCTGCAACTGCGACGCTCATGGCCGCAAGGCTAGTGCCCTCTCCCTGAAATGCCACGGGCAATTCGGTGGCCGGACAGCGCCGGGGTCTGATGGGGCAGAAGG
The DNA here is from genome assembly GCA_903854475.1 of uncultured Verrucomicrobiota bacterium. Taxonomy (GTDB): domain Bacteria; phylum Verrucomicrobiota; class Verrucomicrobiia; order Limisphaerales; family UBA9464; genus SXXZ01. The sequence continues at coordinate 25,078 of CAINWP010000145.1, forward strand.
TCCTCACGTCCTTACGAGCCCGGACTGTTTTCTCCCCAGATGCGTTTTTTTCTACGAATCCTGAAAGGTCTACGGAGGACCCAACGAATCCTTGGTCAATGGCGGAGATGGGGAGGCTCCTCACCTCGCCTCACCCCGCTAGCAACAACGACATTGCCAATACCACTCATCATGCAACTGCAACCCATCGCCCGAACTTTTGCCCTTCTGTTAGCGGCAATCCCGATCCTCTCGAGTTTACTTTGCGCCCAGCAGCCCATTGTTCTGTGGGATTTTAACCAGACCAACGACCTCCTGCGTGCCACCTCCGGTACGGCGACACTGGTGGTCCTCGGCGGCCTCCGCACGGCTCCGGCCTCTGGCCTTGGTTCGAGCGATCCATCCACCAATGCCGACTTTGCTCTGCAACTCACCGGTTTCCCCAAGCAGGGAACAGGAGCCCAGAGCGCGGGTCTGGAGATCTCCACTTCGACGGTCGGTTTTCAGTCCGTTGTCCTGAAGTTTGATGTCCGAGCGACCAGCACGGCCAGTCGCCGCCTCCAAGTGCTGTATTCTACCGATGGGCAAACACTGAAGGCCGGACCGGCTTTTACTTTGAACGGAGGTACCGCCTTCACCAATGGCCTCACAGTTGATTTTTCCACCATTCCTAACGTCGCTAATCAGCCGGAGTTGAGGGTTCGACTGGTTTCGGATTGGGACGGGGACTCCTATGTTGGTGCCGCTGGCAATTACAGCACTGTGGGAACCTGGCGGATCGATCACCTGCGCCTGATGGGTGTTTCTTTCGGGGTTCAACCCGTGGATCCCAACCCTGAAAACCCTGCGCTGCTCACGATCACTAGCCAACCGCTATCCCTGCAGGTGCCCGACGGAGGTGGTGCTCTGTTTCGGGTCGCGGCGAATGGGGCCGGTCCGCTAAATTATCAATGGTGTTTCAATGGACAACCGTTGTTCGGGGCCACCCGCCAAGAGTTGAGGATTGCCCAGGTTTCTCGAGATCATCTTGGACTTTATACGGTCCGCGTGAGTCATGCCGAAGGTTCGGTATCCAGTGAAGAAGCCTCGTTGAGCTTCTTGACCGATCCGACCATTCGACCTGTCCGGGTTGAGGCCGTGCCCGGACCTCAGGGTTCCCTCCGATTGGCTTGGCCCACTCGGCCGGGGAGTACCTATTCGGTCCTTCGGTCGGTGGGCTGGGATGGTTTGACCACGGTCCTAGCCGCGGGAGTTACCGGCGGTTCCCTCACCGAGACCCCCCCGGCCGGAGAACAATTTTTCTACTGGGTCCAGATTCAGTAGCCCTCCGGGTAGGTGCGCGTTTCGCTGCAGAATGAGCCAAAAATACCGTCTGCAGACTTTTTGTGATTCATCCCGATGATCCTCTTCCATGGTTTGACAGTCCGGACACGCACTTTTAGCCTAAAGGCATGGAAACAGAGGTCGCTCAAGATTCTATCGTCACCGTCACCGAGAGTGCTGCTCAGCAAATTGCCGCTATGCTGGCTGGTGATGCCGAGAACACCGGCAAGAGCCTGAGGGTGTTTGTCGAGGGCGGCGGCTGCAGTGGCATGCAATACGGCATGGTGTTCGACGAGCGCCGCGCCGACGACTTGGGTGGTGAATTCCACGGTGTGGGTGTGGTTGTTGATCCGTTTTCCGCCAATTACATGCGCGGCGCGGTTATTGATTTTAGCGACGCCCTGACTGGCGGCGGTTTCAAGATCAATAATCCCAACGCCCACAGCAGCTGTGGCTGTGGTAAGTCTTTCTCAGCCTAATTAACGACATAACGACATAACGACAGACGGCGGGTCGAAGCGGTGCTCGGCGGCTTCAAAGTGGCCGGAGTCGCAGACACCTCCCGCGTAGAGTTGCGTCGTTATTGAAGCGCCTCGAATCCGAGAAAATCGGGTCCTCAAGCTAAGACACGGCCTCCGTTGGATTTTGTCCGGTTTGCATTCGGCTTTTTCTTCAGCAGGGCCCCGATTTCCCTGCAGGCGTTCCGGGTTGGGAGTTGGAGTCCCTCTCCGAGCGAGTTGTGGGCCGGACCCTAGGCCGCTGCTTTCCCGGGTGTCCGCCGTCTTATGACTTCTCAACCTGGCGTCAAATCGGCTTGAATCGTCGTTCTACGGAATGGCGCACAGTGTACGTCATTTCAGACCCTTGCTTCCTATGGAGGACACCAATTCCCTGATCGAACAGCGCCGCCAGAATCTGGCCGCACTCAATGCCCGCGGTGTCAACCCGTTCATGAACTCGTTTTCGCCTGATGCCCAGTGTGGCACCGTTCGAACCGAGTTGGCCCGTTGGGCTGAATGGAACAAATCTCCTGAACCGAAGGGCGAGCCGGTGGGCTTAGCAGAGGGTACCCGCGTGCGTCTGGCGGGTCGCATCACGGCCCACCGCGACATGGGCAAGAGTCAATTCCTCGACGTGCGCGACGTGAGTGGCCGCATCCAGCTCTGGGTTCAGCCCAAGGTTTTGGGCGAAGATGCGGCCGAAATATTCAAGCTCCTCGACCTCGCTGATTTCATCGGGATTGAAGGCACTTTGTTCATCACTCGTATGGGTGAGCCGAGTGTGAAGGTGGAGTCCTTCACGCCTCTCGGGAAGTCCCTGCGCCCTCCCCCGGGCAAGTGGCATGGGTTGGAAGACACCGAGATCCGCTACCGCCAGCGCTACCTCGACCTCATGGCCAATGAGCCCATTCGGGAGGTCTTTCTTAAGCGTTCCTATATCCTGAAGGAAATCCGGAGCTTCTTCCACTTGCGAGGCTACGTCGAAGTGGAGACGCCGATGATGCAGGCGATTCCTGGCGGTGCTGCAGCCCAACCGTTCAAGACCTTCCATAACGCCTTGGGTTGCGAGTTTTACATGCGCATAGCGCTGGAGCTGTACCTCAAGAGGCTTCTGGTTGGAGGCGTGGACAAGGTGTTTGAGATCGGTCGCAATTTCCGCAACGAAGGCCTCTCCCGGCGGCACAATCCCGAGTTCACCATGCTCGAGGCCTACGAAGCCTACGGTGACTACGCCACCATGATGGAGACGGTTGAGTCGCTCATTCGTCACCTGGCCCTGACCGTTGTCGGCACCCTTAAGATTGAGCATCGCAACGCCGATGGTGATGTCTTCAAGACGATCGACCTCACCCATTGGCGTCGGGCCCGCTACAAGGACTTGGTGCGCGAAAAGGCCGGGGACGATTGGTTCATGGTGTCGCCCGAAGAACGCCGTCGCCGCGCCGTTGAAGACCTCAAGCTTTCGGGCGACATCGCCGCAGGCTACCAAGACTTCGAAGTCACCGCAGCGGTCTTCGAGAAGCTAGTCGAGCCCACCCTCATCCAGCCCACCTTCGTCACTCACTTGCCCAAGCAGTTGGTTCCCTTGGCCAAGATCTCCGCCGAAGATCCGACGACTGTGGAAGTGTTCGAATGCTGCATTAATGGCCAGGAGATCGCCCCGGGCTACACCGAGCAGAACGATCCCATCGCCCAGCGCGAGGCCCTCGAACACCAGGCCGGCGGCGAGCAGCAGAAGCTCGACGAAGATTTCCTGGTCGCCCTCGAACACGGAATGCCCCCGGCCGGTGGCATCGGCATTGGCATCGACCGCCTGTGCATGATGCTCCTCGGCCAGGAAAGCATTCGCGACGTGATCCTCTTCCCGCAGCTTAAGCCCAAGGTCTAAACGCCTGCCCAGAAGGAGCCAGCACGTCAGGATCCATTCTCGGAAGCCTGTCGTTACCGAGACGCACTAGGACGATGCAGCTGCCCCCACTTCGCCCCTAACACCCGTTGGCCGACACTGGGCGGCAGCGGGGAGGACCGCAGAGAGCATCGGAACGTGAACACCGTATTGCCCCTCGCGCGCAGCGCGAACGCGTCTCACTGAAGCGTTCCCTGCGAACGCAGGCCCACCCCGCAGAGCCCCTCCTCGCGACCAACACGCCTCACCATTCCCGTGGCATCAGGGCCCACCCCACTCAATCCATTTCCCGCTCCGCGCGCGCTACAGTGTCCCGTGCAGACTCGACACCGGAGGCCGACTCCGGTTTGCTTCCACTGTTTTGCGTCCATCGATGAAACCTGAACTCCTGCAACGCGCCAAATCCCTCGGATTCTCCGACCGCCAGATCGCCCATCTCACCGCGAGAACCGAGGACGAGGTGCGTGCTGAGCGGAAGAAACAAGGATTGGTACCCAGCTACCGATTGGTCGATACGTGCGCCGCAGAGTTCGAGGCCTACACCCCCTATTACTACTCGACCTATGATCGTGGTGATGACGAGGTCACTCCCTCGGCCAAGAAGAAGATCATGATCCTCGGCGGTGGCCCCAACCGCATCGGTCAGGGCATTGAGTTCGACTATTGCTGCGTGCACGCCGCCTTCGCCCTCAAGGAAGACGGCTTCGAGACACTCATGGTCAACTCCAACCCTGAGACCGTCTCCACCGACTACGACACCAGCGACAAGCTCTTCTTCGAACCCCTGACCCTCGAGGACGTCTTGCATATTTATGAGCGGGAAGGGTGCTCAGGGGCCATCGCACAATTCGGCGGCCAGACGCCACTGAACCTCGCCATGGCGCTCAAGAAAAACGGCGTCAATATTATTGGCACATCCCCCGAGAGCATCGAGATGGCCGAGGACCGCAAGCTCTTCGCGGCCATGCTGAACAAGCTGGAGATCCCGCAGCCCCCCAACGGGCTGGCCACCAACGCCGAGGAAGCCCTGCAGGCCAGTCATCGCCTCGGATACCCAGTGCTGGTGCGTCCCAGTTTCGTTCTGGGTGGCCGGGCCATGCAAATCGTCTACTCGGATGCCGAGTTGATCCACTACATGAGGTTTGCAGTGGAGGCTTCGCCCGAGCGCCCGGTGTTGGTAGACAAGTTTCTGGAGGACGCCACTGAGGTCGATGTCGATTGCATCGCTGACGTCGGCAACTTCACCGATCCCAAACTAGGAACCATTGTCATCGGTGGCATTCTTGAGCACATCGAGTTCGCCGGAGTCCATTCCGGTGATGCCGCGATGGTGCTGCCGCCCCACACCCTGTCGGCCAAGGTTCTTGAGACTATTCGGGAGTACACTCAAGCCATGGCGCGTGAGTTGAGAGTTAGCGGCTTGATGAATGTTCAGTATGCCGTGAAGGACGAAGTGGTCTACGTCCTTGAGGTCAATCCACGGGCCTCCCGCACCGTACCCTTCGTTAGCAAAGCGATCGGACGCCCGTTGGCCAAGTTGGCGGCGAAGGTCATGGCGGGTAAGAGCCTCCAAGAAGTGGGCTTCACCGCTGAAGAATGGCCGAAGTACTGGGCGGTCAAAGAATCGGTCTTCCCCTTCAACAAGTTTTTGGGGCAGGACATCTTGTTGTCTCCGGAAATGCGGTCCACAGGCGAGGTTATGGGCTTGGACATCGATCTGGGCGTCGCGTATGCCAAGGCCCAGATGGCAGCCAATTCTCCGCTGCCGCTGAATGGGAAGGTTTTTATCTCGATCGCCGATGCCCACAAGAAGGACCTGGTAGAGGTGGCTCAGAGCTACCTGGCCCTGGGCTTCGAACTGGTGGCCACCGATGGCACTGCTGCGTGGCTCGAAGCGGCCGGACTCAAAGTCGAGCGAACCCTCAAGGTCCTTCAGGGACGCCCGAACATCGTGGATCTCCTGAAGAACAAGGAGATTCAGCTCGTGATTAACACTCCCAGTGGTGCGGCTCCCCGTGAGGATGAGGTTCGCATCCGGACCACCGCCGTCATCACCGGCACCCCCATCATGACCACCATCAGCGGAGCCAAGGCGGCGGCGCTGGGTATCGCGGCCCTTCAACGCCAGGGTTATTCGGTCAAAACGATCCAAGAGTACCACTGACCTAAGTCTGCGGCTCAGATTCAGACACTCTGGGCGGACGTGTTCAGCGGTTCTGACCAATGAATCCGCCGGTTCCCATGCTTCAAGATCAACCCACTGAGTATCCTCCGTTGGCTCCGGTCCTCAGCGTGTGCGATGCCCGAAGGGCCCTGCAGTGCTATACGACGGCCTTCGGCGCGGAAGAACTCTACCACTTGGTAGATCCTGCCACAGGTCGATGGGCTCATATGGAAATCCGGTTGCCTGACGGGCCGCTGCTCCTGCTGGAAGAGGAAGCCTCGTCCCAGCCCACCGTGTCCGGGATGTCATCACGGCCACCGAGGGTTCGCCTGTGTCTCTTCGTCACGGATACGGATGCCCTCTGCGCGCAGTGTACCGCCGCTGGGATGGTTGTGGTGCAGCCTCCCAAGACCCATTTTCACGGGCATCGGTGTGCCTTGCTTCGGGATCCAGAGGGTCATGAATGGATGATCTCGCAGCAGGTCGAACTTCTGAAACCTTCAGAGATGCAAGCCCGCTGGGATCGACGTTGAGCGGATTGCCTCTCGGGATCTTCTCCCAGAGCTCAGAGCCGAGAGGGAACATTGACAGTGGCCCGTTGTTCGCAGCAAAACGTTTAAAATGTGCTGAACCTCCTCCGGGAAGAGGCCATTCAGGCAAGCTTTTTAAGATCACGACTGCGGGTAGCCGACACCAAAAATTCACGCATCCCAATTTGAATCCAAGCCGAAGGTTGGCTAAGTTGCGTCCGGGAAATTTGGCTGAGAAAGAGAAGCTTGACCGAACTCATCGGAAAGCATTATCCAGAAGGCCGTTCCCCCCGGTTCGTCTGCATCCCTCTATGAGGGGTTGGCAAACTGTCGCTACTTTCATCCCCGTGTGGGGATGGGCCGGCGGGCTTTGGCGGTGTAATCCGTGTGTCACCCCAAAGCCCGCTGCTGCTTCTTCCGGAATTTTCATTCTACTGTTTTCCACTGTTGGAGCCGTTCTCCTTCCCCTGCACCGCACGAGGCATTGGTTTTCAAGGCCGCAGTCTTCATCAGCGGCCCACGGTCAACATAAGGCTCGGAGTCCGGGAGTTTCAAACGAGGCCTGCCCTCCGCTGGATGTTCGATAAGTCATTGGCCGTTGAAAGGAGGAGGGCTCGTTGACCAGAAACCGACTCAAGAAATGTTCGTCGGCGTCCGATACCACCGTGTGCCATGGATTAGGGCAATAAATGGAGGCTTAGATAGAATAAGCAAGACAATGAACATAGAGCAGTTTAAAAAAGAAAGGCTGACCGTAATATAACTGTAATTTAGATATCAAAAATCAGATTCTCTTGAATCATGTCTCCAAAATGCTCAGTAAAACGGTCTAAGCCGCCGGTTCTAATCTGTCCTCCCTCCGATTGTGAAATGAGTTGCCTCAACACCGCGCACGATGAGCAGCGAGCATCCTCTGCTTCCCGAGAGGCCTCACCCATTGATTTGACCGTAAAATTGTTTCAGTTGCCCCAGAGAGAGGTGACCCCATGAGCTCTGAATCAGACATCATCCTTAAGTACGACGATATCAAAATCCGCTTGGATTCTTTGAAGGCCGATTATGATGCCATTTTCGATATTGCCGACACGCCTGAGGAGTTTGTCACGCTGAATGTCATCCAGGATCAGATCCGGGCTGAAGAGCGAGCCTTGAGGGATATTAAGGCGAAGTTGCCGGCCCGCGAGTCCTTCGGCGCTAAGTACTCGGTGGAGATCTTAGGGCCCCATGAGATTTATTTCGTGATCCCGCCCAGCGTGCCGCGTATTCGCATCCTCGAGGAGGCTCAGGCGATCTACTCCAACTTGGATAAGCGGAACTACGTGTTTCCGAACCGTTATAAGGTGTGGCTCGAGATGCCCTCCTTCACCGAGGGAAGGCCCACAGAGACTCATCTAGCCATCGACGGATGCGTCGACGAAAGCCAGAACCGGACATTGGCTGAGCAAAAACTCTTTATCCGGCAGAAGTTTGAGGAAAGACAAGCCTCGATGCCGACGGTTGAGGATCTATCAGCGGCTCATGCGCTGTTCTTTATCATGACTCGCCAGAATCTGTTTCGAGGTTTTAAGATCCGGACCGTTAATGGTAGCCTGTTTTATGACAATTTGGGTTTAGGGATGGACCGATTCTCGCTCGATTGGAACCGGTTTACCGACGTGGCAGCCGCCAGTTACCTGCCATCCGGGACCGTCGAGAAAATGCGCAACGACAAAATCAATGCGCGCAGCGCTTAAACCCTGTCGTCAGAGTCAAGGTGTTTCCATACTCTCAATGAGTCGTTCAACGGTCATTCGTTGTTCTGTGTTGTCCAAATGTCACTGTCGACAAGGCGGGCGTCCGGGTTAGTCTGTCGCACCGTTTGACTCATGGCTCGTAAGCAACGTCCCTCAGTTGGTAAACCCCCAAAAACTCCGCAGGTCTTCCCCAATCCTCCGTCTCGGTGGGTTTCTGGAAGCCTTTTCAATCGCGAACTCTCGTGGCTGGAGTTCAACCAGCGGGTTTTGGACGAGGCGTTGGACGCCGCAGTACCGTTGCTCGAGCGGGTGAAGTTTTTCGGGATCACCCATTCCAACTTGGATGAATTCTTCGAAGTCCGCGTCGCCGGACTCAAGCAGCAGATCGAGTCGGAAGGGGGGCAGCGTATGCCCGATGGACTTACCGCCAGCGAATGTCTTCGGGTGGTGACTCAGCGAGTGCGGACCCTGGTCCGGGATGCCGACCGATGCTGGTCTCACGATTTGGCTCCGGCGTTGGAGGCTGAGGGCTTCCGTTTTCTAAAGCCGGGAATGCTCGACGAGTCCGACCGGCAATGGTTGGCGGCGTACTATCAGGAGAAGGTCTATCCGGTGCTGACACCGTTGGCCGTCGACCCCTCCCATCCGTTCCCGCAGTTGCTCAACAAATCGTTGAATCTCATCACTCGGATTCACACTCCAGACGGTCGGGATTCAGGGGCCACCCGTCTGGCGATTGTCCAGGTTCCTCGGGTGCTGCCTCATCTGGTGAGGCTGCCACGACCCGACGGTCGCCGGGACTCGGTCTTCATGTCCGACCTCATCGGAGCCAACCTGGCGGGCCTCTTTGGCGTCGCGCAGGTCGAGGCCTGGTGGTCGTTCCGGGTGACCCGTAACAGCGAACTCTACATCGACGAGGAAGAGGTCTCCAACGTACGGATGGCGGTTGAGGCAGAGTTGCACAATCGTCGAAAAGGCGAAGCCGTGCGTCTGGAGGTTTCATCCGATTGCCCCGAAGCGATCCGCCGCGAACTGCTGACCACCCTCGGCCTCGAAGCCCATGACCTTTACGCCATCGAGGGCCCGATCGCTCCGGGCCGCTTGCTGGCTATTTTGGAGGGAGATCACTGCCCGGAATTGCGGGATGTGCCGTTTGTAGCCCCTATTGTGGATTCCCTCCGGGAAGGTACGGATATTTTCGGCAGCCTTCGCCAAGGAGACCTTCTGCTGCACCATCCTTATGAGAGTTTTGATGGGGTGTTGCATTTCCTCCAACAGGCCGCCGCCGATCCGCGCGTTCTGGCCATCAAGCAAACCCTTTACCGCACGGGCGGCGATCGCCGCATCGTGGGAGCCTTAATGGATGCGGTGAAAAACGGTAAGCAAGTGACCGTGGTCGTGGAATTAAAGGCTCGATTTGATGAGGCCAATAACATCGCTTGGTCTCGCCGCCTAGAAGAGGCGGGGGTCCACGTGGTCTACGGCGTGGTGGGATACAAGGTCCACGCCAAGGTGTGCCTAGTGGTCCGACGCGATGAAGACGGTCTCCGCCGCTACGTGCACCTGGGCACCGGTAACTACAATCCCTCAACGGCCCGCCTCTACACCGATCTGAGCCTGCTGACTTGCCGCCCGGATATCGGTGAAGATGCCACCACACTCTTCAATTTGCTCACCGGTGTCTGCCAGTACCGACCTACCCATCAACTGATCCTCGCCCCGTTCGAGTTGCATGAGCGGGTCCAGGCCTTGATCCGACGCGAGGCGGACCATGCGCGCGCCGGGATTCCGGCGCGGATCGTGGCCAAGATGAACGCCTTGGTAGACGAGGAAACCATTCGCTCGCTGTATGAGGCGTCCCAGGCCGGTGTGGAGATTGATCTAATCATCCGGGGTATTTGTTGTCTGCGTCCCGGCGTGCCCGGCCTGAGCGAACGTATTCGCGTGCGCAGCATTATCGATCGATTCTTAGAGCACAGCCGCATCTGGAGTTTTGAAAACGCGGGCAATCCCTCGGTATTCGTGACCAGTGCTGATTGGATGCCTCGAAACTTCTTCAAGCGCATTGAAGTGGCCTTTCCTATCTTGGACGGGCGGATTCGTGACCGCATTTTGCAGGAGATCCTTCAGGAGTCCCTTCTAGATATCGCCAAGGTGCGACTGATGCAGCCCGATCAATCTCACGGAACTTACCGGAGGTCCCCTCAGGCACAGACTCCTGGGGCTCGACGGTCCCAATCGCGGTTCATGGACCTCGCTCGCAAGAGTCCCCCAACCGCAGGACCCGGCCCTGCGGCCAAGTCTCCGGTGCGGATTCGTCTGGGCAAACGTCCGGAATAATCACCGGGCCGGTGCTTCGACTTCACGCACGGCCGCTCCATGGGCCTCGCTGAGCACCAGCACGGCCAGCCGGCGAATCCGAGGCCCCTCTTCGGGGGCCAGAGCGGGGTGGTCCATGCCGGTGGATCCAGGGTTCGCCCCCACGCCAGCGCTCAGCGCCCGAGACGTTTGCGGATCCGAGGCGCTGGCTGAGGACTCATTCATGCCCACATAATCGAAGCGCCCGCGGAGATCCGTATAGCCATCCTTCACGAAGCGAATCCCACCATTGTCCAGTTGACCGTAGACCTTCACATAGGCCTTGGAGACCGGGCGGTTGGCAGACGGTTCACGGACTTCCAAAGTGCCCTCGTTCTCAGCCATCTGAAGGCGGAAGGTGTGGGCGTGATGCATCCGGGCCTTGCGACGGCCGCCACCCAAGACTTCCACCACGACATGGTCTTTGGCCAGGGCAGCGGGGATGGGCAATTCCAGGGCGTTCTTGCCGGCTGGCAATGGAACGACCGTGGACAGCGTCGGTTGGAGGATGCTGGGTTGGTCTCCGTCCCGGTCGGCGAAGGGGTTTCGGCTGAAGAGGAATTCGGGGTCCATGCGGTAATAATTCACCGTGACCGAGGACAACCCTTTCCAAGTGAGGGAAATGCTGCGGTTCTCCACCTGAATATCGAAGGCCGCCTCGCGTTGGGACGCCGCCGCCGCGGTTTGTGCATCGGAGGGGGATCCGCCGGCCGTTCCTGGAGCCGGTTTGGCAGCGACGGCTTTGCCTTCAGCTTCGTCGAGGTGGCGGGTGAGATCGGAAAAAAATCCGCGCCAGCGCGGCACCGGATAGGCTTCGTAAGCCCGAGCGATCTTGCGGGCCTCGGAGAGCTTCTCTTCGTACAAATAGGACCAGGCCAAGAGGTAGTCGTACTGGATTCGAGTGCGGACTTGGTTGGGTCGTACCCGTGCCAGACGGGACAGCCCTTCGCTCACTCGATCTTGAAGGAACAAGTAGTAGGCAATCGCCAACTCGTCGTCGGCCGCCAATTGGGGCTGAAAGGCCAGCACGCGCAGAAAGCGGAGGTACTGCTCCCGGAACACGGTGTTGGCGATCCGCCGCCGGGATCCGACCGGGTGTGCCCTGGGGTTAATCAGGGGAGAATACTCGAGGTGTTCGTAGGTGCGTTGTTCGATGGGGTCGATGCGCAGGATGGGCGACTCGAGCCAAGGACCGCACTGTGCCAGGAAATCCTCCCGGTGCCGCAGCCATTCGCGGAGCACGCCGGTGTCGTTGTGAACCACGGCGTATCGAGCGATGGGTTCGCTCCAGACATGGTGTTCCGAGAGGAATCCGGTGAGACGCCGGAAGAATTCGGGGTTCTTGGCGACCCGCCACGCCACGCGTTCGAGATTCAGTCGGGCCAGGTTGTTGGTCGACAAGAAGGCCAGGACCTCCGCCTCGGAACCTTGCTGCGAGAGATATTCCCAAGATCGGGTGTCTCGCACGGACAACTGACGCACCACTTGGAAGGATTGGGCCTTGGCTTGAGCGAGCGCCTTCCCATTCAGCGTCAGGATCGCGGGCGCGTGGGCGTAATTCGTGGGCTGCGCCGGGTGGCTGGGAAAATAGAAGTAGTACTCCACTTTCAGCGTGGAATAAGGCTCCAGCCGGACAGGCTGGCTATGGGTGGCACGACCTCTCTGGAGGGGCATGGAACCCAGCGGAATTTGGGTCAACACATCGGCCTTCACTGGGGACGAACCCGGATTGCTGATGACGACTTGCGCGCCATACGCCACGCCAGGCAGGAACTCTTCGTTCACAAACTTGTCGTAGCGTTCCTGTCCTTCGAGCAAGTAGCGGTCATCCAACCGGAAGAAGCGTTCGCTGAGGAGTAATTCAAGTCCGGTGGGATTGGAGGGGCTTGGGGTCGCGGGCCTCACTTCACGAACAAAGATGATCATGGGCCCGTTGGCGGTGAGGGTTCGAGAACTTCCCTCGTTGCGGATCGTGGGGGCGTTAGTGGTCTGGAGGGGCAGGTCGAGAACCGCCAAGGCTAGCAGGATTTCGCTGAGGTTGTGGTGGGCCTCCAGAATCCGCGGCGAGAGGAAAGGGGCTTTCGGATCCCGTGCAGCGAAGTCGCGCCAGAAACCCGAGACCGGAATTAGGTCGGGTCCCTGCGCCTCGAGGGGCAACCGATAGTAGTGGTTCTCCGCCCATTCCTTGGCCGGCCCGGGAGAACGGTAATACCCGGAGGCGGCCGAACGAGCACGGAGGCTGCGCGCCGTCTCGACTTCCAAGCCCAGAGTCACGCCCTGGGGCTCTGATAATTTCATCTTGGCCAAAGCCGGATCCTTCCGGTCCAGGGATCGGCGGGCCGATTTATCCCGAGACGGCGCTCCGCCCTTCAGCATCACTGATTTGGCCTCGGCCGCTGCCGGCGAGTTTTGACTGGGCTGAAGACCGTATCTCGACATCAACTCCCGCTCTGTTCCGAATTTATCGAACATCACCTCGCCGGGTTCGGCGGAGGCTTGTTCTTTGAGCGAGTGTCCGGCCGCCCCTCCCACACCACCGGAATTTTCCAAGGCCCGTCCACCGAGGGCGGTTTCAAACCGCTGGGTTTCGAGGGGGTCGATGGGTTGCAGTTCCCAGAGTTCTTGCAAATGGCGTGCTGTGGCAGCGGCTTCGCCATCCAGTCGACTGGCCAAGAGGGTTTTCTCAACCAGATTGAGCCGCCCGTAAGCCCGGGGTTCTCGATACGCTTTCAGATCGGTCCCCAGCAGGTAGTCATCGATGAAGGTGCGTGAGCGCTTGTTGGCCAAGTGAGGTCGGATGACCGATTCGAAGAAGGCCGTATCTTTTCGCTGCAGGAAGAGATTCACCTCATGGCAGGCGAACTCCGAGTACCGGGAGCGTCGCTCGTCGGGTGTCAGCGACGACCAACGCATCAGCCAATCGAAGCGTGCCAACTGCGGATCGGGATGGAGGGTCCTCAGCAGGCGGAACACCGATTCCACGGTATCGTAGGTTTCCCACTGGCTGTTTCGGGCCTCCGATAACGTCCGGGTTTGTCCGCGGACTAGCCCTTGGGCCTCCCGGACTTCCGTCGAGCCGCCGGGTGTTTCCAAAACGCGGCTGAGGCGCTGGTCTCGAAGGGCGAGGGGCTTGGCGGTGCGGTCGAGGGTTAGCCACGCGGCATCGGTCGCGTCTTCTACGTACACCTGGATGAGTGATCCGTCCCCGAGGGCGGTCGCTGGCAACCGGATCTTGCCAGCGGCATCGGGGATAAGGTTGAAAAAGGCCAGAGAAGCCGCGGCGAGGAAGTCCCAGTTTGAGTCGAGAGAGGTTCGGGCCGAGGCCCGCTCACTGCGCGACAGCATGTCTGCCATTTGCGCCATGCCTGCCACGCTGCCCAGGGAGGGGAGCGGTGCGGTCCCATCGGCGACCGGCAGCGCTACCGAGTCGGTGGAGCGCTTGTCCCAGGGGTTGAGCAGCAGGCCGGGCCGAGGCAACCGATTGCCCGGGTACTTCGTCGCGTAGCGGCGGTCCAAGATGTAGCGGTACTCGTCGCCGATTTCCCGACCTCCGGAATACAAGTTGGGCAAAAAGTCGGGAGTCTTGGATCCGACGCCCCATCGGGTGAAGCCGCCCAGATTGGAGAACAGGCTCTTGGCTGGCACGAACTGGTTGGCCATCACGTGGACACGGGTGAACGGGTTCCAGTTTTGCAGCGTGATTTCGGCTCCGCCCTCCGGGGTGAGGGTGGCCGATGCCAAATGAACCGGCTCCCGGGGACGCAGTTCCAAGGATCGGTTCTTGCCCACCAACCAACCGGCCACCGGCACGCCGTCGCCGATGCGGAGGGTGATCACCGACTCCTCGGGATCGCGCAGGCGCAGCGAGTAGTCGCCCGCCGTTAGTCCAGCGATCTCCAGCAGGTTGCCGGAGGACCGCACCGCCGTGGTTCGATCGGTGGCGAAGGTGCCGCCACGCAGTTCGAGCAGCGACCAGGCGTCGGGCCGTCCTTGCGGGGACCACGGGAGGCGCACGGTCTCGCCGACTCGGGCGTGGAGTTCTCGCGGACGCGTCTGGGCGGAGGTCTCCAAGGGCCACGAGCGCCGGAGGTCCGGGGCCGGGGTCGCCTCCAGTCGGGTGGTTTCCGCAAGCGCACCCAAATCGATGCGGCCTTGGGCGTCGGTCCGCAGTGAAATATCGACGGTGTTGTTAAAGCCTCGGCGATGGAAGGTCATCGGGAGGGCATGGTCTGGCACGGGCTCACCATTTTTGCCGAGGACTTCGATCCAATAGCGGTCGCTGCTCCGTCGGAGGAAGGCATCCTTGATGTTGGCGGTCCCTTCGATGCCGTTGATTTCCCAGCTCCGGGAGGCACTCAACTCGCGTTTCTCGCCGCCGGCCAAGGGATCGACACGTCCCTGCACGGTGGCCGTGACTCGGCCGAGACGTTGAGGCACCCGGAAGACGTGGGTCAGCACCCGGGCTGCGGAGAGCGTGGTGAGCGGCACTTCCGTGCTGGAGCTCACGCCATCGAGGGTGGTGGTGGTCAGCGTCAGTCGGGCGTCGGCGAGCAGTTCTGGAGTGGCAGCCTGATTTCCGATGCGCAAGGAGGACCGCATCGCGAGCACGGCTTCGTTTCCGGCGACACACTGCTCGGGATCCAGATGGAACTGGGCCTCCAGTTCATAGGTCTCGGCGTGGTGTTCAAATTCGGCCAAGGACGCTAAACGTCCGTCGGCATCGGACAAGACGATGGGGCGTCGGCCCGGGGTGGCGGTGAAGGGGATTTGGATGCGACCGTCCTTCGGATCGGCCTCCCACTTGCGACCGTCCAGCCAGGCGACGGCATTGGTGACGACGCGGGCGTTCTCGTCGAGGACTAGAATTAAATCGCCGCCCGGCCCGTTGGATTGCAGCAGCGAAAAACCACCGCGTCGGAGGAGGGCCCGTGAGGAGCGTCCGCCGCCAATGATCTCGACGATCCAAGCCCCCCGTTTCCCTTGGAGTTCGGGAAAGCGAAACGCCCGTGTGTACCGCAGGAAGGGCGAAGACTCTCCGTCGTGGCGTTGCTCGGCGTTAGCCACCCACCCATCGAGAGGGAGGTCGGTGTTCAGGGGGCGTTTCTGCGACTGAAAGTAGCCGAGGGTATTGATCTCGAAGAGCCGGACCATTATTTGAGGCGTGTTTTTGAGAGTCACGCTCACTGAGACTTCCTGGTCCAACGGAATGCTTGGCGCATGGGTGGCCGGAAATTCGATGTCCACCCGATCCTTGAGCGCCTGATACGCCGCCGGTGAGAGCAAGGAGGTCCAGCGTTCGGTTTCGCCGGCCCCCTGGGTGATCTTGGCTTCGGCAAAGAGAGGTTTAACCCACGTGTCGCGGAGCCATTCGGTCCACGGCTCCCACTGGGCCTCGGTCGCGGCGAACTGCCGGAAGAAGTCACGGACCAACGGCTCGTCCGTTCCGATGGGAGGCAGTCCCAGGCCAGATTCTGGAAAGGCGGCATTTAAGTCGGCCGCAAAGCGGTCTGCCTGAACCGATTCGAGGTACCTCGGGTTCATGTAGGCCGCCGGTCGGGGCAGCTTCAAGTATTCGATGAAACGGGCTCGGTCATAGACACCGCGGGTCCGGTCGAGTTGCAGGCGGGCATACAGCACGTGGGCCTTGAGGGAATTGAACGCCGCCGGCAGTCCTCGCACATAACTTCCCACGCGCTCCAGCCAAGCTTCCCGCACGGCCGGATCCGTTTGGGAATGGGCGTCGGCCCCGGGTGCTAGTTTGGTAATCCGCGTCATCACAAACGCCGACTGGTGGGCCAGCGCAGGGATCTCTTTTTCGAGCGCATCGAGCTGCGCGGGCAGCAGCGCCCGATGAATGGGCAAGGAACCAAAGCCCCGGCTCTCCGGAGTCTTCAATTCAGTGATGATCCGCGGTAGGAGGCCGGGGGCGTCCGGTCGTTGGATCCGTTGCAGGAGGGCACCGATCGGGTAGGGAAGAGCCGGGGCCGGGTCTTGCAGCAACCGTTCCACCTCGGCATCGGACAGCGCGCCCAGCGGATTGCCTGTCGGGAGAACGCTGAGGAAGCGTTCCCGCGAGATCATGGAGGGCGTCAGTGCCGTGGGCAGGTCGGGCTTTTGGTCGGGGAGCTCTTGGACATGGTTGAACTGCAGCCCCAGCCGATCGCGCAGGTGTTGGAGGGTTTTTTGCGGATCCGTGCCGTAGGCCAGGAGTGCTTCACGGTTCTCGAGCAGTTGGCGCTGTTCGGAATTCGGGAAGCGCGTGGCCCATTGGGTCAGTGTCTCGGAAAATTTCTGCTTTTGCCCCGAGGCCTGGTAGTGCAGCGCGTGGAAAAAGTAGTAGTCCTCGGTGCCGGGTACGAGTTGCCCAAGGGTGGCTTCGCGGTCGGAGGCCAGGGCGAAGGTCTCGATGAAGCCGAGGTCGGTGTCGGCCTGGACAGTCAGTGACGCGGCCAGAGAAGTGACCAGAATCCAGGCGGGAAGACCGAAGCGGCTGAGGGATGGGACGTTCATGGCAGGTACCGGGCTGGTGTCGTTTGGAAGCCGGGAGAGGCTCTTTTTCTGACAACGCACGGAATCAATAAAGCTTAGATCGCCAGCGAGTGCGAGGGGGAGTCGTGTTTCGGTTAGGTGTCTCGAAGGGTTGGCAAAACTTTGAAGTGGATGGAGCGTTTGCTGCATATCCGCGGCACGCCCGCCTTGACAGGGCTGGGGTTTTGTCCGGAATAGGCCTGCATCATGAAGTCCGGCACCCGAGTTTCATCCGCCGTCGCAGTCGCTTGCGCCACGGCTGCCGCGCTTCCCCGCCCGAGCCGCCGCTAAACGCCAACCTGGCGAATCTGCGGCGGATCCGGGAAATTCTCCTTCCCGAAGGTCTCCGAGTTCGCGTACCTCCCCAAAGACGTCCATGTCCTCCGTTCATCGCAACTTCATCGCCCACCACGTCGCGGGGATCCCGCGCTCCGGCATCCGTGACTTCTTTGAGCTCGTCCAGAACACCACGGGCGTGATTTCCCTGGGAGTCGGGGAACCGGATTTCGCCACGCCGTGGCACATTCGTGAGGCGGCAATTTACGCCCTCGAACGTGGCCGGACCCAGTACACTTCCAATCTCGGCCTCCTGAAGTTGCGGGAATGCATCTCGGACTACGTCGAGCAGCACTTTGGGGTTCGCTACGATCCTAAGACGGAGGTTTTGGTGGCTGTCGGCGTCAGCGAGGCTCTGGATTTGGCTCTGCGCGCGGTGCTCAACCCTGGCGATGAGGTCATTTACCACGAGCCCTGCTATGTCAGCTATGCGCCCAGTGTGGTGCTGGCTCATGCGGTCCCGGTGCCGGTGGCGTGCAAGGCCGAAGACGGATTCGCGGTGACGGCCCAGGCCATCGAAGCGGTGGTCACACCGAAGTCTAAGGTGCTCATGCTGTCGTTTCCGACCAACCCGACCGGGGGCACCATGACCCGGCAGCAGTTGCTTGAAATCGCAGAGGTGGCCCGACGTCATGACTTGTTGATTCTCACTGATGAGATTTACTCCGAGCTGACCTTCGAGGGAGAGCATGTGTCTATTGCCTCGCTGCCGGGCATGGCCGAGCGGACCATCTTCCTGCACGGTTTCTCGAAGGCTTATGCCATGACCGGCTTCCGCATCGGCTACGCCTGCGGTCCGGCCCCGCTCATCGACGCCATGATGAAGGTGCACCAGTACGCCATCATGTGCGCGAGCATCATCGCCCAGGAGGCCGCCATCGAGGCGCTCCTTCACGGGGCTGCCGCGACGGCTGAAATGCGCGACCAGTATCAGTTGCGGCGCAATTTCATCGTGAAGGCCCTCAACGACATGGGTCTCAAGTGCCATTTGCCGAGAGGTTCTTTCTATGCGTTCCCCGACATCACCAGCACGGGTCTGTCTTCGAAGGAGTTTGCTGTGCGTTTGTTGAACGAGGAGAAGGTCGCCTGCGTGCCTGGTGGAGCCTTCGGGCCCAGTGGCGAGGGCTTTGTGCGCTGCTGTTTTGCGACCGCCTTCGACAAGATTCAGGTGGCTATGGACAAGACGGCCCAATTTGTTGGCCGGCTCAAGTGATGCCTCTCGAGATCTCGCTTCGTTCGTTGCTTGCGGTGGACCGTAAAGCCGCTCTCTTGAGGTGTGATTCCTGAGACGGCACGCATCGGGTCCGTTCCCTACCTCAATGCGGTGCCATTGACCTGTGGGCTGGAGGAGGGGTGTCGATTCTTGCCGCCGTCGACGTTGGCGGTGGAATTGCGTGCCGGTCGGCTCGAGGCCGCTTTGCTGAGTGTTACCGAAGCGTTGTTTGCTCCGGGATATCCCATCGTGGACGGCGTAGCCATCGCCTCCGACGGACCGGTCGCCAGCGTTTTTCTGGCCCATCAGGATCCGCTCGACGAACGCCTGACCGAGGTGCATCTCGACCCGGCTTCCTGCACCAGCGTGAATTTGTTGCGCGTGCTCTTGGCAGCCCGAGGGCTATCGCCGCGCTTCAGCCCTTTGGCGGATTATGACCGGGAGCGGATGCCTCGCAACGTGCTGCTCATTGGCGATCCGGCCATTCGATTTTCTCTGGGTCCTCATCCGCACCGGCTATGGGATTTGGGGGCCGCGTGGAAGGAATGGACAGGCCTGCCGTTTGTTTACGCCGTGTGGGCCGTTGGGGAAAGCGCTGCAACGCCCGCCTTGGCGGACCGCCTTCGCCAAGCCCGGGTTCTCGGTTTGGAATCGATGCCCCACTGGGTGGAGCATCGCCCCGAATTCACTCGCGAATTTCGCCAATCGTATTTGGGAGGCCACATTCGTTACGGCCTCGGAGACGCTGAGAAAGCCGGGATCGAACGCTTCCGCCAAGCGCTCGACACCCACATCGAGCCTCGGCGGCCCACGGTGGTTCCTCGCTACTTTTGATTGGCCCGCGTCGGGAACCCTCTTACCAACGGCCTGTTGGTGTCAGTACCGCCAAGTTAGCCCGAGGAAGGGCATGTAATCCGGAGCCGATCGGGTGATTCCGAAGAAGCAGCCGAAATCGAGTTGGAGCCCCTCACGGGCCTCCCAGGTGAAGCCGAGGTCGAATTGCCCCTGCCAGGGCAGACCGGATTCCGGTGCGATGCGGGCGGCCAATTCGATGAAGCCGGCCCACCGCTCGGTGATGTCGCGGCCGAGGGTCACGGTATTGCCCCATTCCAAGCCGTGACCGGCCGGGTCGTAATGAACCCAATCGACCTGGGTCTGGCCGCCCAGCGACCAGCCCGGGGCCAATTCGACAGCCAGCGGTACAATGAGACCTCCTTCAGCATGCCCGTTGCGGACATGGGAGGCCGACAGGGGCAATTTCACGTAGGGCATGACGGCTAGGGCAGTGAGGCCGCCGTCATTGCCCCAGAGGTTGACCTTGAGACGCGTCTGGAGGTCACCGGCACCGGATCGCTGCTCGAGCCGTCCGGTCGCATCGGATCGCCTCCAGGAAACCACTTGGCCATCGTAGATCCACTGCAAGTCGGACCGGGGCGTTAGTCCGACCTTGGCGTTGACTCCTCCAGCCACCAGTTCTCGTCCGGAGCGGTCGCCGTCGGCGGAAACCGTTCCGAAGGTCGCCTTGGCCACCTCGAACTCAAACTGAACATGCCCGGCATCGACCGAATAGGGGCTTTCCGTCTGGTCCGGCCGATCGGTACTCAAGGGTCTCATGGCTTGCCGGGGCACCGGATCGAGGAGGGAATACTCTTGAGGAGGTAGCAGATCGGATGCTCCCACCGTGCTAGAAAGGACCATGGCCACTATCAGACCGAGATGCATCGGCCGAGGTATGTCTCGGACCGGTCTATGGATCGCGAGGGTCCCGATGGGCAGATTTGTGAATGGAGTGAGCGGCACCGTTAGAGTTTCTGCCGTATCAATGTGCGCAGGGCAACAACATTGTTTTACTCATAAAACAAACCTCTAAGATAACGCTCACCGTTTTCAAGGTGATGGCTGGATTTTTGATGACCGAACCCTGAGGAAGCCGTTGTCCGGCACTCAATGCCCCTCGTGGAACAGAATTAAAACCGACGGTCCTTCGTCCATCGACGGAGGAAAGTCAGAGCGCCGACTCCGGCTCCAGTGAGAGCCAAGGCCCAGGTGGAGGGTTCTGGAATCACCTGAAAGCGGTAGGTGGCCGAATCGCTGGTGCGAAAGCCGTCCATGAGGTGGTTGCCAGAGGCTTCCAGCGTCACGAAATAGTCGCCAGGAGCCGAGAAACCCACGTTGAAATGACCGTGGCTACCGGGGACCAACATCAGGTGGTCGATTTCGGTGATTCCATTGACCGTGGACAGTTTGAGGTTGGGTGTTCCAAAGCCACCCACCTCCCAGACCGAGAAGGTTCCGGGTCCGCTGACGGCCTTCAGACTCAGGCTGATATTCCCGGACCAGTCGCCAGCAACAAGTTCCTCAGTGCCGAATCCCAGAAAGGGCAGTTGTGCGTTCTCGGCGGTTGGAAGGATCCAAACCGGTGTGCCAAGGGTCCCGAGAAAACTCGTGAAAGCCCCTCCCGGCGACACTCCAGCAGCAGCGGGTCCAACGGCGAAAACCGCCTCCGTAGGGCTGAATTCCTGATTCATCGGCTCCTCTCGGTGGACATGCAAATCAAAAGACTTATTTTCATAGGCGATACCGATATCGACATGGCCATAAGCAATAAATGTTTGGGTTTTTGCCGATAAAGCGATGGAAAAACCAGCAATAATCCAGGGTATTTTCATGGGTGAACAGCAGGGCGTTTGTTGTTTATGCAAACAGTTTGCAATAGACCTCCCTTCCGTCAATTCCTAATTCAAAACGACCGTGCTTGGTGGGTCTGGAAGCCATCGTCCGTGGACAGAGAGTGGTGCGATAGGGACAGGCTCATTTTGGATGGGCGAGGGCTTCTTAGAAGACACCCACGCGGTCATTGGGGGGAGTCGAGATGACTGGGGACAGGCTTCCTGGTGAGCCCAAGGCAACGACGAGGAGCGGGGCACTTAGGGTCAGTTAGAGGCCTGCAATGAGCGAGCGACGACGCTTTTGCTGAAGCAGGCACAGCCGGTGAGGCCAATCAGCGGAGGCCCGCGAGCATGCGCGCCTGATCAACGACCTAAATCAGCAGTTCTTCGGGGCAGCCACCGCGGATGATCTAGGCCGCCAGGGCCGATCCCGGCATGGATCTTCAGGGAATGGCGCCCTTTTCGATCGGTCACCCGAAGGTGGGGCACTCCGCCCGTTTCGGCGCGGCAGAAGGCGACCGGGCCGCCTCCGGGAAACTCCGTTGCTCTGAAATCCCACACGCCGTCCGTGCATGGAGTCACCCAGCCGACGAAACCCGTTTTCGGATCGATCCGAGCGATGGCGGTGCCGCCGCGGGCTTGGTGAGGTTTAAACTCGCGGTTGAAATGATCGGTGTCAGGCCGCTGCGCTTGATATTCCCAGGGGACTCGGGAGCCCGGGATGCGCAAGGGGGCGAGGATGTGGCCATCGTGCGTCCACACGGGCACATTGGAACCGCCGCCGCGATGGCTTGCCGCGCCGTAGGTGGCTGCGAACCACATGGACTGACCCTCGGTGAGCATTCGGAATCCGGTCCCATCCGGGCGACACACGCAGACGTCGGACCAGTCGTGTCCCGGATCGACCGGGGCGTGGCAGTCTTGAAAGGCCAACCATTGCCCGTCGGGAGACCAGCTGGGCCCGAAATACAAATGACCGGGTTGGGTGGCGACCTTCACCCGGTTGCCCCCGTGGGTGTTGCAAGTCCAGATCTGGTAGCCTTCGCGACTGGCCAAATGGAAGGCCACGCGCTGACCGTCCGGACTGAGGCTGTAGCCGTAGGGCAATCCTTCGTCCGGGCCAGTAAACTCGCGGGCATCCGAACCGTCCAAACGCATGTTGAAGGTTTGCCCAGGTCGGGTGCGGATTACTTGCATGAGGATGCGTCCGCCTTGAAGAACCAGTTGCGGCGCATAGAACGGCGCCAGGCGGTCGCGTGTGGCCAGTTCCTCCAGGTTTTTCCGATCGAGGTCGTAGGCCCAAACGTGGGTGGGTGTCTGGTGGTAGTATTCGTCGAAGGGTCGGCCCGGACCGTCTCGCCGCGCCTCCATACTCAGCAAGAGTACTCGCCCGTCTTCCAAGAAACCGGCCGGCTGCCACGTCACCTGACCAGGGGCCGAAACTTCCAGCTCATGAAAGTTCTGGCCCGTCGAGTCGATGACACAAGTCTTGCCCGACGCGGTGAAGAACAGGCGCTCCGGACCGCGGCCGCCGGATGGCAGGAGCGAGCATCCGGAAGCCACGGTCAGGCTGCCCAACCAAGACCGCTCAAGGAACTGTCTGCGTTTCATGGGAATGGTCGGCACGCTGGATCCGCACGGTTGGCTTGTCGAGCGTCCCCCACACACTGTTCTTCGCAATTTACCTACTTCGAGGCGGCAACGGTTTCGATTCTGAAGAGCTTCACGCCTGTCTCGTACCGATCCCCGCGCACCTCCGCGCGAGTTCCCCCTCAGTTTTCGAGTTGGATCGTCCGGGGTCCGGGAAATAATGGCTAACAAACTCCTCGTCCCGTGAACTGCTTTCGACATTTGCGTCGTGTGAGCGCGTTGGGCAAACCGTGATTCTTTTAGCGATCCCGCAGGCTCCGACGGCGGTGGAGGTGCGGTGGCCTGGAGGGAAGGTTCAGCGCTCGGAGTGGCCAGCGGGTGC
>CAINWP010000146.1 GCA_903854475.1 uncultured Verrucomicrobiota bacterium
CTCCGAGCGGTCCGCCCCGGCGGCGGTCCGATTTCTGCGGCGGTCCATGTCTGCGGACGCGGCGCTTTCGGAGAAATCGCCCTACCTCGGAGGTGCTTCGGTGAGGTTGGGCAGTCTGTCCCTTGCCGAGCCTGCTCGGGACTTCAACCCGTTGGAGAGTACGCCCTGCCGGGCGCACAAAAAAAGGCCCCCGTCGTTCCGACGGAGGCCCAAATAAAAACCGGGGCGCCAGTCAGAGGATGACCATACGCCCCGGGGAATAATCAGAATCAGTTCTGTAGGACTTAGTGGAGATCCTGAGGAGTTGAACAACGACGCCTCAGAAAACGAACAGTGCAACTGACTAACAAGGTTTTAAGGAATTGTTTAGTTATTCTAATTTTACTTTGTTAAAATTTTTGTTGAAAACGATTTAAACACTCTGTTTTTTTGAATTAAAAATTCAGCGAACAGCTAGCTTAAAAAGCTAAGCCAACAAAACTTTAACAACCTAAAATCGGTTTCTAAAAAACACTCATTAAAAGCTACTAAGCATCAGGCACCAAAACTTCAGCCCTACGATTAAAAGTTGTATTAACTCGCTCCGATGAAAAATCAAGGGAACCAATCAATGCGCTTTTAAAACTCTGCTGCGAAAGAACGACATCAATATAACAGACGTTTTCGATGCGTCAATCGCCAACTGGCCAAAAATAACAATCTCAACCCTCCGGGCAAAGGCTGGAACTCGCAGCGGCAGGGCTGGAGACTCTGAGAACCGGTCCAACGTCTTCGGCGACGGCTGCAGACACCCAACCTCGACGGGCACGCATTTCGATCCGATTGGATTCATTTGAATGGGTACTGAGAAGCAGTCTCCTTGGGGGCTCGAATTCAAAAGACCCAGATTCCAGATTTACATTCCCTTAGAAGGGTCGCTTTTTCGGGGCTTTTTGCGAGCGTTGCAGAAGAAAGCGATCATTAGACTCTGCAACCGAACCTCTGTTGGCTCGCTGCGCGGACCACTGAGCCCTAGGCCCGACCACAGATCCCGGTCAAAAATATCTCCAGCGATGCTTCGGCAGACAAACCACCGCCCTCCTCGCCTGCAGATCCAACACGCTGCGTTCCGTTCATTCCGACCACCACTGTGAGCCCCTCCGAAATCACCGCCTTCGCCCTAACCCTCCTCATCATGCTCGTCGGCTGGGCAGGCGCGCTCCTGCCCGGACTCCCTGGCACTCCGTTGATTGCCCTCGCAGCTCTCGGGCACCGATGGATCCTCGGTGACAACGGGGCAGCCACATGGGTGCTTCTCACGCTCATCGTCGTCGCAGTGTTCTCGGCCGCCTTGGACTTCGCGGCCGCCAGCTATGGCGCCCAACGACTCGGAGCCACCTGGCGCGGCATGATGGGAGCGGCCATCGGCGGTTTGTTGGGGTTGTTGTGGCCTCCGTTGGGATGGATCGCAGGTCCGTTGCTGGGCGCCATTCTCGGCGAATGGATCGGAGGACGCCCCTGGAGCGAGGCCGGTAGCGCGGGCGTCGGGGCGGCACTCGGCCTCATCGCCGGGACCGCTGTCAAGGTGGCCAGCGCCAGCGGGATGATTCTCCTCTGGGCCGTCCATGTGCTGTGGAAAGCGATCAACGCCGCTTGAAGATCGGAGAGTCTTCGAGCCCGTTGGACTCCAAATAGCCCAGCAAGTCGAGGATGTCTTCCCGCCCCCAAGCCGAGAGCAACCCTTCCGGCATGGACGACACCTTGGAGGCGACGCGTTGACGCACCTCACTGGGTTGCACGGTCACCTTCCGGTCGGTCAGGGCATCGACCCCGACAACAATCTGGGTCGGAGAATCTTCCAAAACCCGACCCGTGATCTCCTTCCCGTCTTTCAGAGTCAGGACCATGGACTGATACTGCTCCGAGATGACCGCGTTGGGATCGACAATGGAACGCCACAGGTCCGCCCGGGAGTACCGGCTAGATACCCCGGTCAGCTCGGGTCCCGTCGCACCTCCCGCCCCCTGAAAGCGGTGGCAAACCCCGCATTGGGAGAGCTGATAAACTTGCTGACCTCTCGCGTAATTTCGACCCGACAGGGGCGCGCTCAAAACATCGGCCAAGTCGTCAAACTTCCACACTCGATTCCCACTAGAACGGCTGTGAGTCGGTGCGGGAACCGTGGGAGTAGGGACGGCGGATGGCGGAGTCTTCATCAACTCGGCAATCGGCCCTTTTTCTGCATCGGGAATTAACGCGAAGGCCTTCTGCTCGAGACGTTTGATCAGCGGATCGAATCCGGCCCCGGGATTGGGCTTCTGGTCCACATCCAGGAACCATTGATCGTAGGCGGCCGGCAGGTGGCCCCACCCCGAGGGGATTTGCCGAAACCCAGCGAAATAGCGCTGACGCAAAGTCGGAGTCCACCCTTGGGTC
>CAINWP010000147.1 GCA_903854475.1 uncultured Verrucomicrobiota bacterium
ACCTGAGCTTGCTCGTCACGGCGAGCCAGCACCCGACGGAGGTTGAGTTGATCTCCCTCGTGCTCAGGCAACTCCTTGGCTCCTTGCATCGCCAACCGCGTGAACTCGCGGATTTGCACATCGGCCTGTGGATTCAACCGATAGAAAGTCCGTTTCCCCTCCCGGCGGGAGAGAACCAAGCCCGTCTCAGCCAGCAGGCTCAAATGGGTAGAAACGCGCGACTGCCCCAGACTGGTAATTTCTTGAATCTCGTTGACCGGTAATTCCTCAGATTCCAGCAAAGCCACGATCCGCAAACGAGTCGGGTCAGCCAGGGCACGCAGGGAGCGGAGGGTGGGGGTCATGGATTCTAAGAACCTACCTCGCTATTGAAACCCTCCAGCGGCCCCAGAACAAGCTTCTCTCTCCCCCTGCACCATCGAGAGTCGCTTCTCCCATTGTTCGGATCAGGTCAACTTTCCAAGGCAGTAGCAGGATCGGTCCCGCGGAGCCCCACCGCAACCCGACGACTGCCCTCACTTACTCCCCAACTCTTTGGCAAGAAGGGCCCTTCGAGAATAGTAAAGAGTGTCCCCTTTTGTGTAAATAGGTGAGACCGACCCCGCGACTCGCGCGCAGCGCGAAAGCTCCATGATCCCCCGAGCTTCCTAGCGAGCGCCGGACCGATCCCGCGGAGCCCCGCCACAACCCGACGACTGCCACCCCCAATCCCCGACTCATTTGGCAAGAGGGGCCCTTCAATAATAGTAAAGAGTGTCTCCTTTTGTGTAAATAGGTTGGACCGACCCCTTTTCTGCCTCGAGAATAGTAAAGAGTGGCACATTTTGTTTAAATAGGTGGGACCGACCCCTTTTCTTGTGACTCCTGCCTTGTCGGAACGGGACAAGGTCGCATAGCGTCTTACAACCGACCTGCAATCCCTGCCGATCACTCACACCCAATCCATGAACTCCGGAATCCGTTTCAAATTGTTCCTCATGATGGTGCTCGAATTCTTTATCTGGGGAGCTTGGCTGCCCCTAATATTCGGCTACCTGCCTAGCTTGGGGTTCACACCCAGCCAGCAATCATGGATCCTCAACGCGTTTCCCATCGCCTCCATTGTGGGTATGTTTTTTAGCAATGAATGGGCGGACCGCAAGTTCTCGGCCGAGAAGTTCCTCGCCTTCTCCCACCTCATCGGTGGCTTGGCGATCTTGGGATGCGGCTTCACCAAAGACTTTACCCCGTTCTTCGTGCTGATGCTGGTGCACTGCCTCCTGTACGTACCCACTATCTCCATCACCAACTCCATCGCCTTCGCCAACATGAAGGACGCCTCCAAGGAGTTCGGTATCGTCCGCATGGGCGGCACCATCGGCTGGATCCTCGCCGCCTGGCCCTTCACTTTCATTTTCGTCAACTGGGACGCAGTCAATGCCACCCATCCCGAAGGGGCCGTGAAATGGATCGAGGCCGTGTTCAGCAATCCCCTGTCCGGTGATGCCGCCAAGGCCGCCACCAAATGGACCTTCATCGTAGCCGGTATCGCCTCGCTGATTTTGGCCGGATTTAGCTTCCTGCTGCCCCACACCCCGCCGAAGAAAGCAGTCGCCGGTTCCGAAGGTGGTCAGGCTTGGAAGCAGGCTGTCAAACTGCTGAAGCAACCCTTCGTGCTCGTTCTATGGCTCGTCACCCTCGTCGATTCCTTCGTCCACAACTGCTACTTCAACTGGACCGGCACCTTCTTGGGCACAGCCAAGGCAGACGGTGGCGTCGGCATCGCCGCCCCGTGGATCACCCCGATCATGAGCATCGGCCAAATCGCCGAAATCCTCACCATGTTCGTCCTGGGGGCCACACTGAAGAAGCTCGGTTGGCGCACCACGATGATCGTCGGCATTCTCGGCCATGCCGCCCGTTTCGCCGTGTACTCCTTCGTGCCCGACAGCGCCGGCGCCATCATCCTCATTCAAATCCTCCACGGGGTTTGCTATGCGTTCTTCTTCGCCACCGTGTACATCTTCGTGGACGCCTACTTCCCGAAGGATATCCGCTCCAGCGCCCAGGGCCTCTTCAACCTGCAAATCCTCGGCTTCGGCGCCCTGATCGCCAACTCCATCTGCCCCTGGCTGATGCAGTCGGTCTACACCGCCGACAAGCTGGTCAACTTCAAGGGCCTGTTCCAAGTGCCGCTCTTCGCCGCCTCGGCGGCCGCGGTGGCGCTGGCCTTGTTCTTCCACCCGCCAAAGACGGTCGCCGCTAAGGCCTCCGGCGGTTCGGCTCCGGCACACTAATCCTCAGCGCCTCTAACGTCCCATCGCCATGAATCGTCGCCAGTTTCTAAGTCAGGCTTCGATGGCGGCTGTCTCGGCCTCCACAGGATGTTCCCTGTGGCGGGCCCGGGATAAGGACCGCTCCTTCCAAATTAGTCTCGCCGTGTGG
>CAINWP010000148.1 GCA_903854475.1 uncultured Verrucomicrobiota bacterium
CGGTGGGATCCACCGTTAAGGTCAACTGGGGGAGCACGCTGGCCAAGATTGAAGCCACCGCTGTCGGAGCCCCCACCAGCGATAGGGTATAATTGCCGGCTTTCGTACCGGAGACAGACGAGGCAATCGTAAGACTCACAGTCAGACTCGCACCAGCCGAGCTACTACCAAACACGGCCACCGGCACCAAGGCCACAAAACTGGCGTCCGCAGACTCCACCCCAACCAAGGTCAATGAATTCGAAGAGAGAGTTGCCAAGGACGAACCGTCTTCCTCCTTGTCGGCCACCGAGAAACTCCCACCGATCGTGACCGTCTTCACCGTCACAGTTCCGGTGGCCGTTCCATTGGCCAACGAATAGTTCGCGGCGAAACCTCCATTGAGGCCATTAGCCAAGGTGTAAGTCACCGCCGACGCATAGGACCCCACATTAGCGCTCAAATACGAAGAGACAAAACCCGTCGCCGTGACCGTTTCAGTTCCCACGAACCCGGACAAAGAACCGAGAGTCACGGTACCCGCTGTTGTCGTCCCATTATAATCTCGGGAGGCAATACTCGGGGAACCGATGGATAAAATCTTGGGGGTGATGCTGGCAGTCAGCCCGGTGGGTTGAGAAATGGAATAATTGGAACTCGGTGCCAAATACCCCGTCACTGTCACCGCCTTGCTCGTCCCGACGTCTTTGGACGCAAACACCTCGGTCGGGGTGCTCATCACCAAGAAACTCTCGCCGGTCACCAAACCGGAATAAGCGGCCGTCCCCGACAAGGTCGCCGAACTGGTTCCATCGTACACCTTGTCCGCGATGGAAATTCCGGTGATCGAGAGCAACTTAGAGGTAATGACCCCGTCATTGAAAACCGATGCCACCGGTGCGTCGTAGTTGGAGGCACTGGTGCCGCTCAGGGTGTAGGTAACCGTGATGGACTTCCCGGTTCCGAACGAGGCCGAATTGTAAACCGCCAGAAAAGAAACCGACACGGTGCTCGCATCCGCCGAGAGGATACCGCTGACAGTTCCCATCGTCATCGCAGCCGATACCCCGCCATCGTACACCTTGGTCTTGGTCAGGGTCGGAGCACCCACCGTCAGTTGGATCGTCCCGGAAAGACTGATGGGGACACCCGAAACCACCGAGTAAGAAACCGACGGAAAGACCGTTGAAGCATAGTTTGACGTGGCTCCGGATTTATCCACCGAACCCATCGATGCAGAACCCATCGCTAGGATCTCGGAGTCACTCAGGGTCCGGGACCACATGGCTAAGGTGGCCACGTTCAGTGCGGGCATTGCTGAGGCGGTGTTATCCGCAAAGAACAAAACTTTCTGCCCCAA
The DNA here is from genome assembly GCA_903854475.1 of uncultured Verrucomicrobiota bacterium. GTDB lineage: Bacteria > Verrucomicrobiota > Verrucomicrobiia > Limisphaerales > UBA9464 > SXXZ01. The sequence continues at coordinate 1,340 of CAINWP010000148.1, forward strand.
GTCGTACCGCACATTTGTTCCGGTCAAGGTGCCATACAGAGATCCGTCAACCCAAACCTTGAATGTATCGCCCGAAGAAGTGAACACCACCCGTTTCCAAGCCGAATCGATGAGCGATGGGGTTCTGGCTCCGGCGCTGAGTTCGCCGCTTCCCATCTGGCCATCAGGCTCCATGACGAAGTCGGCGTCATTGCTGTTGGTTTGGCTTGTTTGAAAGAAACTCCGGTACAAATCACGACTGGCCGCGGGTGAATACAAATCGAAGAGGAAACTGTAGGTCTCCAGCGCACTGGGCGTTCCGCGGTCTAAGAAGAGGTAGTTGGAAGTCGACGCACCTGGGGTCGTAATGGCACCACCCATCGAGTAACCCACATCGTCTGTTAATGTTTGATAGTAGGTGGGAGAAGTTCCGCTCACTTGAAGGCTTACACCGCCCGCCAGTGAATTCTTGCCCAGGTTGGCGGGGTCATTGAATTCGTAAAGTCCGGTCAATCCACTCGTGGGAGCTGTCACCGAGACATTGGGAATGGATCCCGAAAAACTCGGACCTTTCAACGTGAGCGTGACAGGAACTCCAAGATTCGATGTTACTAAAGTTGTGGCCTGCAGATAAGTGTTCAGCGCTGACAACGTCCCCGTGACCGACACGCTTCCGGTTCGATCCGAACTGATGGTCACCCCGGTTCCGGTCGTATCGGCAGTTCCCTGAACACCCAGGTCCAGAAGCCCAGCGCTCACGGACAAAACAGCCGTCAGCGAGTTACCAGCAAAGTCAGGGTATACGGCGAACGGGGATGAGTCTGATCCCAAGATACCGTCAGGAGCAGTTGGATCGGTCTTGTTGAACGAGTAACCCACTTGGAAGAAGTCTGAGTAATCGTAACCCAGATAGTTCCCCTCAACGTGCCTCAATTCAAACCGATACAAGGTTCCTGCTGCCAGCGTGATGGCTGCCGCCCTTACATTGGCAATGGATGCCGATCCATTCTTGTCACGCCACTGATCACGCCGAGCCCAATCGGTATTCTTGGCCACGGCGACGGGTGTTCCACTCGACACGGCGAAACTGTTTCCAACTTCATCATAGAGCCACAGCTCGACATTACCGTCGCCTGTAACCCAGAAATGGTATTTGCCAGCCCCTGTGGTCGAAAAATAACCACTAGCAATCTGGCCATAGTCTTCATAGCGGAAGGTATTAGTGCTTCCCTGCAGCTCGACAATGACGTTCTGGTTTGCTGTGTTGAGGTCTGTCTGAGAATACGGGGTCTGCAAAGAACCCGATTGGGTACGGTATAGATCCGGAGTCCCAAGAGATGCAGTCTGGAGAGTTGTTAGGGTCGCGTTGTTGGTGGTCGTCAGGTCGAACCACATCCGCTGTGTCCAACCCTCGGGGCTCAAGGTACGCAAATCGGACAATCCTCCCAACTTCACCTGCGGTGCCCGGAACAAGTTCACTTCCGAGATGTGCAAGTAGGTCTGGTTGTTGGACGTGCCCTTGGTGGTAGAAAAAACCACTTTGTAGAATTTGTAAGCCGTCGTGTTGACAAAGCTCACCATGCTAACAGAACCACGGGCGTCTGCGAGATTGGTGTTCCCAGAACCCAGGGACACCCAGTTGGTGTCCGACCAAATGGCGTTGGTGTTCGACCCATAGACTTGCCAGGTCTTGGGATCCCACTGCCAGGTGTCGTCGTTGGTGCGACTCACCAACAACATGGAATCCATGACGCCGGCAGACGAAAGGGTCATGGTCAGTCCACTGCCGGGACCCGCTGTGTTCAAGTACTTGGTCTCCGTGCTGCCATCAATGACCTTCGCGACTTCCTCCCCAACCGGAGAGCTTCCCCCGGATGATGCCACCGAAGACACGGTCACTAAGTTACCCGAACGCACACCGTAGAAATCGATGATCTTGTTGGGACTGGAGAAGGACCCGCCGTCCGTCGACGTCTCCAAGCCCGGTCCGGACAACCGAATGCTCAGCGAGTTGCCAGCCAAGCTCTGGCTGTACCGGACGGCACTGGTTGCTTGGAGCAAATTGTTGATGCTCGCGTAACTTCCAGAAATCGTGACCGAAGACGAATTGTTGGCGGTGACGGTCGCACCATTCACCGTGGTGCCGTTGATGATGGCGCTGCCACCGCTGTACAAAGCCAAGACTCCTGAACCTGTAACGGACAAATTGGCGGTAATGGTCGTTCCCGAAAGGTCTGGCACCATGCTAAAGACCGCTCCATTGGCGGTGACCAACGACGGAACGTCATTCACGGAGCCAGGAGCCGATTTGACAACCGCCGAATTGACTGCGGATGACCCGGTTCCCGTCACAGTGCCGTACCCCAAATAGATTTCACCCACCTGCATGGAATACTGATTGCTGCTACTCCCCCGAGTGGTCGGGAAAACAATCTTGTAGTACTGGAAAGCCGAAGCACCCGACACTGTTACGAGGTTGCCGTTGCTGCTTCGGGTACTTGTGAGATTGGTGCTTCCTGAGGAGAGTGCAATGCCCCAGGCAGACGACGACCAAGCCAATGGAGAATTGGAGCCAAAAACTGTGTACGTTGTGGGATCCCAGAAGTCCGAATCCGCTGCACTCCTGAACTGGACACTAGTCAGACTCACCGACTCAGACATGCGAACCATCAAGCCGCTATCGCGCCCGGTGGTCTTGTCCCCGAACTCGTCAATGTTCAGATACTTGTTGTTTGTGCCATCGAAGGCATTCGAAACCTTTTCATCGTTGGTGTTGGCGGCGATTGGCGGATAATTCTCCGAGCTCGCCACGACGTTGGTCACATAGACACCGCTTGCCGTCGCTGACGCCTTCGTGTAGCCAATTTCAAAAATATCTGCTACGGTAAACTCCTGAAAATCAAACTGAAAACGATAGTACTTATTGGCATCTAGATAAACCGGTCCCGACTTCCTCAAACCCGCAATACTGTTGGCACCAAAACTATTCGAACCGTTGATCCGGACAGTGTTTTCGGCATTTGGATCGTAAGCAACTCCAATGACATTGTTCTGATCATCAAAGA
>CAINWP010000149.1 GCA_903854475.1 uncultured Verrucomicrobiota bacterium
CCAGGGTCAGTAGCGCTGCGGCCGCCTTGCGTCGGGAGAGTCGGGTTCGCCCCTCATCGGCCTCAGAAAGCGCCTTCTCGAAGTCGGCTGCATTGGAGAAGCGTTGGGTGACCCGAACGTCCGTCGCTCGGATCAAAGACTCGTTCAACATCCAGCCATGCGATTCCCAATCCGGGGTCTTGAGCAATCGGTTTGGCAGGTTTGGAAACTGATAGCGGTCAAAGCCGCTCCAGACCTCGTAGAGGGTGCGTCCCAGAGCGAAGACATCGAGCGCGTGTGAACCGTGCTTGTCGGGAGGGTAGTAACCATCGGAGCCCATGTGTCGATGGGGCTGCGCCGACGTACTCAGTGAACCGTAATCGCCTAAAGTTGGAAGTCCGTTGAGGAAGAGGATGTTTGAGGGTTTAATATCCAGGTGGAATAACCCTTCGCCATGAAGTGCGCTGAGCGCGGAGGCCAATCGGATGCCCCATGAAATCACACTCCGGGTGGGGGGCTCGGGGTTTTGCCGACACCACTCAATCAAGGTCATGGGGCGGTAGGCGGCCGGATCCTCGGGCATTATCCCAGTCACATCGTCAGCCAATGGAAATTTCTCCCACAGGATTCCAGTGTTGGTGTTCACACCCCAATCGAGCATCGGCAGCAAGCCGGGAGTCGTCAGGGACACGCGCTTGAGCGCATTGCGGAGGGTGATCTGCTCCTGGAGTTCGGCGGGGTCTGACGAATAAATCAGTTTGAGGCAGCAGAGGCGGTACTGGGAATCTCGAACCAGCAACACCCAGGAATTCGGACGCTGGGAAATGTATCGAATCAGCTCGTGATCCGGGGGTAACGCTGTTTCATACCCAGTCATGGCTTGGGAATAATCATCTCCTGACTCAGGAGTCGATTGTAGGACTGGCGAGCCACCTTTCTGATACGGTGGGCAATCAGGCGGACATTGAAGTGGCTGGTGTTGAAATGCCGGGCGACTTCCTGAGAGGAAAGTCCCTGAAGCTCGTAGGTGTCAAAGATTTGCCAGTGACGCGCCGAGACCTGGCTGCGGGCCCGGTTGAGAGAAAGGGCCAAAAGGTGGGATTCGGCCTCGATGCGGTCTTCACGTGAAATTCCATCCTCGCTCAGCGGATCCATCCATTGCTGCACCAGGGTCAGCACCTTGGGCGAGAGGTGTTGGTGCGCGTTTTTTTTGAAGCAGTGGATAATGTGACGGTTGACGACGTCGGTCAGCCAAGATCGAAGGGTCTTGGGTTCCCAGCGGGTTCCGGCCTTTTCAATTTGGACGGCGAGTTGGCAGAAGGTTTCCTGAGCGATCTCCTCGGCCTCCTGAGGAGTCAGGCCACTCTTCGTACAATGGTTCAGGATGGGAGCTCTGTATGTGGTTGCGAGCTGTTCCCAAGTTTTATTGTCCGAGAGGTCCCTAGCGGCAGTCAGCCACTGGGCATTCGTTGTGGGGGCGTCGATCACAGGTGTGAATGTCATGAATACAGTGATCGGTTTCGGAGAGGGGGATTTAAATTTGCAAAATTTGAATTATTTTTTGTAACGCATTTTTACACAACAGAGCAATCGGAGCATCGGCGATGAATCAGGCATCACACTCGCACCTCAGTCTTTTTGATGTCAGCTTGACTGCCATGGATCGGCGAGCGTTTTTGGCGGCGATGGGATGGAGTGGCGGTTGGCTTGCGGCCCCAGATTTAGGAGCCTCCGAGCGCCGAACTACCTCAATGTCTGCTGCGGTTCTGATCGTCGGAGGTGGGGTTGGGGGGTGTGGCTGCAGCCTTGGCAGCATGCCGCGCGGGACAGCGGGTGGTGCTCACCGAGGAAACCCTTTGGATCGGAGGTCAACTCACCTCCCAGGCGGTTCCCCCCGATGAGCATCCTTGGATCGAAAAAGAGGGCTGCACTCGGAGTTACCGCCAGTTTCGGGATGAGGTTCGGCTCCGTTTTCTAGGGCATCCTTCGCTGAACGCAGCCTCAAGGTCCGTGGCGCAGATCAATCCAGGAGGGGGATGGGTCTCCCGTTTGTGCCATGAGCCGCGACTGGCTCTTGCTGTTTTAGAATCAATGCTGGCTCCGCATATTGCCAACGGACGACTAACCCTCTTGCTGGGTCATCGTCCTGTCGCCGCTTCGGTGCAGGGAGATCGAATCGAATCGGTGACCTTCGAGGCAGTGACCGGAGGTCGTCGTCGAGTGGTGTCGGCCCCTTGGGTGCTGGAGGCCACAGAACTGGGTGATCTGCTGCCGTTGGCCGGAGTGGAACACGTGATCGGGGCCGAATCTCGATCGGAAACTGGAGAGCCCTCCGCGCCAGAGAAAGCCGATCCGCTCGATCAGCAGGCCATCACCTGGTGCTTTGGCTTGGAACACCATGCAGGCCAAAATCATGTCACCCAACGTCCGGACGACTACGTCCGGTGGCGGGAGTATGTACCCCAGATGACGCCACCGTGGCCGGGTCGATTGTTTGCCTGGGAACATTCTCATCCCATCACCCTCCAGCCTCGGATCTTGCCCTTCGATCCGGTGGGGGAAGGCGCATTTCCCAACCTGTGGACGTATCGTCGCATCCGCGATGCGTCCCGCTTCCAGGATTCGAAGGCCTTCCCCTCGGTCTGCCTGGTGAACTGGCCGCAGAACGATCACTGGTTGGCCCCGCTGGTCGGTCCGGGTGTCACTTTTGAGCAACGCCGACAGCGTGAGGCCGAGGCCAAGGCGCTGAGTCGGAGCCTCATCTATTGGTTACAAACCGACGCGCCGCGTCCAGACGGTGGGACGGGATGGCCGGGTCTTAAGCCCAGTGCTGGTGTGCTGGGTACTCTCGACGGGTTTGCCTTGGCTCCGTACATCCGTGAAAGTCGTCGCATTTGTGCGAAGTTCACGGTGACCGAGCGCCACCTTTCCACTGAGATCCGCAAGGCCGAAACCGGTGCCGCCGCCGAGACGGTTCGGGCCACGCAGTTCCGGGATTCTGTGGGGGTTGGAGCTTATCGCATCGACTTGCATCCTTCGACCGGCGGTCGCAACTATGTTGATGTTTCCAGTCTGCCGTTCCAAATCCCGTTGGGCTCGCTGCTGCCGCGGCGGGTGGAGAACCTCATTGCGGCGGGCAAGTGTCTGGGGGTCACCCACATTGCTAACGGTTGCTATCGATTGCACCCCGTGGAGTGGAACATTGGAGAAGCCGCTGGGGCGTTGGCTGCGTTCTGCGTGGATCGTAAACTCACGCCGGCCGCGGTCCATGCCAAGGTAGACCTAACCATCGAGTTCCAGAAACGACTCCGGGAGGAGGGGTTTGAATTAGAGTGGAAGGCGGCGATTCGACCCTTGTGAGGGCTCTGTCAACGCGCAGTTGTCGAATGAAACCCTTGGAGTCGGAGGGAATCCTGGTGTTCGATGGCCAAACATCGAATTCATGAAGCCAAAGCCCTCCAAGAAGTCGGCCCGTCCCGCGAAGCCGGTTCAACGCTCGCAGGCCCAGTCCCCTCAGGCGGCTGCCACTGCGGTCAAGAGCATCAAGAACGTCAAAAAAGCTCCGGCAGCGACGTCTCGTCCCGTGTCCCGGAACGCAGCATCCACCGCGCCCGTCGTCCGCGGAGGTTCGACTGACCGTTTCGTCATC
>CAINWP010000150.1 GCA_903854475.1 uncultured Verrucomicrobiota bacterium
GACGCCGCGAATGTAACAAGGGTTTCACTAATCATTTACAAATGTGAATTACAACCGGCAGATCCCCTGAAACCCGAGGGATCCACCTATCCAGCCGCTGCCGAAGTGGCTCGTCTTTTATCCGAGAAGGTGAAATCAGCCGCCCAAATAAGCGCTGCGCACTTCAGGACTGTCGCGGAGGACCGACGAGCGGTCGGACAAGAGAACTCGCCCTGTCTCCAAGACGTAGCCATAGGTACTGACCTCTAGGGCCAGGTGGGCGTTCTGCTCAACGAGCAGGATGGGCAGCAACCGTTCGCGGTTGAGTTCAACCAACCGAGCAAAGATCTCCTTCACCAACAGCGGAGCGATGCCCAGGGAGGGCTCGTCGAGCATTAGAAATCGCGGTCGGCTCATTAAGGCCCGGCCGATGGCCAACATTTGCTGCTCTCCGCCGGAAAGGGTGCCCGCGTGCTGCTCGCGGCGCTCCTGAAGCCGAGGAAACATGCCGAAAACATACTCGAGCTCCGAAGCGATCCACTGAGGATCCCTCTGCAAGTAGGCTCCCATCTGAAGGTTTTCCATCACCGTCAGGTTGGCAAAGACCAGTCGCCCTTCCGGCGAATGGGCCAAACCGCGACGAACAATTTCATGCGGGGCCCACCCCGTGATGTCTTGACCGTCAAAGAGGATCCGTCCCGAGGTCGGCTTCACCATTCCGGAAATGGCCCGAAGCGTGGTGGTCTTGCCCGCGCCGTTGCCGCCGATGAGGGTCACGATGCCGCCCGCCGGCACCGTTAACGAGATGCCATGGAGGGCGGTGATGGCACCGTATTGGACACTCAGATTGTGGACTTCTAGCACGGCGAGAATGGCAAAGTTGGGTGTTTTCTAGTCTCCCAGGTAAGCGGCAATGACCTTGGGGTCGACGCGAATTTTCTCGGGCGACCCCTCGGCGATCTTCCGCCCATATTCCAGCACATGGATGCGCTCGCAAATGCCCATCACCACCTTCATGTCATGCTCCACGAGCAGCACGGCCAAGCGAAAGCGGTCCCGCACAAAGCGGATCAACCGCATTAACTCGTCCTTCTCGGACGGGTTCATGCCGGCGGCCGGTTCATCGAGCAAGAGCAGCCTGGGCCCTGTGGCCAGCGCTCGAACGATCTCCAGGCGCCGCTGATCCCCGTAGGAGAGACTTTTGGCTGGAGCCTCCTGGACACGCTCCAGGTTGAAGAGGCTTAGCAACTCACGGGTTCGTTCTCGCAATTCGGCCTCCTCGGCGTGAAAGCGCCCACCGCGCAACCACGACTGCCAGGTCCGGTGCTCCAGGTGACGGTGAAAGGCCACCCGAACATTGTCGGAGACCGATAAGCTGGGGAAGAGGCGGATATTCTGGAAGGTCCGGGCGATCCCGCGCTCGGTCAGGTGAAAGGGCTTGGCTCCCGCGGTGCTCGTGCCCGCAAAGTCGATGCGTCCCTCAGTGGGCTGATACACACCGGTGATCAAGTTGAAGAGAGTGGTCTTGCCGGCTCCATTAGGACCAATGAGTCCGGCCAACTCGCCTTCCCGAACATCCGCCGTGACCGAGGAAACGGCCGTCAAACCGCCGAAGCGAATGGTCACGTCGGTCAACTGCAACAAGGAAGCGCTCATGCGCCGCGCCTCCGTCGTTCACTCCGATGGAACAATCCTTGCGGACGCATTAACATCAGCAAAATGAGCATCAGGGAGTAGAGGATCATTCGCATTTCCTTGATCCAGTCCAACGACCAGGCCGCGCCTCCGAAGGGATTGGGCACCGAGCGACTGCCCAATTCGCGGAGGCCTTCCGGGAGCAGGGTCAGCAAGATCGCCGCAAAGACCACCCCTGCATGACGCCCCATGCCTCC
>CAINWP010000151.1 GCA_903854475.1 uncultured Verrucomicrobiota bacterium
CAGTGTTCGGGCTGCGGCTTTGAGGTGGCCTAGGGACATCCGCTTCAAACTTGTAACGGAAGGTCCATGAAGAAGCGATCTTCTCATAAACAAAGACCGAGCTGTTTGAACTAAATCCCGGCTGGGAAACAGCGAGGAAGTTCCCATGGATGGCGACCCTCGCTCCGAAATCATCTCCGAAGAAAGTCGGTGGATCTGGCGTGACGATTTTCTGCACCTGAGTCCACATTCCAGCGCTCAACTCGAAGACGTAAAATGCTCCAGTAGTCGCACCAAAAACGCCGGTTCTCGGCGCACCGATGATCAGTGTATTCCCGCTGCGGGCAATCGAGTGTCCAAAGCCGAGTCCCTCGGGATCTCCGGGTGACAGCGTTTGAGAAACAACCCATGAACCTCCAACATTTTTGTAAACGACCACCGAACCGGTTGATTGAAACCCCGCACCGACGAAGGCAAATTCGCCATCAATCAGCACCGCCTGGCCGCGTTTGTCGGATGAAGCAATAGAGTATTGATTCCACCTGTTATTGACGTTCTTCGCAAAGTAGGTGCCGTTCCCGGTCTTGAAAGGTGCCCCGGTTAGGGCGACTCCTTGGTGGATACCTACGGCCCAGCCGTAGCGGTCGAGTGATACCCCGTTTGCCGGCACGATGATGTCTGGAGTGGGATTGGGCTTGAGCAGATCAAAGGTGAAACTGCTGCTACTCGCTAAACCTGTGGAGTCGACGACTCTCAATGTAATCGGTTTTCCATCAGCTTCAGGGCCAAGGTTTAGGACGCCCGACTGACCGCTGAAACTTCCTCCCAACCAGCTCCATTCCCATGAAACGATGGGGTGACTTTGTGAAACGATAGTCGGATTGACCCGCACGCGAACCAAACCATTGGCATCAGAATCCGCGATGGCAATGTTACTTCCGGGATTGATGACGGGGGGCCTTATAATGTTCGTGTTAAAGCTATCCCGGGAGATCGCTCCTTTGCTATCGGTGAGGGTGAGGGTGATGGTGGTCACGCTCGCAGGAATCATCGCAAAAGTCTCTAGGCCAGTCGCGCTGCCACCGCTCCATGACCAGACGGCGGAGAGGGTTTCGTTGGCACTCGCGTCGAAGGAGAGGCTACCATCGAGAAATAGTTCCACGGGTTGTCCGTCCAAGCTGGCGGTGAAGACGTCATCGCCTGCGTTGGCGATGGGTTCTGCGTTGGCGGTATCGAAAGGAGCATTCTTGTCGAAAATGCGGACAACACCGTTCACCGAGTCCGAGAGCACCATTTTTCCACCAGAAAACTCGGTGCAGAGGAGCTGGTTACCACCAAACATTTCGGAAATGGGAAGCTGGCGCTGGGTGACCGTGGCCGAGGCCCAGTTCGGAGAAATGGCATCTTTTTGATAGAGGATGAAACGGCCTGATTGATCGTATGCCACGAAGGATTGCCCGTCGTCATCCATTTCCAAGCCGAAGTAGCCACCCGATGGAATCAGCGGTGTGATGGGGAGCTTGGTTTGCACC